>NZ_JBEZWX010000054.1:0-37974 GCF_040637635.1 Streptomyces sp. NPDC028635 | reverse complement strand
TGTTGGGTGGGGGCGGGGGGGGGGGGTGTCCGTCCTCGGTCCGGCCGCCCGTTCCCGACGAGCGCTCAGTGTCTCGGTGCCGGCCGCTGCGGGCGGACACCCCCCACCCCGTCCCCTCCCCGCCGTACGCGACTGCGGCCCGTCATCCTTCCGGGGCAGGCTTACGGGTGCGGGGCAGGCGGTCCGTCTGGAGCGGACGGCAACCGAAGCCCCCTAGGGGCGCGGGGAACTGCGCGACCAGCCACGACGCACCCGCACGGGCTCTCGCGCCCCCCGGGACGGGCGGTCCCACCAGGGCGGTCGGCCACCGAGGACACCCAGGGGCGCGGGGAACTGCGCGACCGGCCACGACGCGCCCGCAGCCGACAGCGCACCCCCTCGCGCCGCAGGCACAACGGCGGGCGGGTTGTCACCCCGGGGCGGTTCCCGGAGGGGTCAGCGGTAGCGTCGCGTGGACTCGGAAGCCTCCTCCGTAGCGGGGGGCCGTGGTCAGGGTGCCGCCGAGGGCCGTGGTGCGTTCCCGCATGCCCAGGAGGCCGTGGCCGCCGCCGGGGGCGGGCGCGGGGGCCTCCTTGCCCGCGCCGTCGTCGAGGACCGTGATCTCGATGCGGGGGCCCACCCGGACCACGCTGACCTCGGCCTTCGCCCCGGTGCCCGCGTGTTTGTGGACGTTCGTGAGGGCCTCCTGGATGACCCGGTAGGCGGCCAGGCCGACGGCGGCGGGCACGGTGGTGTCCTGGTCCGCCCGGACCACCTCCACGTGCAGGCCCGCGTTGCGGAACGTGCCGGCGAGTTCGTCGAGGCGGTCGAGGCCGGGTGCCGGCTCGGTGGGGGCCTCCGGGTCGCCGGACTGCCGCAGCAGGCCGACCGTGGCCCGCAGCTCGTTCAGCGCGCTGCGGCTGGCCTCGCGGACGTGGGCGAGGGCCTCCTTGGCCTGGTCGGGGCGCTTGTCCATGACGTGGGCGGCGACTCCGGCCTGCACGTTGACCAGGGCGATGTGGTGGGCGACCACGTCGTGCAGGTCGCGGGCGATACGCAGGCGCTCCTCGGCGACGCGGCGGCGGGCTTCCTCCTCGCGGGTGCGTTCCGCGCGTTCGGCTCGTTCGCGGATCGCGTGCACGAAGGCGCGCCGGCTGCGGACGGCGTCGCCGGCGGCCGCGGCCATCCCGGTCCAGGCGAAGATGCCGAGGTTCTCCTGGGCGTACCAGGGAAGTGGGCCGGCGAGCATCGCCGCGCCGGTGAGGACGGTCATCGTGAGCAGGCCGACCCGCCAGGTCGTGGGGCGGTCGGTCGTCGCGGCCACCGTGTAGAGGGCCACCACGGCGGACATCGCGACGGGGGCGCGCGGGTCGCTGGTGACGCATTCGACGACCGCGACCGTGCCGGTGACGAGGAGGACCCGCAGCGGGGCCCGGCGGCGGGCCACCAGTGCCGCGGCGCCGATCGTCATGAGCAGCAGGCTGAGCGGGGCGGGGCTCCGCACGCCCCAGGTCACACCGTTCTCGCCGTGCGGGTCGACGAAGGATCCGGCGACCATGCAGAGCAGCACCCCGGCGGCCAGCGCCGCGTCGAACGCCGCGGGGTGCGCCTTGAGCCGGCAGCGGGCGCGGTCGAGGGTACGGGGGGTGCTCACGCCTGAGTACGGTACGGCGTCCCGGTGCCGGGCGGCAGCGGGACGCCGTGACCGGTCGTCGTCAGCCGGGGATGAGCCCGTCGTCGCTGAGCAGCTCGCGGACCTCCTCCAGCGTGGCCTCGGCCGCGGGGAGGATCAGGTCCGACGGCTCCAGGGAGTCGTCGGGCAGTGGTGTGCCCAGCTCGCGCACCTTGGTCAGCAGGGCCGTCAGGGTGCGGCGGAAGCCGGGACCGTCACCCTTCTCCATCTCGGCGAGGAGTTCGTCGTCCAGCTTGTTGAGTTCGGTGAGGTGGCTGTCCGCCAGCCTCACCTGCCCCTCCCCCATGATCCGTACGATCATGTCGGCCATGTCGCCCTCCGGGCTCTCGGCGCTCGCCTACTGCTTGTCGAAGCGCGGGGTGTCCTGCGGCTGCTGCTGGTTCTGCGCCTGGCCGTTGCCGCCCTCGAGGGCCTGCCGGTCGGCGGACGTGCCCCCGGCCAGCTCGGCCTTCATGCGCTGCAGCTCCAGCTCTACATCCGTACCACCCGAGAGCCGGTCCAGCTCGGCCTGGAGGTCGTCCTTGTGCATGCCGGAGGGGTCGTCCAGGGCGCCGGAGGCGAGCAGCTCGTCGAGCGCGCCGGCGCGGGCCTGCAGCTGCGCGGTCTTGTCCTCGGCCCGCTGGATGGCCAGGCCGACGTCGCCCATCTCCTCGGAGATGCCGGAGAACGCCTCGCCGATGCGGGTCTGGGCCTGGGCGGCGGTGTAGGTGGCCTTGATGGTCTCCTTCTTGGTGCGGAAGGCGTCGACCTTGGCCTGCAGGCGCTGGGCCGCCAGGGTGAGCTTCTCCTCCTCGCCCTGGAGGGTCGCGTGCTGCGTCTCGAGGTCCGTCACCTGCTGCTGGAGGGCGGCCTTGCGGGACAGCGCCTCGCGGGCGAGGTCCTCGCGGCCCAGGGCGAGCGCCTTGCGGCCCTGGTCCTCGAGCTTGGTGGACTGCTGCTGCAGCTGGTTGAGCTGGAGCTCCAGGCGCTTGCGGGAGGTGGCCACGTCGGCGACGCCGCGGCGGACCTTCTGCAGCAGCTCCAGCTGCTTCTGGTACGAGTAATCGAGGGTCTCGCGCGGGTCCTCGGCCCGGTCAAGGGCCTTGTTCGCCTTCGCGCGGAAGATCATCCCCATACGCTTCATGACACCGCTCATGGGCTTCGCGCGCCCCCTTCTGACGGACTCCGGCTCCAGCTCTGCGACAAGACCCACAGTACGGGCCCTGCCTCCATTGACGCACTGTTCGGGGACGGATGCGCTCATCCCCAAGGACGACTGCGGTGGACACCGCTCCGGCGGAGGGAGGAGAGCGGACCCCGACCGCGGCGTCCAGCGGCGCCCCTTCTGTCCTTGTACAGACGTCTGGTGTTGCGGGATCGTTCCCCAGCGGGCTGGGGTCCATGCCCGTCATGCCCTTACCCTTGGATTTTGTGTTCCGTAGCCGTGCCAAGGAAGAGAAGGCCCCCGGCGCCGACCAGGCGGCGGTAGACCTCTCCAAGCAGCCCCGCGACCCGCAGGCCCCGAAGGGCAGGCCCACTCCCAAGCGGAGTGAGGCCCGTTCCCAGCGCCGCAGCGTCGCCACCACGCCGACGAATCGCAAGGAGGCCGCCAAGCGGCAGCGCGACGAGCGCCGCGTCGCGATGGAACGACAGCGCCAGGCGCTGGCCAGCGGTGACGAGCGCTATCTGCCGGCCCGCGACAAGGGCCCGGTGCGCCGCTTCGCGCGCGACTTCATCGACTCCCGGTTCAACATCGCGGAGTTCTTCCTCCCGATGGCCGTGGTCATCCTCGTACTGAGCATGGTCCGGGTGGGTTCGCTGCAGAGCATCGCGCTGCTGCTGTGGCTGGTCGTGATCGTGCTGATCGTGCTCGACTCGATCCTCTCGGGCTTCCGGCTGAAGAAGCGGCTGGCCGAGCGCTTCCCCGACACGCCCAAGCGCGGCGCGGTGGCCTACGCCCTGATGCGCTCGCTGCAGATGCGCCGGCTCCGGCTGCCCAAGCCGCAGGTCAAGCGCGGAGAGCGGCCCTGAGCACGACACCGTTCACCGGGGGCGCGGCCGAGGCCTGGCTGAGCAAGCTGGGCGGGCTGCGGGACGTCGTCCGCCAGGAACTGGTGGCGCGGCAGCTGGACGAGCAGATAGCCGGGCGGTTCCCCATCGGGCAGCGGCTGCGGGTGCTCGACGTCGGGATGGGCCAGGGCACGCAGGCGCTGCGGCTGGCCCGTGCCGGGCACAAGGTGACCGGTCTGGAGCAGGACCGCACGATGATCGCCGCGGCCCGGGAGAGTCTCGCCGGTGAGCCGGAGGGCATCCGGGAGCGGATGCGGATCATCGAGGGGGACGGCCGCGACACCGGCGTGCACTTCCTGCCGGGCAGCTTCGACGTGGTGCTGTGCCACGGCGTGCTGATGTACGTCG
This sequence comes from Streptomyces sp. NPDC028635, assembly GCF_040637635.1. NCBI lineage: Bacteria > Bacillati > Actinomycetota > Actinomycetes > Kitasatosporales > Streptomycetaceae > Streptomyces > Streptomyces sp. NPDC028635. Next base: position 33,905 of record NZ_JBEZWX010000054.1, on the reverse strand, counting down.
AGGAGCCCGACCCGCTGCTCGCGGGGCTGGCCCGGATGCTCGCCCCGGGCGGGCTGCTGTCGCTGCTGGTGCGCAACGGCGACGCGCTGGCGATGCGGCCGGGTCTGTCCGGGGAGTGGTCAGCGGCGCTGGCCGCGTTCGACACCACCGCCTATCGCAACCGCCTCGGCATGGACGTACGCGCCGACCGGCTGGCGACTTTGACGGCCACGCTCGCCGGGATCGGTGCGCCTCTGCACAGCTGGTACGGCGTGCGGGTCTTCACCGACACGGCGGCGGACGGCGCTCAGGCGCCGGCCGACCTGGACACGCTGCTGACGGTCGAGGAGAAGGCCGGCCGCACGGACCCCTACCGGGGCGTCGCGGCGCTGCTGCATCTGTGCGGGGTGCGCGGCTGACAGCCACGGCCGCCCGGCGCCCAGCATCCACGACGGGTCACCGGCAGCCGAGCGGCAAGCCGCACCCACGCGCGCCGGTCACCCGGACCACGCGGGGCAGGCCACCGGCCGCCGGGCCGACGAGCCGCGCCCGTCGCCACGGCCACCGCAGCCACCGGCCGCCGGGCGGGCGAACCGCACCCGCGTGAGCCGGACGCCGGGACCACCGCAAGCCACCGCGTGCCCGTGAGGCCCGTGTCAGGGAATCCCCGGGACGGGGTGCGCGGCCGCCGGGTACCGCGTCTCGCTCGTTCGGGTGAGCTGCGCGGGCCGGTGGAGCACCCGGGCCCGAGACTCGGGCCATGGACGTTTCCCGTGCCGCTGTCGCCCGTGTCCGGTTCGCCGTCGCCGCCTGTGTGTGCGGTGCCGTCCTGGTGGCCGGGTGCTCCGGCGGCGGTGCGTCCGGTGAGAAGGAGCACGCGACGACGCAGGCGGCGCAGCCCGCCGCTGCCGCCCGGGAGGGCACCGATCTCCAGTCGGACTACCTGAGGGTGATCCGGGAGGTCCTGCCGTCGGTGGTGCAGATCCAGGCGAGCAACGAGCTCGGCTCCGGCGTGGTGTACGACGACAAGGGACACATCGTCACCAACGCGCACGTCGTCGGCGACGAGAAGACCTTCAAGGTGACGACGGCCAACAGCGGCGAACCGCTCACCGCGACCCTGGTCTCCTCCTACCCGCAGCAGGACCTCGCCGTCGTCAAGCTGGACAAGGTGCCGGCCGGGCTGCGGGCGGCGACGTTCGGCGACTCGGCCAAGGTGGAGGTGGGGCAGATCGTGCTCGCCATGGGGTCGCCGCTCGGTCTGTCGTCCAGCGTGACGCAGGGCATCGTCTCGGCGACCGGACGGACCGTCACCGAGGGGAGCAGCGGCGGCGGCACGGGCGCCACCATCGCCAACATGGTGCAGACGTCGGCGGCCATCAACCCCGGCAACAGCGGCGGCGCGCTGGTGAACCTGGACGGGCAGGTCGTCGGCATCCCGACGCTGGCCGCCACCGACCCGCAGCTCGGCGGCAGTTCGGCACCCGGCATCGGCTTCGCGATCCCCGCGTCGATGGTGAAGACGATCGCGGGTCAGATCGTCAGCAGCGGCAAGGTGACCGACTCGGGCCGCGCGGCCCTCGGCATCACCGCCCGCACGTTCGTCGACGACAGCTTCCAGCCCGCCGGGGTCGTGGTGGTCGACGTCAAGAGCGGAGGCGCCGCCGACAAGGCGGGCCTGCGGGCCGGGGACGTGATCACCAAGGTGGGCGGCACCTCCATCACCACCATCACCTCGCTCGCCGAGGCGCTGGCCGGGGACAAGCCGGGCCAGAAGACGACGCTGACGTACACCCGGGACGGCCGCGAGAAGACGGTGGACGTGACGCTCGGAGAGCAGTGAGCCGGTGTCCCCGGGGCGGTCCGCCCGCCCCCGGGACACCGGCTGCCCTACGCCTCGTCCGCGTGCAGGCTCATCGGGCCGTAGATCTCCGTGGCGTCCTCGAACAGCCGCACCTGGTCCGCGCCGCCCTCGGCCAGGGCCTTCCAGTTCTCCCCGATCCAGGACTCGGCGTCCCCCTGCGTGGTGAACTCCTCCGGCTGCACCGCGGGCTGGACCTCCGTCCCGTCGGCCTTCTCGAACCGCCACGTCCATGCCGCCATGTACGCCTCCCGGGTGTGAGTACCTGCTCCGGCGGACGCCGGATCTTGGTCCGGCTCCAGGCGCAGCGTATGCGCTCGGCCCGGTGGGCCGCCAAGAGAGCGGACATCATCGGCCGAAGTGCGGGCCGTGCTGCGCTGTTTGCTTCCCCCGGGGGGGGCCTCCGTCACGCACGACGGGCGCCGAGCGGAGAAAATCATGACGTGGACGTGACTCTGCTCGGCACCGGTGCCCCCGCGGGACTGCCCCGCCCCGACTGTCCCTGCGCCATCTGCGCGACCTCGCTCGGCGGTGACGCGCGGGCGGCGACCGCCGTACTGGTCGACGGGACCCTGCTGCTGGATCTCACCCCGGGCGCGGCGTTCGCGGCGGCCCGGGCCGGGCATTCGCTGGGCGGGGTACGGCAGGTGCTGCTGTCGCATCCGCACGACGGGCCGCCGGTGGAGGTGCCGGCCGGGCTGCCGCAGCCCGGGCGGGTGCCGGACGGGCGGGAGCTGGCGCTGCTGACGGGGCATCGGGTGCGGGCGCTGGCGATGGACACGCCGGGCACGGGCTACGCGGTGACCGGTCCCGAAGGGCAGCGGCTGCTGTATCTGCCTCCGGGCTGCGCGCCGGCCGGGCTGGAGGCGGGGTCCGCTCAAGCGGCGCCGTACGACATGGTGCTGGCGGACGTCGTGGGGCGGCCGGACGCGCTGGCGCGGCTGCGGGCGGTGGGAGCGGTCGCGCCGACGACGGACGTCGTCGCGGTGCACCTCGACCACGACGTGCCGCCGGGCCGCGAGCTGGCGCGGCGGCTCGCGGCGGCGGGCGCGCGGGCGGTGCCGGACGGGACGACGCTGGTGGTCGGGGCGTACGAGGACGTGCCCGACGTACCGCGGCGCACCCTGGTGCTGGGCGGTGCCCGGTCGGGCAAGTCGGTGGAGGCGGAGCGGCGGCTGGAGGCCTTCCCGGACGTGCTGTACGTGGCGACGGGCGGCACCCGGGACGGAGACGCGGAGTGGGCGGCGCGGGTGGAACTGCACCGGGAGCGGCGGCCGGCGTCGTGGCGCACGGCGGAGACGGTCGACGTGGTGCCGCTGCTGGCGGAGGAGGGGCCGCCGCTGCTGGTGGACTGTCTGTCGCTGTGGCTGGCCCACGCGATGGACTCGGTCGGGGCGTGGGACGACGCCACGTGGGCCGGTGGCGGTGAGCGGGCGCTGCGCGAGCGGGTGACGGAGCTGGCCCGGGCGGTGCGTGAGGCGCGGCGGACGGTGGTGCTGGTGTCCAACGAGGTCGGCTCCGGCGTGGTGCCGGCCACCGCGTCGGGGCGGCGGTACCGGGACGAGCTGGGGCGGCTGAATACGGCGGTGGCCGGTGAGTGCGAGCAGGTGGTGCTGGTCGTGGCCGGGCAGGCGCTGGTGCTGCGGGGGTGAGGGGCGGTCAGTTCTTGCGGGCGATGACGCGGTGGGCCGGTGACCAGCCGCGGGGTCTCTTCGTCAGCAGGGTGCAGCCCCGGTCCGTCAGTTCGGTGTGGACGTCGGCGGGGTGGAAGGGGCTGTTGCGGGTGTGGAGCCGGACGACGAGGAGGCCGCCGGGGCGCAGGGCGGTGAGGGCGGCGGTCAGTTCCCGGCGCGGGTCGGCGCTGTGCTCCAGGTGGTGGAGCACGGTGACGACGTCGTAGCGGTCGCTCAGTCCGGTGTCGGTGAGCGGGCCGACGTAGGCCTCCTCGACGCGTTCCGCGGCGCGCGCCCACAGCACACGGGGGGCGGGGTCGACGCCGTCGAAGGAGGTGTACGGGAAGAACTCCCGTGCCGTGTCCGGGAAGGCGCCGTCGCCGGTGCCCACGTCGAGCCAGCTCTCGGGCTCCGGGGTGAGGCGTGCCACGCGGCGGGCGAGTGCCCGCAGGCTGCGCCGGCCGGTCAGCAGCGCCGAGCCGCACCACGGGCACTGCGCACGCGGCGCGGGCGGCACCGGCGGGGTGGGCGGGAGGGTCGGCATGGGCGGAACGGCCGGCTGGGGCGGAACGGTCGACATCGGCGCCTCCCATACGACAATCCGTGCAAACCGGAACGTACGGGACCGTCTTCCGGGGTGCAACGACGCCGTGCCCGCGGGGTCACGGCGTGGCGCGGTCGTGTTCGACCGGGGCCGGTACTGTTCGGCGAATGAGCTCGCTTAATCTCGACGACTTCACCGATCTCATCGAGCGGCCCGACGGCGGGGTGCGACGCGACGCGGAGGCCCGCCGGGAGCGCCGGATCGTGCCGCCCGGAGCGCTGGGACGCCTGGACGAACTGGGCGAGTGGCTGGCCGCGGCGCAGGGCGTCGTGCCGGTGCGTCCCGTCGAGCGTCCCCGTCTCGTGCTGTTCGCCGGCGACCACGGGATCGCCCGGCTGGAGGTGTCGGCACGCCCCGCCGGCACCGCGGCCGCGCTGGTGCGGGACGTGCTGGAGGGCGCCCGGCCGGTGTCGGTGCTGGCCCGGCGGCTCGGCGTCCCGGTGCGGGTGGTCGACATGGCGCTGGACTGCGCGCCGGAGCAGCTGCCCGCGGACGTCGTACGGCACCGGGTGCGGCGCGGCAGCGGCCGGATCGACGTCGAGGACGCGCTCACCCTTCAGGAGGCGGAGGCCGCGTTCCGGGCCGGGGTCGCCGTGGCCGACGAGGAGGCCGACTCCGGCACCGATCTGATCGTGCTCGGTGACCTCAGCGTCGGCGGGACCACGGCGGCCGGGGTGCTGGTCGCGGCGCTGTGCGGGACCGACGCGTCGGTGGTGACCGGGCGGGGCGGGCTGGCCATCGACGACCTGGCGTGGATGCGCAAGTGCGCGGCGATCCGGGACGCGCTGCGCCGGGCCCGGCCGGTGCTGGGCGACCAGTTGCAGCTGCTGGCGACGGTGGGCGGCGCCGACCTGACCGCGATGACGGGCTTTCTGCTGCAGTGCGCGGTGCGCAAGGTGCCGGTGATCCTGGACGGTGTGGTGAGCGCGGCGTGCGCGCTGGTCGGGCAGCGGATCGCGTTCCGGGCGCCGGACTGGTGGCTGGCCGGGCACACCGGCGGGGAGCCGGGGCAGGCCAAGGCGCTGGACCGGATGGCGCTGGAGCCGCTGCTGGACCAGGGCGTGCGGGTCGGCGAGGGCGCCGGCGCCCTGCTCGCGCTGCCGCTGGTGCAGGCCGCGGCGGCCCTCGCGGCGGAGCTGCCGGAGAAGGACGGCAAGGACGGCAAGGACGACGAGGACGGCAAGGGCTCCGAGGACGACGAGGCCGGGGGCGGCACGGTCGACGCGGGCGTGGGCCGCGCCGTCGACGCGGCGGGCGAACCCGACGAGGAGTAGCGACCACCCCGTACGGCCCAAATAGGGCGGTTTACCTCAACGGCGGCCATATGATCCCCCGTCATGGGAGAGAGCCGCATCGCACGTCGGGCCGCCGCCTTCGCCGTCTGGTATCTGCGTGCCGTCGCCTTCGTCAACTTCCTGAGCGCGGTGTGGGTCTCCCTCGGGCAGGACGTGCGGCGGCACAACCAGGAGAACCTCTTCACGCCGTATCTGCTGACGGCCGGGTTCGCGTCAGGAGTCTTCACCGCGTTCCTGGCCGTCACCATGCGGCGGCGCAAACGGGCCGCGTGGATCTTGAACCTGGTGCTCGGCGGGGCGTTCCTCGCGCTGTTCGCCCTGGCCATGGCGCTGCTGCCGGAGATCCGGCACTCCGCGCAGAACTGGGTGTCACTGGCCCTGACCGCTGTCTTCGTCGCCTCGCTCCTCGCCGGCCGGCGTGAGTTCTACGCCAAGGGCGACCGGTCCAACCCGCGGCTCGCCGCCGTGGTCGCCGTCGGTGGCGGACTCGCCGCGTCCCTGCTGGCGGCGCTGCTGGTGACGGTCACCAACCAGGCGGCGGACGCCGGCCGTTCGACGTTCGCCTCGCGCTGGTGGTACGGCACCCTGCACCTGGTCTCGGTCGCCGCCGACGACTCCCGCTTCCCCGGCCTGTCCACGCCCACCTGGGTCGACGTGGCGGTCAACGTGCTGAGCACGGCCCTGGTCCTCGCCGTCCTGTACGCCGCGTTCCGCTCGCGGCGGGCCGTCGACCCGCTCACCGCCGAGGACGAGAAGGGGCTGCGGGAGCTGTTGGAGCGGCACGGGGAGCGCGACTCGCTCGGCTACTTCGCGCTGCGCCGCGAGAAGAGCGTGGTGTGGTCGCCGACGGGCAAGGCGGCCGTCGCCTACCGGGTGGTCGGCGGGGTGTCGCTGGCGTCCGGTGATCCGCTCGGCGACCCGGAGGCGTGGCCCGGGGCGATCGAGCCCTGGCTGGCGCAGGCCCGCGCGCACGGCTGGATCCCGGCGGTGATGGGGGCGAGCGAGGAGGCCGGGACGGTGTACGCGCGCCACGGCCTGGACGCGCTGGAGCTGGGCGACGAGGCGGTGGTGGAGGTCGCCGACTTCACGCTGGAGGGCCGGGCCATGCGCACGGTCCGGCAGGCCTGCAACCGGGTGCGGCGGGCCGGGTACACGGTGCGGATCCGGCGGCACGAGGACATTCCGGCGGACGAGATGACGTACCTGGTGCGGCGGGCCGACGACTGGCGGGACGGTGCCACCGAGCGGGGTTTCAGCATGGCGCTGGGACGGCTCGGGGACGGTGACGACGGCCGGTGCGTGATGCTGGAGTGCCATGACGCCGAGGGCCGGCTGCGGGCGTTGCTGTCCTTCGTGCCGTGGGGTCCGAAGGGGCTCTCCCTGGACCTGATGCGGCGGGACCGGGACTCCGACAACGGTCTGATGGAGTTCATGGTCATCGAGCTGCTGCGGCGGGCCCGCGAGATCGGGGTCACCCAGGTCTCTCTCAACTTCGCGATGTTCCGCTCGGTCTTCGAACGTGGCGCACGTCTCGGCGCCGGGCCGGTGCTGAGGCTGTGGCGGTCGCTGCTCAGCTTCTTCTCCCGGTGGTGGCAGATCGAGTCGCTCTACCGCGCCAACGCGAAGTACCGGCCCATCTGGGAGCCCCGGTTCCTGCTCTTCGAGAAGAGCGCGGACCTGCCCCGCATCGGCATCGCCGCCGCGCGGGCGGAGGGGTTCCTCGAAGCGCCGGGACTGCCGAAGTGGCTGCACCGTACACATCTGGAGACCCGCAGATGAAGCACCTCGCCCGCTGGGCCCGCGCCGAATGGGGACTGCTGTACGTCACCGTGCGCGAGCCGCTGCTCAAGAGACGCCGGCGGGCGGTTCCGATGACGCTGTCGGCGGTGTGCCTGACGGCGGTGCTGCAGGTCGTGCAGAACCAGCCCTGGGGGTTCGGCTTCGTGCAGGACGTCGGCGCGGTGCGGGCCGAGGACCCGCTGTGGCTGTCGCTGCTGCGCACCCCGCTGTCGGTGTTCGTGCCCGCGCTCGACCTGCCCGTGTGGGGCGCGCTGGCGCAGATCCTGCTGGTGTTCGGCATCGCCGAGCTGTGCCTGGGCTGGTGGCGCACGCTCGGCATCGCCTACGCCGCGACGCTGGCCGGCACCCTCTACGCCCGCCTCGGCATCCGGCTCGGCCCGCACGCTCCCCTCGGACTGCCCGCCTCCGACGCGAGGGTCGTCGACACGGGCCCGTCGGCCGCCGTGGTGTGTCTCGCGGTGTACCTGTGCTGGCGCTACGGGGCCCATGTCACGGCCGCCGCGGTGACGCTGGCGATGATCGCCGAGGTGCTGGTGAAGGACAACCTGGCCGGCAAGGAGCACCTGGCCGCGCTCGCCGGCGTGGTGGTGCTGTGCGCGGCGGCGCAGTGGCGCCGGCGTCACCGGCGTTCGACGGCCCGGGTCGGCTCGGGGTCCGGCCTGCCGCCGATCCAGTCCTGGAAGGCGCGGCGGGGCCGGGACCAGCGGCGGTCGTGTCGGTAGGCCCGCAGCTCGGACCTGGCGCGGGCGCGGGGGCGGCGGCCGTAGAAGCGCCTGGCCCACAGGGAGCCGGGGCGGGCCAGCCGCAGGGCACCGATCAGGGCGATGAACGGGACGATGACGCCGAGGACGGCCATGCGGCCCTTGCCCTTGACGAGGGCGATCAGGGAGAAGACGAAGTTCACCGCGACGGTCAGGATGACCTGGCCCCGGTCCTGCAGCTCCCCCTGGCTGACGTCGTTGACGCCGAAGGGTGAGAAACCGACGAGGACCAGTCCGACCAGCGCGGCGGTGAACACGACGAGTTCGACGCTCTTGCGGCCCGCCTCGCTCCAGTAGACGTCGTCGAGGTGCAGGATCAGCGCGAACTCGTCCAGGACGAGCCCGGCGCCGATGCCGAAGAGGACCGCGCACAGTCCCGCGCCGAAGCCGTGCCGCCCGCTGGCGACCGCGCCGAAGCCCCCGACGACGGTGAGGACGACACCGGGGACCACGTGGTGGACGTGCACCCCGCCGGCCTTGACGTTGCCGAAGGGCCCCTTGCCGGCCCGGATCAGCCGGGTGATGAACCGCGTGACCAGGAAGGTCAGCACGAAGGAGGCCAGGGCGAGGAGCAGGGGCAGCTTGCCCGGCTCGACGATGTTGCGCACCCACCAATGCCCCATATCCGCACTTTAGTCGCGCTCGTCCCCGGCCGCCGTCCGTGCCCGCGCCGCCCCCGGATACCCTGCGCCGGTGTCCACGACCCCCTCCCCCCTCGACGGCCTGCGGTTCGCCTTCGGCACGCTCACCGTCCTGCCGGTCACCGTCACCCGCTGGGACCGCGGAGCCGCGCGCGGCGGCATGCTGGCGGCGCCCCTCGCCGGCGTCGTCGTCGGCGCCCTGGCCGCCGGCTGCGCGCTCGCGCTGCTGGGCCTGGGCGCGGGCGCACCGCTCGCCTGCGTCGCCGCGGCCGCCGTACCGGCCGTACTGACCCGGGGACTGCATCTCGACGGGCTCGCCGACACCGCGGACGGGCTGGGCAGCGGCAAACCCGCCGAGGACGCGCTGCGGATCATGAAGCAGTCGGACATCGGGCCGTTCGGTGTGCTGAGCCTGATCTTCGTGCTGCTCGCGCAGGTCGCGGCGCTCGCCCAGCTCTACGGCGGCTCCTGGGGCCGGGGCGCCCTCGCCGCCCTCGTCTCGGCGGCCACCGCCCGGCTGGCGCTGACGCTGGCGGCCCGGCAGGGAGTCCCCGCCGCCCGCCCCGAAGGGCTCGGTGCCGCCGTCGCCGGGGTGGTCCCGGCGGGCGGCGCGCTGCTCGCGGCCGTACTGGTCACCGGTGCCGCCGCGGCGGGCGGCGCCCTCCTCGGCGCCCACGACGCGCTGCGCGCCGCCCTCGCGGTGCTGCTCGCGCTCGGCGCCGCCGAACTCCTGCTGCGGCACTGTGTCCGCCGCTTCGGCGGGGTCACCGGTGATGTGTTCGGCGCGCTGGCGGAGACGGCGGGCACGGTCGCCCTGCTGGTGTTCTGCCTGGGTCGGTAACCTCTTCCGCCGTACACGGACCATGATCGATCGGGGGACCCTCATGCCCAAGCTGCGCCGTGCCGTGGCCTGGTTCATCGACTTCGCGCTCGTCGTCGCGGCGGCGTCGGCGCTCGCGGTGCTCACCTTCCACCGGATATCCGCGCTCGTCACCGACGTGCCCGAGCTGGCCACCCGGGGCGGCCTGGACCTGGTGACCTCACGCGGTGACGTGCTCGGCGCCTCCGAGCACCTCGGGTCGTCGCTGTGGCACAAGGTGGTGCTGTACGTGGAGCAGGCATTCGCGGTGCTGGTGCTCGTCACGTTCGCCTACCAGTGGGCCTGCCTCGCCCTGCTCGGCCGCACGGTCGGCAAGGGGCTGCTCGGCCTGCGGGTGGCGCAGACCGCCCCGCGCCGGGCCGCGCTGCGTGCCGCCGTCACCACGGCCGCCGACGTCGCCGTGTACGCGGTGGCCTGTGTGCTGCTGATCGAGGGCCACTTCGCGCTGTCGTTCCTGGTGTGGGCGCTCGCGGTGGTGCTGTTCCTGGTCAACGCGCTGCCGGTGTTCTTCCCCGGCCGCCGCTCGCTGGCCGACCGGATCGCCGGGACGGTGGTGACGGGACTGGGTCTCAGCAGGGCCGGCGCCACGCCCCCAGCTCGTACTTCTTGAGCATCGAGCTCAGTCCGAGGCGGCGCGAGGCCGCGCAGAACCGGCTCGTCGGCACCTCGTACTCGACGTGGAAGACCGCCTTCCCGGCCCGCACGAACGGGGTGAGCCGCGCGCACTCGCCGTACTGCGCGCACTGCTCGTTCACCGCGAAGTCGAAGTCGCCCACCAGCTCCGGGATCTGGTCGAGGTCGTTCTTCAGGCCGACCGCCAGACCCCGCTCGTGGGCCAGCCGCGCGATCAGCCGGTTGTAGCGCAGCTGGTCGGCGGCCGTGAGCGGGAAGCCGGTCACGTTGGCCCAGCCGTCCATGTTGTCCGGCTCGACCGCGTCGAAGCCCTTGTCCCGGCACAGGTCGAGGCGGGCCGCCATCAACGGCTCCAGCGTGTCCGTACGGCGGATGTCGAGCCAGCGCTCGCCGTCCCAGCCGTTGCCCTTGCCGAGCACGGACGCGGGGAACTTCTCCGCGTCCGGCCGCCAGTCCTCCCAGGCGCCGGTGGACAGGTAGCAGACGACCTTGCGGCCGTGGGCGTGCAGCGCGGCCACGGTCGCCGCCGGGTGGTCGAAGCCGTCGATGTCGTAGACGGGCACGTCGACGGAGGTGTCGAGACGGCCGCTGAGCTGCCACTGCCAGGGCGTGCCGGGCCGCGGCTGCCAGCGGGCGGCCGCGGGCGTGCGGCCGGGGCCGGCGGGTTTGTCGTCGGAGGCGGACGTACAGCCCGCCGCCAGCAGCGACAGCAGGAGTACGGCGAGCAGGAGGGGGCGTTTCACCGGGCGGGCTCCAGGGCGTGCGGCAACGTACCCCAAGGATGGTCTCCGCCACCGGGCACCGCGCAGTGCAGGGCCGCGCCACGGGCCCGGGCGAGGGCCGCGCAGCCGGCGCCCGGCGGCACCCCGTGCACCAGGTGGCAGGTGAGCACGCCGTCGTGGGGCGGCTGCGCCGGCAGGTCGCGGTAGGTCTCCCAGGTGCCCTCGAAGGTCACCAGCACGTCGGCGATCCGGGCGTAGGAGGGGTGCGGGGACGTGCCGTGGTTGAGGACCAGCGTGCGGCACCCGGCGCGCCACGCGGCGGCCGACAGGCTCCGGTAGTGCGCGAGGGCGTGCGGGCCGGCGGACACCTGGTCGAGGAAGGCGCCGTCGGCGCCGTACCAGTCCCGGTGCCGGGCGAGGTCCGCCGCCACCTCGTCGGGCGGGCGCAGCGCGTAGCCGGTGTCGGCGTAGCCGAGCACGCGCACCCCCGCCGCCCGCAGTCGTGCGGCGGCCTCGGCGAACGCCGGGTCGGGCGCGGTGCCGGGGCCGCTCGCCGGGTTGAGCACCACGCCGTACAGACGGGGCGCGGCGGCGAGGATCGCCTCCCACTCGGCGGGGCGGACCGAGGGGTGTTCGTAGTACGGGAGAAGCAGGCCGGTCATCGGTGTCCTCGGTGTCGTCGTGCTCATCGGTGTGCGGTCGCCCTTCCCAGCAGGACGCAGACCAGGACCGCCTGCGCGGCCCCGGCCGTGCCGTACACGGCCACGGCGACCTGGTGCGGTCCCGCCGCGTGCGTGGCCAGGGCGAGGCTCTGCGCGAGGGCGGCCAGGCAGCACACGGCGACCGCGGTGTGCACCGCGCCGAACGACTGGAGCAGCAGACCGGTCCACAGCACCACGCCCAGCAGGAGCAGGCCCGCCAGGCGCGGGCCGCTCGGGCCCGGGGAGTGCGGCCACAGCCCGGTGGTGGCCAGGGCGAGGGCGAGCAGCACGGCGAGGTAGCCGGTGAGGCACCCGGCCACCGTGCGCGCGGTGCGCCGCCAGAACGCGCGCGGGCTGCTGGTGGACCGCAGCCCCGCGAGGCTGCCGCTGCGGAAGCGGTACAGCAGCCACTCCGCGGGCCCCATGCTGAGGGTGAGGGCGACCGCGGCGGGCGCGGCGATCGCGCTGTGCGCCTCCCCCGCGAGCACATCCCCGAGCGCTGCGTACAGCACCAGCACCCCGCTGCCCAGACCGAACAGCGCGTACGGCAGGGAGCCCGTCAGCCACAGCGGCGCCCCGCGATCGCGCGCGGGGGCCGCGCCGAGGCCGCCGAAGGGCAGCAGCGCGGTCAGACCGGCCGCCCAGCTCCCCTCGCCGAGGTCCTTGACGGCCGGGGCGACCTCGCGCAGCGCGAGCAGGGCGACGGCGGCGAGGGAGCCGAGGAGCAGGGCCGGCCTGACCGGCCCGGGAACCGGCGTGGCCAGGGACACCGCGGCGCCCGCCGCCATCGGCGCGAGCGCCGCCAGCAGGGCGCGTTCGCGGCCGAGGACCAGCAGGGCGGTGGCCGCGCCCAGGTAGCAGGACTGCCCGGCGGCGAAGGCCGGCGCGGCCGGGTGGGCGGTGCCCCCGACCGCGAGGGCGACCAGCGTGCCGAGCAGCGCGCCCGCCGGGGCGCCCAGCAGCAGCGAGCGGCGCGCGGCGGAGGTGTCGCCGAGGCCGAGCCAGGAGTACGCCCGGTGGGCCAGGCCCTGGTTCCACATCCAGCCGGTCAGGGCGCCCGCGAGGAGGGTGAGCGTGCCCGCGGGCAGGCCGAGGCCGTCGCGCGGGCCGGCCAGGAGGGGGCCGCCGAGGACGTAGGCGAAGCCGGGCAGGGCGAAGACCACACCGCGCAGCAGGCAGCCGAGCAGTCCGGCCTGCCAGGGGTCGTGGGGCGGGCCCTGCGGCTCGGGATGGCGGCGTTCGACGCGGTCGTACAGTTCCTCGGCGAGGGCGAAGGAGCTCTTCACGCCGTACCGCTCGCGTATCCGGTCGTCGGAGAGGCCGTCGGACTCCAGCAGGGCGGCTATCTCGTCCGGGTGGACGGCGGCCGCGATGAAGTCCTCCAGTTGTGCGGCCAGTTCGTCGACCGGGTCGGGTCCGGCCCACGCCGGGGTGGTGCGCTGGCGCGGTACGGCGGGCAGGGTCTGCGGGCGGGCGCCGGGCGGCAGCCAGACCGACCCGCTCACCAGCCGGCCCCGTCCGTCGCCACGGCCGCGTACCAGGGGTCGCGCAGCTCGGCGGTCCAGTCGGCGACCGTCTCGACCGTCGGCTCGTACACCTCGGGCAGCCCGGCGAGTTCCTGGTAGATGGTGCGGAAGTTGTCCACCGAGCGTTTCAGGGTGAACCGGTCGATGACCCGCTGCCGGGCCAGCGCCCCCAGCTCCAGGCGCCGCCGGTCGTCCCGCAGCAGGGTGAGGGCGGCGGCGGCCATCTTCTCCGGCTCACGCGGCGGGACGACGAGCCCGGTGTCCCCGACGGCCTCGCGCACTCCGCCGACGTCCGTGGAGACGGTCGTACGGCCGCAGGACATGGCCTCGATGATCGAGAAGGGGAAGCCCTCGGAGATGGAGGACAGCATGACGACGTGGCCGGCCGCGTAGGCGCGCCACACCTCGGTGATACGGCCCTCGAAGGTGACGCCGTCGGTGACGCCGAGTTCGGCGGCGAGCTTCTCCAGACGCGTGCGGTAGGACTCGCCACCGGGCGGGACGGGGCCGAAGAGCCGGAGGCGGGTCTCGGGGAGTTCGGCGCGCACCAGGGCGTAGGCGCGCAGCAGGGTCTCCAGGTCCTTGATCGGGTCGATGCGGCCGCACCAGCTGAGCGTGGGGACGTCCGGCTCGGGGCCGGCGTGCGGGAAGGCGTGCGGGTCGACGCCGTTGTACACGGTGCGGATCTTGTTCACGTCGGCGCCGCCGCGCTCCTCCCAGCGGCTGTTGTACTGGTTGCAGGGTGTGATCAGGTCGGCCGTCCGGTAGCCGTGTGAGTTGAGTTCGCGGTAGAAGCCGAGCATGAACGCCTTCACCGGCCAGCGCTGGCTGTCGCCGCGGTACCCGAGGTAGCGCTCGCGCAGATAGATGCCGTGCTCGGTGAGCAGGAACGGCACGCCGTCCAGAGCCCGGGCGGCGACCGCCGGCAGGGTGGCCAGACCGCTGCTGACCGCGTGGGCGACGGAGTCCTCGGGGACGCGCACCCCGAGCGGGCGCAGCGCGTGTTCCAGCAGGTCGGTCGCGGTGAGCGCGTCGTGCACGGTGGGACGGGCGCGGGCCGTCGGCAGGTGCGGCATCGTCCAGATCCACATCAGCGAGCGCAGCGCGCCCTCCGTGCGCAGTGCGGCGGGGAGCCGCCCGTCGCGGGCGAGGCGGGCCAGCTCGGTGAGGGCCTCGCCGAAGTCGCATCCCGCGTGCGGGTCGAGGAAGGACAGCAGCAGCTGCTCGTAGGCGTCGGTGAAGCGGCGCCTGGCCCTGCCGTGGGGCGGGCTCTTGCGGCCGGGGCGCGGGCCCCAGGTCGGCACACTGGTGTGCCGGTGGACGTTGGGCGGCAGTTCCCAGGTGACGGGCTCACGGCCGGTGCCGGTGAGGGATATCAGGTCGAACGTCACCTCCGGCATGCCCTTGACGAGCTGGTCGCACCAGGTGCTGACCCCTCCGTGGACGTGCGGGTAGGTACCTTCGGTGAGCATGGTGACGCGCATGGCTGCGCCGCTTCCCCCCTGTTGTGCGGATCTGTCGGGGGAACTGCGCGCCCGGCCCCGGCTGCGGGTCCTTCGTGGTGGCTCGCGCAGTTCCCCGCGCCCCTTCGAGGGGCGCTCCCCCTACGGCAGCTTCAACGTGACCGACGACTGCAGCAGCTCCGGTGTGGTCCACGCCGAGCGTTCCCCCGCGTACGGCGTGCCGAAGGTGGCGGTGCCCAGGAGGAGTTGCTTCTTCGTGCCCTCCGGGACCGTCACCGGGATCTGGACTCCCGACGGTGCGGTGACCGTCACCGTGGTGCCGGTGCGGTACGCCGTGACGCGGTTGTTCGCGAGGGCCGACTGCCAGGCCGCGCGGCGCTGGAGTTCGGTGCCGATCGCGCTCTGACGCGGGTTCTCCAGGGGCGTGTTGTCGGCGAACAGGGCCTTGTATCCGGCGAGCACCTCGTCCAGCACGGGGTAGAGGATGCGGTCCTCGGCCAGGTTGGACTGGTGGGCGTAGTGCGGGCGCGGGTCGTTGGAGATCGCGTGCCCGAGGTCGGTGCGCGCCTCCTGCGGGACGATCACGTCGTCGTATCCGGTGGCGGTGTCCAGCGGGCCGGCCAGGCAGGTGGACGTGGGGTTGTTCTCGCAGATGCCGCTGCCGCCGTCGGCGCGGGAGGTGTAGATCCAGTTGTACTCGTCGGCCATCTCCGCCTTGGTGCCGGCGTTGTAGTACACGTTCATCGGGTAGCGCGGCACGGTCAGGGCGGTGCCGACGGGCCGCTGTTCGGGCTCGCGGGAGTTGTCCGACGCGGTCCACTTCACGCCGTTGTCGGCGAGGGCGCCGGCCAGGTTCGGGTTGTCGGCGGGCTGCTGCGGGAGCGTCTTGAGGCCCGAGTGTTCGCCGGTGACCAGTTCCGCGCGGTCCAGGGGAAGGCCCTTGGCGACGGCCCAGTTGTAGTTGTCGCGGATCTCCGCGGAGATGTCCGGGCGGCTCATCCACTGCGTGGAGCCGTCGGCGTTCTTCGCGCAGGCCCACGGCACGGTGGTGGTGTCCTGGACGCAGCCGAGGTACTGGTGCGTGTAGGTGTGGTTGATCCAGCGGTACTGCGCCTTGTCGGCGAGCAGCTTGTCCGCGAGGGCGTCGGTGCCGCCGTGCTCGCTCTTCCACTCCTCGCCCGACCCGGCGTTGAACACCATGTCGAGGGTGAAGCCGTGGTCGCGCTGCCACTGGGCGGCGTAGGCGGCGTCGTCCGCCGTCATCCGGATCGGGGTGGTGCCCGCCCCGTCGCCGCCGGCGCAGTCGAAGTCGCCGGGCGTGCAGTTGCGCGCGGCGTCCCAGCGGCTGTCCGGGGCGAAGACGTCGTCGACGTGCACGGCGAAGTAGTTGCGGGACCGCCCCAGGTGCACGCCCTGGGTGAGCCACTCCACGATGCCCCGGGCGAGCAGCCGGAACTGCTGCTGGTAGCGGTTGTAGGCGAACGTCACGACCAGCTCGCGGCGGCCGTCGTGGGCGTACTCACCGACCAGGCTGCCCCGTGTGGCGGAGCCGGGGACCGCGGTGTCGACGTAGGAGGTGAAGCCGGCGCGGGGGCGGGCCACGAAGCCGTAACTCTCCTGGACGTAGGGCGAGTTGTCCTCGAAGGTGAACGCCCCGTCGAGGTAGCCGAACCAGCCTCCCTTGCCGGCCGCGGTGATCTGGGCGCCCTGCCCGTCGAGGGTGCCGGCCCAGCCGCCGTCGCTGGTGTAGTCCAGGCCCACCTCGGGGTGCGCCCAGGTGTAGGCGTCGACCTGCGGGATCGCGTACGTCCTCTCGTACGCCTCCAGCGCGAGCTGCTCCGGCGAGGCCGGCGAGCCGAACGGGGCCTCGTCGGGCAGCACCACGCCCTGGTACCGGGCCCGGGGCGTGGAGCCGGTGGTGTCGGCGAGGAAGGCCGCGTCGATCACCGGACGGTCCGCGGCGTTCAGGTCGACGGCCGTGTACGGGATGCCGGTACTCCTGAGCTGGTCGGTGAGGGCGGCGACGGTGCTGCTCCCGTCGTCCACGACCAGCACCTTCAAGTCGATGCGCGGCGTGGTGGCGGCCGCCGCGCCGGGCACCGCGAGCCCGAGCGCCATCGTGGCCGCCGCCGTCACCAGGGCAGCCGTGGTTCTGCGCGCACTGTGCGCCATGTGGTCCTCTCCCCCCCAGGGCCCCCCGCCCGTTGTGGCCGGTACGCGGAGGATCCGTGGAAATGATGCGAAGCGGTGAGGTCGGTGCTCACCGGAACCCGATGAGTGTGACTCAGGTCATCAGGTGCGAGGATCGGGAAATGGCCACGACGCCACCGACAGGTGAACGCTCGCAGGAGTGAGCGAACGGGGCCGCGAGCGTAGGCTCCCTCCAGGGTGTCCCGCCGGTTCGCCGCGCCGGTCGGGGACCCCCGGTGGGGACCGCCTTCCGGACCCGGATCTAGTGTCGGCCGTCGGGTCCGGTCGAACCCACACCACTCGGCCGCAGGAACTTCACATCGGAAGCGAGATATCACCACCGTGACTGCTCTCACTCTCAGCACCGCCGCGGCGTCCGGTCTGCGGGCCGACGCGATCGTGATCGGTGTCGCCAAGGGCACCCGATCCAAGTCCGGCGACCTGGTCGTCGCACCGGGCGCCGAGGCCGTGGACAAGGCCTACGACGGGCGGCTCGCCGCCGTCCTGGAGACCCTCGGGGCCTCCGGTGCCGAGGGCGAGGTGACCAAGCTGCCGGCGCCGGCCGGGTTCAAGGCACCGCTCGTGATCGCGGTCGGCCTGGGCGCGGAGCCGGAGAAGGACGAGACGTACGACGCCGAGGCGCTGCGCCGGGCCGCCGGCGTGGCCGCCCGCACCCTGACCGGGTCGAAGAAGGCCGCGTTCGCGCTGCCGCTGACCGACGCCGCGGACGCCGGCGCCGTCGCGGAGGGCGTGCTGCTGGGCGCGTACTCCTTCGACGTGTACAAGCAGAACGGCAAGGACGGCGCCAAGGCCAAGAACGGCAAGGCGCCGCTCGCCGAGGCCGTGCTGCTCGGCGGCAAGCCGCGCGACGCCGCGTTCAAGGGCGCGCTGGCCCGCGCCACCGCGGTCGGCGAGGAGCTGAACCGGGCCCGCGACCTGATCAACACCCCGCCGAACGACCTCACCCCGCAGTCCTTCGCCGCGATCGCCCAGACCGCGGCCAAGGAGCACGGCATCAAGGTGCAGGTGCTCGACGAGAAGGCGCTCACCAAGGGCGGCTACGGCGGCATCCTCGGTGTCGGCGGCGGCTCCGCGGCCGCTCCGCGCCTGGTGAAGCTGTCGTACACCAGCTCCAAGGCCAAGAAGCACCTCGCGTTCGTGGGCAAGGGCATCACCTACGACTCGGGCGGCATCTCGCTGAAGCCGGCCGGTCACAACGAGACCATGAAGTGCGACATGAGCGGTGCGGCGGCCGTGTTCGCCGCCGTCGTCGCCGCCGCGCGCCTGGGTCTGGAGGTCAACGTCACCGGCTGGCTGGCGCTGGCCGAGAACATGCCCTCCGGCTCCGCCGTGCGCCCCGGTGACGTCCTGCGCATGTACAGCGGCAAGACGGTCGAGGTGCTCAACACCGACGCCGAGGGCCGGCTGGTGCTGGGCGACGCCCTGTGGGCCGCGTCGGAGGAGAAGCCGGACGCGATCATCGACGTGGCCACGCTGACCGGCGCGATGATGCTGGCGCTCGGCAGCCGGACGTTCGGCGTCATGGCCAACGACGACGCGTTCCGCGCCGCGGTGCACGAGGCGGCGGAGGAGGTCGGCGAGCCGGCCTGGCCGATGCCGCTGCCGGAGCACCTGCGCAAGGGCATGGACTCCCAGGTCGCCGACATCGCGAACATGGGCGAGCGGATGGGCGGCGGACTCGTCGCCGGTCTGTTCCTGCGCGAGTTCGTCGGCGAGGGCATCCCGTGGGCGCACCTCGACATCGCCGGTCCGGCGTTCAACGAGGGCGGGGCGTTCGGGTACACGCCGAAGGGCGGCACGGGCACGGCGGTGCGGACGCTGGTCCGGGTCGCCGAGCTGGCGGCTGCCGGGGATCTCGGCTGAACCTGTGATCCCGGGTGACCGTCGGACGACGTTCACCCATGGAAAAGGTCATATCCGTCATATGGCGGCTTTCGGGGCGTGGGGGGCTGGTCGCGCAGCCCCCCGCGCCCCTTCACGTCGGCCGCCGCCCCGTTCTCCGCAAGGCAACGTGGGACGTCTCACACACCGGCCCGGCGTCTCGATCTCGTCCGACAAGTGCAAAGATGGAGCCCGGCAGGACAGGGCCCCTACCCGAGGGCCGAAGAACGAGCGGCCGGACACCAGCCGCCTGCCGGTCATCGACGACCGGCGTACGGCGCACATGCATGGAGGACGTGACGTGGCGAACGACGCCAGCACCGTTTTCGACCTAGTGATCCTCGGCGGTGGTAGCGGTGGTTACGCCGCGGCCCTGCGCGGGGCTCAGCTGGGCCTGGACGTCGCCCTGATCGAGAAGGACAAGGTCGGCGGTACCTGCCTGCACCGGGGTTGCATCCCCACCAAGGCCCTGCTGCACGCGGGCGAGATCGCCGACCAGGCGCGCGAGAGCGCCCAGTTCGGCGTCAAGGCCACCTTCGAGGGCATCGACATCGCGGGTGTCCACAAGTACAAGGACGAGGTGATCTCGGGCCTGTACAAGGGCCTGCAGGGCCTCGTCGCCTCCCGCAAGGTGACCTACATCGAGGGTGAGGGCCGCCTGTCGTCGGCCACCTCCGTCGACGTGAACGGTCAGCGCGTCCAGGGCCGCCACATCCTGCTCGCGACCGGCTCCGTGCCGAAGTCGCTGCCGGGTCTCGAGATCGACGGCAACCGGATCATCTCCTCCGACCACGCCCTCGTCCTGGACCGCGTGCCGAAGTCCGCGATCATCCTGGGCGGCGGTGTCATCGGCGTCGAGTTCGCCTCCGCGTGGAAGTCCTTCGGCTCCGACGTCACGATCATCGAGGGCATGAAGCACCTCGTCCCGGTCGAGGACGAGAACTCCTCCAAGCTGCTCGAGCGTGCCTTCCGCAAGCGCGGCATCAAGTTCAACCTGGGCACCTTCTTCGACAAGGCCGAGTACACCCAGGACGGCGTCAAGGTCACCCTCGCCGACGGCAAGGAGTTCGAGGCCGAGGTCCTGCTGGTCGCGGTCGGCCGCGGGCCGGTCTCCCAGGGCCTGGGCTACGAGGAGGCCGGGGTCGCCATGGACCGCGGCTACGTCCTCGTCGACGAGTACATGCGCACCAACGTTCCGACCGTCTCCGCCGTCGGTGACCTGGTCCCGACGCTGCAGCTCGCGCACGTCGGCTTCGCCGAGGGCATCCTGGTGGCGGAGCGGCTGGCCGGTCTGAAGACCGTCCCGATCGACTACGACGGTGTCCCGCGGGTGACGTACTGCCACCCGGAGGTCGCCTCCGTCGGCATCACCGAGGCCAAGGCCAAGGAGATCTACGGCGCGGACAAGGTCGTCGCTCTGAAGTACAGCCTGGCGGGCAACGGCAAGAGCAAGATCCTCAAGACCGCCGGCGAGATCAAGCTCGTCCAGGTCAAGGACGGTGCCGTGGTCGGCGTCCACATGGTCGGCGACCGCATGGGCGAGCAGGTCGGCGAGGCCCAGCTGATCTACAACTGGGAAGCGCTGCCGGCCGAGGTCGCCCAGCTCATCCACGCCCACCCGACGCAGAACGAGGCGCTCGGCGAGGCCCACCTGGCGCTGGCCGGCAAGCCGCTGCACGCGCACGACTGATCAGCCCTCGGGCGCGACGACACAGACTTTCCGCAACTCGTAAGGAGCAACCGAAACCATGGCGGTTTCCGTAACCCTTCCGGCGCTCGGTGAGAGCGTCACCGAGGGCACCGTCACCCGCTGGCTGAAGGCCGAGGGTGAGCGCGTCGAGGCCGACGAGCCGCTGCTCGAGGTCTCCACCGACAAGGTCGACACCGAGATCCCCTCCCCCGCCGCGGGTGTCCTGGCCTCCATCAAGGTCGCCGAGGACGAGACGGTCGAGGTCGGCGCCGAGCTGGCCGTCATCGACGACGGCACCGGCGCCCCCGCTGCCGCTCCGGCCCCCGCCGCCGAGGAGGCTCCGGCTCCGGCCCCCGAGCCCGCCGCGGCCGCGCCGTCCACCGAGCAGGCCGCCCCGGCCCCGGCCCCGTCCGCCGAGGCCACCTCCGGCGCCTCCTCCGCACAGGGCACCGACGTGGTCCTCCCGGCGCTCGGCGAGTCCGTCACCGAGGGCACCGTCACCCGCTGGCTGAAGTCGGTCGGCGACTCCGTCGAGGCCGACGAGCCGCTGCTCGAGGTCTCCACCGACAAGGTCGACACCGAGATCCCGGCGCCCGCCTCCGGCACGCTGCTCGAGATCGTGGTCGGCGAGGACGAGACCGCCGAGGTCGGCGCCAAGCTCGCCGTCATCGGTGAGGCGGGTGCCGCTCCGGCCGCCGCCCCGGCCCCGGCTCCGGCGCCCGCCGCCGAGGCCCCGGCCGCCCCCGCGGCCCCGGCCCAGCCGGCCGCCCCGGCCCCGGCCCCGGCCCCGGCCCCGGCCCCCGCCGCTCCGGCCGCGCCCGCCGCTGCCGCCCCGGCTCCGGCCCAGCCCGCCGCCCCGGCGCCCGCCCCGGCCCCGGCTCCGGTCACCCCGGCTGCCGCACCCACCGCGCCGACCGCCACCCAGGCGACCGACGAGGGCGCCTACGTGACCCCGCTGGTGCGCAAGCTCGCCGCCGAGAACGGTGTCGACCTCGGCACCGTCAAGGGCACCGGCGTCGGCGGCCGTATCCGCAAGCAGGACGTCCTGGCCGCCGCCGAGGCCGCCAAGGCTCCCGCCGCGCCGGCTCCGGCCGCCGCCGCTCCCGCCGCCGCGAAGAAGGCCCCCGCGCTGGAGGTCTCCCCGCTGCGCGGCCAGACCGTGAAGATGCCGCGGATCCGCAAGGTCATCGGCGACAACATGGTCAAGGCCCTGCACGAGCAGGCCCAGCTGTCCTCGGTGGTCGAGGTCGACGTCACCAAGCTGATGCGGCTGCGCGCCCAGGCGAAGGACTCCTTCGCCGCGCGTGAGGGCGTCAAGCTCTCCCCGATGCCGTTCTTCGTCAAGGCCGCCGCTCAGGCGCTGAAGGCCCACCCGGTCATCAACGCCAAGATCAACGAGGCCGAGGGCACGATCACCTACTTCGACACCGAGAGCATCGGTATCGCGGTGGACTCGGAGAAGGGCCTGATGACCCCGGTCATCAAGCACGCCGGCGACCTCAACATCGCGGGCATCTCCAAGGCGACGGCGGAGCTGGCCGGCAAGGTCCGCGCCAACAAGATCACCCCGGACGAGCTGTCCGGTGCGACCTTCACCATCTCCAACACCGGTTCGCGCGGTGCGCTCTTCGACACGATCATCGTGCCGCCGGGCCAGGTCGCGATCCTCGGCATCGGTGCCACGGTCAAGCGTCCGGCCGTCATCGAGACCGCCGAGGGCACGGTCATCGGCGTCCGCGACATGGTCTACCTGACCCTGTCCTACGACCACCGCCTGGTGGACGGCGCCGACGCCGCGCGTTACCTGACCGCGGTCAAGGCGATCCTGGAGGCGGGCGAGTTCGAGGTCGAGCTCGGCCTCTGAGTCCAGTGAGGTCAGGCAGTACGGCGCCCCGTCCGGAGTCCTCCGGGCGGGGCGCCGCCTTTGTGACCGGCGCCCGCACCGCCCCCGGGCCGCGGGGAACTGCGCGACCGGCCACATACGAGCCGCACCCGCCCGACCTGGGACGAACCCGGGTCAGTGGGCGCCCCGCCGGGCCCACGGCGTGTAACCCTGGTCTCACCTGCGCAAAGACACCCCTGCACGCCCTCCCCGCGGAGCGAAGCCGCCGTATTGTCTACATGTCAGCCCTCCCTAAGGAGCTCTCATGACCGCGCCCGTCGTCCACTCGCTGCGCGAACAGATCCGCGAGCACATCGTGGAGGGAATCGTCAGCGGGCGCTGGCAGCCGGGCGAGCGGATCGTGGAGCGCCGGATCGCCACCGAGCTGGAGGTCAGCCAGACTCCGGTCCGCGAGGCGCTGCGTGAGCTGGAGTCGCTGCGGCTGATCGAGTCCGCCCCGAACAAGGGCGTGCGGGTACGCAACCTCACGGCGGCCGACCTGGAGGAGAGCTACCCGGTGCGGGCCGGCCTGGAGGCCATCGCGGCCGAGCTGGCGGCGGAGAAGCTGGCGGTGGACTGCTCGGTCCTCCAGCCGCACGTCACGGCCCTGTACGCGGCCGACCGCAACGCCGACGGCACGGCCCAGGTGCGGCACACCGTGGGATTCCACCGCGAGCTGGTCCGCGCCGCCGACAACTCCGTCCTGCTGCACACCTGGGAGGGCCTCGGGATCGAGGTCTTCACCGCCCTGTCGATCCGCTGGCTGGGGACGGTGCAGCAGTCGTACGCGGAGGAGCACGAGGAGCTGGTGCAGGCCTTCCAGCGCCGTGACCCGCGGATCGCGGAGCTGGTGAAGGCCCACGTGCTGGGCTGCGCGCCCCGCGCGTAGGGCTGCCGCCCCGTCTCCTGGCACCGTCCTGGCGTGCCGGGCCACCGCCCGGTTTCCGGGCTGTGCCGCCCCGCGCGTACGGCTGCCGCCCCCTTCCCTGGCAGCGCCCCCCGCGTGTGGGTGCCTTCCGCTCCGCCGGCCGGTGGCCTGCCCTGCAGCCCCCTGGTTTTCGCCCCCGCCGCCCCTACCCGTCCCGTCCCCGGGGGCTCCGCCCCCGGACCCCCATCGCGCAGTTCCCCGCGCCCCTGAGGGGGCACGGGGGGACCGGCCTACGCCGGGTGCCCGCAGCGCGCTTGAGGGAGCACGGGGGGACCGGCCTGCGCCGGGTGCCCGTAGCGCCCCTGAAAGGGGCGCGGGGAACTGCGCGACCAGCCACCCACGGCCGGCACCCGCCACCCCACCGCACCACCCGAGACGCACCGCCCACACCCGACACCCCGCCGCACCATCCGATCCCCACCCCGGCCCCCGCCATCCCGCTGCACCACCCGAGCCCCCACCTCCACCCCAACGCAACCACCCGAGCCCCACCCCGCTCACCTGCACAAACAGCCCACTCGCACCGTCACCCCGTGCCACCGCCGGAGGCACCCCGTGCCTACTTTCTCGTGATCAAGAGGTTTTCGCCCTCAACCCTTTGATCGATCATCGATCACGGAGTTAGAGTCACCGACGGACTTCCACCGAAGTTCTTGAGCCCTGTCCTGCCAAAGACCAAGGGCACCTCCGAACCCTTCACTGTGAGGGAACCCCCCTTCGACTGAGGAAGGCGGCGACATGACCGACCCCAACGCCATCCAGCCGAGCGAGCTCGACCAGCTCCCGGACCGCGACCCCGAGGAGACCGCCGAATGGCAGGCCTCCCTGGACGCCGTCGCCAAGGCGGCCGGGCCGCACCGGGCCGCGTACCTGATGCGGCGCACGCTGGAGCGCGCCGAGGGCGCCGGCATCGCCCTGCCGAAGCTCCTCGAGACGGACTACGTCAACACCATCCCCACCTCCGCGGAGCCGGGCCTGCCCGGTGACCCGGAGATGGAGGCCCGCATCACCGCGTGGAACCGCTGGAACGCGGCCGCCATGGTGACCCGCGGCGCCAAGCACGGCGTCGGCGGCCACATCGCCACCTTCGCCTCCGCGGCCTGGCTCTACGAGACCGGCTTCAACCACTTCTTCAAGGGCAAGGAGGGCGACGGCTCCGGCGACCAGCTGTACATCCAGGGCCACGCCTCCCCCGGCATCTACGCCCGCGCCTTCCTGGACGGCCGCCTGAC
Organism: Streptomyces sp. NPDC028635; assembly: GCF_040637635.1. Taxonomy (NCBI): domain Bacteria; kingdom Bacillati; phylum Actinomycetota; class Actinomycetes; order Kitasatosporales; family Streptomycetaceae; genus Streptomyces; species Streptomyces sp. NPDC028635. Next base: position 9,542 of record NZ_JBEZWX010000054.1, on the reverse strand, counting down.
CGAGGCCCACCTGGACAACTTCCGCCAGGAGGCCGCCGGCCACGGCCTGCCGTCCTACCCGCACCCGCGCCGCCTGCCCTGGCTGTGGGAGTTCCCGACCGTCTCCATGGGCCTCGGCCCGCTGTCGGCGATCTACCAGGCGCGCTTCAACCGCTACCTCACCAACCGCGGCATCAAGGACGTCTCCGCCTCGCACGTGTGGGCGTTCCTCGGCGACGGCGAGATGGACGAGCCGGAGTCGACGGCGGCCCTCGCGCTCGCCGCCCGTGAGGAGCTGGACAACCTCACCTTCGTCATCAACTGCAATCTGCAGCGCCTGGACGGCCCGGTCCGCGCGAACTTCAAGATCGTGCAGGAGCTGGAGGCCCAGTTCCGCGGCGCCGGCTGGAACGTCGTCAAGACGCTGTGGGGCACCGCGTGGGACGAGCTGTTCGCGCTCGACACCACCGGCGCGCTCGTACGCCGGCTGCGCCAGGTACCGGACGCGCAGATCCAGACGTACCAGACCCGCGACGCCGCCTACATCCGCCAGGACTTCTTCGGCGCCGACCCGGCGCTCGCCGAGATGGCGAAGCTGCTCAGCGACGACAAGATCCTCGAGTGCTTCCACCTCTCGCGCGGTGGCCACGAGGCCCGCAAGGTCTACGCCGCGTACAAGGCCGCCGTCGAGCACAAGGGCGCGCCGACCGTGATCCTGGCCCAGACGGTCAAGGGCCACACCCTCGGCGAGGGCTTCGCGTCGAAGAACGCCAACCACCAGATGAAGAAGCTGACGGTGGACGAGTTCAAGGCGATGCGCGACCTGCTCGAGCTGCCGATCAAGGACAGCGACTTCGTCGACGGCGTGGTCCCCTACGGCCACCCGGGCGCCGACTCCCCCGAGGTCCGCTACCTCCAGGAGCGCCGCGCGGCGCTCGGCGGCCCGGCCCCGGCCCGCCGCACGCACGCGCTGGCTCCGCTGCCCGCCCCGGCCGAGAAGGCGTTCGCCGCCTTCGACAAGGGCTCCGGCTCGCAGAGCGTGGCGACCACGATGGCGTTCGTCCGCCTGGTCAAGGACCTGGTCCGCGACAAGGAGACCGGCAAGCGCTGGGTGCCGATCGTCCCCGACGAGGCGCGCACCTTCGGCATGGAGTCGCTCTTCCCGTCCCTCGGCATCTACTCGCCCAAGGGCCAGACGTACGAGCCGGTCGACCGCGACCAGCTGATGTACTACAAGGAAGCCAAGAACGGCCAGATCCTCAACGAGGGGATCACCGAGGCCGGCTCCATGGCCGACTTCATCGCCGCTTCGTCGTCGTACGCGACGCACGGCGAGGCGATGATCCCGTTCTACATCTTCTACTCGATGTTCGGCTGGCAGCGCACCGCCGACCAGATGTGGCAGCTCGGCGACCAGCTCGGCCGCGGCTTCCTCGTCGGCGCCACCGCCGGCCGCACCACGCTGACCGGTGAGGGCCTGCAGCACGCCGACGGCCACTCGCCGATGATCGCCGCCACCAACCCGGCCGCGCTCAGCTACGACCCCGCGTTCGCCTACGAGATCGCGGTGATCGTCCGTGAGGGTCTGCGCCGGATGTACGGCGAGGCCAAGCCGGGTGAGGACCAGAACGTCTTCTACTACCTGACGGTCTACAACGAGCCGATGCCGCAGCCGGCGAAGCCGCAGGGCCTCGGCATCGACGAGGGCATCGTCAAGGGCCTGTACCGCTTCAACACGGCGGAGTCGGCGGGCGTCACCGTCCCGGCGAACGCCCCGCGCATCCAGCTGCTGGGCTCCGGCACGGCGATCCACTGGGCGCTCAAGGCGCAGCAGCTGCTCGCCGACGAGTGGGGCGTGGCCGCCGACGTGTGGTCCGCGACCTCCTGGACGGAGCTGCGCCGGGACGCGCTGGAGGCCGACGCGGCTCTCCTGCGCGGCGAGGAGCGGGTGCCGTTCGTCCGTCAGGCGCTCCAGGGCGCCGAGGGCCCGGTGCTGGCCGTCTCCGACTACATGCGCCAGGTCCCGGACCAGATCGCGCAGTGGGTGGAGCAGGACTGGTCCTCGCTGGGCGCCGACGGCTTCGGTCTGTCGGACACCCGTGAGGCCGCCCGCCGCCACTTCGGCGTCGACGCGGAGTCGATCGTCGTCGCGGCGCTGGCCCAGCTCGCCGGCCGCGGCGAGGTCAAGGCCGCGTCGGTGAAGGAAGCCCGCGAGAAGTACGGCCTGTAAGCACGCCGGTCGCACGGTGAAGGGGTACGGCAGCCGCCGTACCCCTTCGTCGTCGGTGGGTCCCGGCATGATGGCCGTATGCGTGCTGCCCGCCTGATCAAGATGGTGCTGCTGTTGCAGTCCCGGCCCTCGATGACCGCCGCCGAGCTGGCGCGGGAGCTGGAGGTGTCGGAGCGGACCGTCACCCGGGACGCGCAGGCGCTGAGCGAGGCGGGCGTCCCGGTGTACGCGGACCGGGGCCGGGCCGGCGGGTACCGGCTGATCGGCGGGTACCGCACGCGGCTGACGGGGCTGGCGCGCGGCGAGGCGGAGGCGCTGTTCCTGTCCGGGGTGCCGGGGGCGCTGCGGGAGATGGGGCTGCAGGACGCCGCCTCGGCGGCCCGGCTGAAGGTGTCCGCCGCGCTGCTGCCGTCGCTGCGCGACGCCTCCCGTACGGCGGCACAGCGGTTCCATCTGGACGCGCCGGCCTGGTTCCGGGAACCGGAGACGCCTCGGCTGCTGCCTGCGGTCGCGGAGGCGGTGTGGGACGACCGCCGGGTCACGGCCCGCTACCGGCGGGGCGAGCGCGAGGTGGAGCGGGTGCTGGAGCCGTACGGGCTGGTCCTGAAGGCGGGGGTCTGGTACCTGTGCGCGCGGGTGCCCGAGGACGGGGCGTACCGCACGTACCGTATCGACCGGTTCTCCGCCGTCGCGGCCGGTGACGAGCGCTTCACGCGGGACGAGGACTTCGACCTGCCCGGCTTCTGGGCGGAGCACTCCGAGCGGTTCGCCCGCTCGCTGCTGCGCACCGAGGTCGTCGTACGGCTGTCCCCCGAGGGGGTGCGGGGTCTGCGGTGGGCCGTGGACGCGGTGTCCGCGCGGGAGGCGCTGGCGTCGGCCGGGGAGCCGGACGGCGAGGGCCGGGTGACGGTGACGCTGCCCGTGGAGTCCGAGGAGGTCGCGCACACCCAGCTGAGGGCGCTCGGGGCCGAGGCGGAGGTGCTGGCCCCGGCGGGCCTGCGCGCACGGTTCGCCGAGGAGGCGGCACGGCTGGCGCGGCTGTACGACGGCGCAGGTGACGCGGCGAGCGCCCGTCCGTGACGATGCGGCGCACTCCGCGTGCGCCCCCGTCCCCGACGCAGGATGCTGGACCCGTGATGGACGAGACGGAGTTCTGGGAGCTGATCGACGCCGCTCGCGAGGCCGCCGAGGGCGACCCGGAGGAACAGGCGGACCTGCTCGTCGAGCGGCTGCTCCAGCAGGACCCCGAGGCGGTGCTCGACTTCGCCCGTCACTTCGAGGTCCGCTACAACCGCGCCTACCGCTGGGACCTGTGGGGCGCGGCCTGGGTGCTGCTGGACGGGGCGAGCGACGACGCCTTCGACTTCTTCCGGTGCTGGCTGATCGGCCAGGGCCGGGAGGTGTTCGAGGGCGCCCTGCACGATCCGGACGCGCTCGCGGACCTGCTGGGCGACTTCGACGAGGAGATCGACGGCGACGGCGAGGAGCTGGGCTACGCCGCCGACGAGGCCTACGAACAGCTCACCGGCACGGTCGCCCCCGACCTGGGCATTCCGCCGGCCCCCTCGGAACCGGCGGGCACACCGGTCGACTTCGAGGACGAGGGTGTCCTCGCGGAGCGCTACCCGAAGCTCTGGTACCGCTTCCGCGAGTGAGCCGGGCCGCCGCCCGGGACCGGCCGCCTTGTCACCGGGCGGTCCTGCCTTGCAGTGCCGCGGCCCGCTGCCGTATCTCCGGCAGCCGGGCGATCAGGGCGGCGCCCGGGCAGGTGGTCTCGTAGGCGTCGCGATGGGCGGCGACCACGGGGAGGTCGGCGACGGCCCCGCGCGGGAAGCGGCTGCCGCTGTTGCTGGAGGTGAGGTGGGCGAGGCCGCGCGGGTCGACGTCGGCCGGCCCGAGCTTCCAGGCGATCAGGGCGGCGATGGCGTCGGTCATGGCGCGCGGCACCGGCGTGCTCCCGGTGAAGGTGCCGATGGCGGCGATGCCCGCGGTGCGGTGGTTGAAGCCCTGGGTGTGGGCGCCGGTGACCGGGCGGTCGACACCGCCGGCGCGGCCCTCGTAGACGGTGCCGCAGCGGTCGACGAGGAAGTTGTAGCCGATGTCGTCCCAGTCCCGGCCGCCGGTCTGGCCGGTGTAGACGTCCCGGATGATGCGGGGCGTGTCGGCGCAGTCGTAGGCGCTGGGGGTGTCGGTGTGGTGGACGAAGACGGCGACGACCTGGTCGTCGTAGCGCGGGGGCGGCTGTGCGCCGCGGACCTGGGTGCCGAGCCAGGCCGCGCGGGGCACGATCCGCGGCCGGGGCGCGGTGTGCGGCGCGGGGTGGGCGGCCTGCGGCCGGGTGGCGGGACGCGGGGAGGTGACGGCACGCTCCACGCCGGCCGCGCACAGCACCAGGGCGGCGGCCGCGGCCACGCCCGGCAGGCAGGCGGCCGCGGCGAGGGCGGGGCCGGGTATCCGGGGGCGGACGCCGCGGGCGGCGGTCCGGGCACCGCTGCGGGCCCGGACGGCTTCGCGCGCTCTTCGCACGACACGCATGAGTCCCACTGTGGGCGCGTCGCGACCGGTCCGCGATGTGTGGTGTGCCACCTGGTGGAACCATCGTCCCGGTCCGGGGCGTTTTCCGGGGTACCGCGGCGGTGACCGGTTCGATGGACGGCTGATCATCCGGCCCTTGGCGCGCGTACCCAGGGGTGCCCTTGGCCCGCACGTCCGGGGGCGAGAGAGAGGCGGCTTCGTGGACCTGCTCGACATCGTGCTGCTGCTGGTGATCCTGGCGTACGCGGGCTCCGGCTACCGGCGCGGCCTGGTGGCGGGGTGCGTCTCGCTGGCCGGTTTCGTGGGCGGTGCGGCGGTGGGCGTGTGGATCCTGCCCTGGGTGATGCGCCTGGTGTCGCCGGGGACGACCGCGGCGACGGTCGTGGCGGTGTTCACGGTGCTGGTGCCGGCCGTGGTGGGGCACGAGCTGGCGGGGCGGCTCGCGCTGCGGCTGCGTCGGGAGCTGGACCGGGGTCCGCTGCGGGTGGCCGACGGCGTCGGCGGGGCGGCGGCCAACGCGCTCGCCGTGCTGCTCGTGGCGTGGGTCGCGGCGAGCGTGCTCGGCGTGACCTCCACTCCGCTGGTGACGAGCGCGATACGCGACTCACGGCTGCTCGGCGCGGTGCAGGACGTCATGCCGGACACCACGCCGGCGTGGTTCTCGCGGGCCACGTCCGCGCTCACCGAGGCGGGCTTCCCGCAGGTGTTCAACCCGTTCGAGAACGAGTCGACGGCCGAGGTGCCCCGGCCCACCGGGGACAGTGTCACGGCGGCCGCCACGGACGCGGCGAAGCTGAGCACGGTGAAGATCGAGGGGGCCACGGGCACCCAGGGCCGCGAGGGCAGCGGCTTCGTGTACGCGCCGCGGCACGTGATGACCAACGCCCATGTGGTGGCGGGCATCGACCACCCGGGCGTGCGGGTGGGCGGCGTCGGCCGGACGTACGACGCGCGGGTGGTGCTGTTCGACCCGGACCGGGACGTGGCGGTGCTGTACGTGCCGGATCTGAAGGCGCCCGTGCTGCGCTTCGACGACGGCGCCCGGCGCGGCGACCGGGCGGTGGTGGCCGGCTATCCGCAGGACGGCGACCTCGATCTCCAGGCCGCGACGGTGGCCGGCCGGGTCCGTGCGACCGGCCAGAACATCTACAACGACGCGAGCGTGACCCGGGAGATCTACTCGATCCGCTCGACGGTGCGCCCGGGCAACTCCGGCGGCCCGCTGCTGACCACCGACGGCCGGGTGTTCGGTGTGGTCTTCGCCCGCTCCACCTCGGACGACGAGACGGGCTACGTCCTGACGGCGGCCGAGGTGGCCGAGGACGCCCGGCAGGCGGCGAACGCCACGGAGGCGGTGGACACGGGCGACCTGGTCACGTCGTAGCCCCCGGGGGGCGTCACACCAGCCGCATGCCCATCATCACGTCGTCGACGTACACGCCGTCCAGGAAGAACTCCTCCGGCTGTACGCCCTCGACGACGAAGCCCTCCGACTCGTACAGGGCGCGCGCCACGGTGTTGTGCCCGAGGACGCGCAGGGTGATCCGCCGGAACCCCTTGGCGCGGGCCTCGGCCACGGCCGCCCGCAGCAGGGCCCGCCCGACGCCCTTGCCGCGCGCCTCGTCGGCGACGGCGAGGCCGCGGATGTAGCGCACGTGCGCGTTCGAGGGGAGCGGGGTGGGCGTGCCGAGTCGGAGGTATCCGACGACGCGGCCGTCGGTCTCGGCGACCAGATGGGCCTCGGGCCCGGCGTCCCGCGGGAAGAAGGGGGCGTCCGGCGCGGGCGGCCCCGAGACGGCGTGCAGGGGGGACCACACGGCGCGGTCCAGCCGGCGCAGTGCATCCTCGTCCTCGGCTCGGGCGGTACGTATGAGCGACGGATTCGACTCGGGCATGCCGGTCACCCTACGGGGCCGGGTGCACGCGTCTCACCGCGGTTTCCCGCGGGCACCGGAGAGGATGTGGGTCATGCACCCTGCACGCATCGCGGTGGCCGGCGCGTCCGGCCTCATCGGCAGCGCCCTGGCCCGTTCCCTGACCGCCGACGGGCACCGGGTGGTCCGTCTGGTGCGGCGCGAGCCGGCCGGCCCGGACGAGGTCCGCTGGGACCCGGAGCGCTCGTACGTGGACGGCGGCGCGCTGGAGGGCTGTGACGCCGTGGTCAACCTCGCCGGGGCCGGGATCGGCGACCGCCGCTGGAGCGCGGCGTACAAGGCGCGGATCCGTTCCAGCCGCGTCGAGGGCACCCGGACGCTCGCGCGGGCCCTCGCGTCCCTGGACCGGCCGCCGCGGGTGTTCGTGAACGGCAGCGCGATCGGCATCTACGGCGACACGGGCGACAGGGCGGTGGACGAGGACGCGGCGCCCGGCACCGGCTTCCTGCCCGAGCTGTGCGTGGAGTGGGAGGCGGCCACGGAACCGGCGCGCGCGGCCGGGGTGCGCACGGTGCTGCCGCGCACCGGCCTGGTGGTGTCGAGGTCGGGCGGCGCGTGGGGCCGTCTCTTCCCGCTGTTCCGGGCGGGGCTCGGCGGCAGGCTGGGCGACGGCCGGCAGTACTGGTCGTACATCGCGCTGCACGACGAGGTCGCCGCGCTCCGCCATCTGCTGGACCGCACGGACCTGTCGGGCCCGTTCAACCTCACCGCCCCCGAGCCCCTGACGAACGGTGAGATCACCGAGGCCATGGCGCGCGTCCTGAACCGTCCGGCCGCGCTGCCCGTCCCCGCTTCCGCGCTGCGCCTGGCCCTCGGTGAGATGGCGGGCGACGTCCTGGGCAGCCAGCGGGTCCTCCCCGCGCGGCTGCTGCGGTCGGGCTTCACGTTCGCGTTCCCGGGCATCGAGGATGCGATCCGCGCGGCGTGAGACAGAACCGGGGACGGATGTGACCGTATGCGACCGGCGTGCGCCCGTGCCCTGTCCATGCGCGACTGTTCCTGACCGATCACCGCCCTAACCTCGACCCGAACTCGGGTATCCGGGACGCCCGTTGGGGGCATGACGTCTCCACCGGCCGCGCAACCTCGAGGAGGGGCACGTGCTTGAGCCCGCGTACCAGGCAGACGTCGTCGTCGTGGGAGCCGGGGTTGCCGGACTCTCGGCAGCGCATCGGCTGACCAGCGCAGGAATCACCACCGCGGTACTGGAGGCCGCCCCATGCGTGGGCGGCCGCATGGCGACGGAGAAGGTCGACGGCTTCCGGCTCGACCGCGTCGGCCGGCTGCTGTCCACCGCGTATCCCGAACTACGCCTGACCCCGGGGCTGGAGGCGCTGCCCGTGCGTCCCTTCGCCCCCGGCGTCCTGCTGCACAGCGACGGCCGGCATCACCACGCCGGTGCCACCGCGGCCGGCCGGGGCGCACGGAGCACCGGGGGCGCACGCGGCGCACTATACGTAGTGCGCGCCCTGGCGAGTGCGCCCCGTACGGCCGCCGCGCCCCGGGCCCGCGCGAGTGCCCCGCTGGGCACCCCGGTCGACCAGGCCCGGCTGGTCCCGGCCCTGACCCGGCTGGCCAACCTGCCGATCGACGAGGTCCTCGCCCGCCCGGAGACACAGGCGGGCCTCTCCCTCACCGCGCGCGGCCTGCCCGCCCGCACCGTCGAGGGCTTCCTGCGCCCGCTGCTGGCCGCCCTGCTGTGCGACCCGGAGCTGACCACGTCCAGCCGCTGCGCCGACCTGGCCCTGCGCGCGTTCGCCGCGGGCCGGCTGTGCCTGCCGGAGGGCGGCGCGGACGTCCTGCCGGAGCTGCTGGCCCGCACCCTGCCGCCGGGCACCGTGCACACCGGCGTCCGCGTCACGTCGGTCGCCACGACCTCCGTGACGACCGCCGAACACGGCGTCTTCCGCTGCCGCGCGGTCCTGGTCGCCACCGACGCCCGCACCGCCGCCGAGCTGCTGCCGGGCCTGCGGGTGCCCTCCTTCCACCCGGTGACGGTCGTCCACCACACGACCGACGACCCGCCGGGCACGGACGCCTCCCTGCTGCTGGACGCCGACCGCGGCGGCCCGGTCGCCCATACGGCGGTGATCAGCAGCGTCGACCCGACCCGCGCGCCAGCGGGCCGCGCCCTGATCTCCTCCACGGTCCTCGGCACCCCGCCCGCCGACGTGGACACCGCCGTCCGCCTCCACCTGGCCCGCCTCTACGGCACGTCCACGGCCCGCTGGGAAACCCTGGCCGTCCACCACACCCCCGAGGCGGTCCCGGCCATGCGCCCCCCGCACGACCTGCACAAACCCGTACGCCTCCTGGCCGGCCTCTACGTCTGCGGCGACCACCGCGACACGAGCACGGTCCAGGGCGCCCTGCACTCCGCCCACCGAGCCACGACGGCCCTCCTGACCGACCTGGGCCTGACAGGCTCCCTCCACCGAGCGGACCCCACGAGCACGCTCCCCCGCGCGGCGTGACGCCCCCTCGCGCCCCCCGTCACCACGGAGATCCCGCCGGCCGGGGGGCGCGAGGGCCCGTGCGGGCACGTCGCGGCCGGCCGCGCAGTTCCCCGCGCCCCTAGGTGACCGCGGTTGCCGTCGCCCTGGGCGGACCACCCGCCTCAGGCCGCACCAGGCCCGCGCGGGCACGTCGTGGCTGGTCGCGCAGTTCCCCGCGCCCCTAGGTGTCCACGGTCACCGTCCGCCATGGACGGACCGCCCATCCCGCACCCGACTCGGAAGGGGTGACGGGCCGCAGGCGCCGACGGCGGGAAGGGGACGGGGTGGGGGGTGTCCGCCCGCAGCGGCCGGCACCGGGCAACGGCGCCCCTCGTCGGGAACGGGCGGCCGGACCGAGGACGGACACCC
>NZ_JBEZWX010000053.1:0-39645 GCF_040637635.1 Streptomyces sp. NPDC028635 | reverse complement strand
GCCGCCCGGCACGCCATCGGCCGCATCGCCGACATCACCGCCGACCGCCACATGGAGGGCGTCCGGCTGATGCGCTGGGTCCTCTCCCCGCTGCCCACCTTCCTGCTGTGGCGCCGCATGAAACTGTGGGAACTGCGCTCCTACGAACAGGTCATCAAGCTCGAACAGGAACGCCTCGTCTACCAGGCCCGCCTGCGCTCCCGCTTCGGCCGCGCCTGGCGCCGCAAGGCCCCCGTGGAATCCCTGATGCCGCTGCGCCTCGCCCGCTACGGCGTCCCCCTCTCCGAAACCGCCCCCGCCGGCCTCGCCGCAGCCGGCATCGAGCCGGCCGGCCATACCGAACCCGAGAGCCCGGCGCCCGCCGTCCCCGTGGCCGAGACGGTACGCCGCATACGCCGGGGCACGGGCGACCTCCGGCTCGCGCTGCCCGCGCCGGCTGCCGCCCCGGAGCCGGCCGGCGAGCCCGCCGAGCCGGAGTCGCCGCTGCGCCCGGGGGAGACCCCGGAAGCGGCGGCGGACCGGTTCGCCGACCCCTACCGCGCCTTCGTCGACCAGTTCCGGGTCGCGCCGACCACCGCCCAGTGGGCCTTCTGGCTGCACGACCGCTACGGCATGTCCACCACGTCGGGCACCCCGTTCCCGGAGGCGCCCCTCGGCCCGCTGCTGCAAGTCCTGCGCCGACGCCACGGGGACGTCCCCGAGGAGACCGAGCCCGGCACCCCCGCCGCCACGGCCGCATCGGACGACCACCGCGCTTATGCCGAGGCCCGGCCCTAGGCGACGACAGGCGCTGCCTCATGCCGGCGCGCAGGCGGGCGGTCCTCGCCGCGAAACGGCAGTCCGGGCGCGGTCGGACGGCCCCGGACGGGCCGGCACGCCTTTCCCGCCGTCGTTCCCGGAGGGACCCTGGTGACGGGCGAAGAGGTGCGCCTTTCGCCCGAGCCGGCCTCCGCCCCGGCCTCCGGGGCGGCCCGGGCCGGCCCCGTCCTTCGCGCACTGCACCGGACGGCCAGGGAGGTGAGGGTCGTGATCAGGTCGGTCGTGGCCGGCGTGGACGATTCGCGGGAGGGCAGCGCGGCGGCGGACTGGGCGGCCCGGGAGGCCCTGCGCCGAGGCGTTCCCCTGCGCCTCGTGCACGCCTGGGAAGGGGGCCTGCCGGAGGGCGGCAGCGAGACCGCCGTACCCGGCCTGCGGGCTCCGCAACAGCACGCCCGCCAGGTGCTGCACCACGCTCTGGGGCAGCTGGGCCGGCGGTATCCGGGGCTGGCCGTCTCCGCCGAGCAGGTCGCCGGACCGCCCGTGACGGCGCTGCTCGCCGAAGCCCGGGAAGCCGACCTCCTCGTGATCGGCAGCCAGGGAAGCAGCGGACTGAGCGGGTTCGTCTCCGGCGCGGTCGCGATGGCCGCGGCGGCCCGCATGGAACGGCCCATCGTGCTGGTCCGGGCCGACGAGACCGCGCAGAGCGAGCACCTGCGCGACGCCGGCGGGCAGCCGTCGGACCGCACTCCGTTCCGTGACGTCACCGTTGCCGTCGACGTCGACGGGGTCTACGAGGAGGTGCTGGACTTCGCCTTCCACGCCGCCGAGCTGCGCCGGGCGCCGCTGCGGGCCGTGCACGCCTGGCATGTGCCGTACTCCCCGGGCCTCACGGCCGCCGAGCAGCGCGCCCGGGCCAGGGCGCTCGCCGAGGACGAACTGGCGCGGCTGCTCGCGCCCTGGCGGAAGAGGTTTCCCGCGGTGGCCGTCCTGGAGAACCTGCACGAAGGCCGGCCGGCCCATGTCCTCGTCCGGGCGGCGGGCGGAGCGGGGCTGGTCGTCGCGGGCATCCGCAGGCGCCGTACACCCGCCCGCCCGCACGCCGGGCCGGTGGCGCACGCGCTGATCCACCACGTGCGGTGCCCGGTCGCCCTGGTCCCGCACGCGTGAGCGCCCAGTGCCGCGCCGGTCGGCCGGCGGGCGGCCGCCTCGGACCGCGCCGCCGGCCCCGGCGGCGGTGGCGTCACAGACCGGCCGCGTGGTCCGGGACGTAGGTGCGCAGCTCGCGCGGCGGGCGCTCGTACCCCGTGGACGGCGGCCGCTCCGGCAGTTCGATCGAGGGCTCCGGCACGCCGTGGTACGGCACCGAGTCGAGCAGATGGGCGATCATGTTGAGCCGGGCCCGCCGCTTGTCGTCGCTCTCCACGACGTACCAGGGCGCCTCCGGGATGTCGGTGTGCACCATCATGTCGTCCTTGGCCCGTGAGTACGCCTCCCAGTGCGTGATCGACTCCAGGTCCATCGGGGACAGCTTCCACCGGCGCAGCGGATCCTCCAGCCGCTTGCGGAACCGCTCCTGCTGCTCGGTGTCGCTCACCGAGAACCAGTACTTGCGCAGCAGGATCCCGTCCTCCACCAGCATCCGCTCGAAGAGGGGGCACTGGTGCAGGAAGCGCTGGTGCTCCTCCTTGGTGCAGAAGCCCATCACATGTTCCACACCGGCGCGGTTGTACCAGGACCGGTCGAACAGGACGATCTCCCCGGCGGCGGGCAGGTGCGCCACGTACCGCTGGAAGTACCACTGGCTGCGCTCGCGCTCGGTCGGTGTCGGCAGGGCCGCGATGCGCGCGACGCGCGGGTTGAGATGCTCGGTGACCCGTTTGATGGTGCCGCCCTTCCCGGCGGCGTCCCGGCCCTCGAAGACGACCACCAGCCGGGCGCCCTCCGCCCGCACCCACTCCTGCAGCCGTACCAACTCCGTCTGCAGCCGCAGCAGTTCCTGTTCGTAGACCTTGCGCGGCACCTTGGCCACCTGCCAGCCGGACATCTCGCCCGCCTTCCTGGCCCCTGCCCGGGACCCGCCGCCGTGGACGCTCGCAGTGTAGGCACCCGCGCCGCCCCGGCGCCCCCGGGCGGTCACCCGGCGCCGGTCCGGGGACCGCCCGCGGTGCGCGGCGGGCGGTGCGCGAGCCCGGTGGCCGCGATGGCAGGATCGGCCGGATGAGCATGAAGCGAGAGGAGCGGCCCGTCGCGCTGGTGACCGGGTCCACGTCGGGGATCGGGGAGGCCGTCGCACGGCGGCTGGCGGCGGACGGCATGCGGGTCGTGGTGCACTCACGGCGCAGCACACGGGCCGGGGAAGAGCTGGCGGCCGAGCTCGACGGGACGTATCTGCGCGCCGACCTGGCCGTGGCGGACGAGGCCCGGGGACTGGTCGAGGCGGCCCTCGAACGGTACGGACGGCTGGACGTCCTGGTGAACAACGCCGGTATCAGCCGGCCCGTCCCGCACCACGACCTGGCCGCGGCCGCCCCGGAGGAATGGCGGGAGGTGCTCGAGGTGAACCTGATCGCGCCGTGGGTGCTGTGCACCGCGGCGCTCGCGGCGCTGCGCGCGGCGCCGGCCGGTGGCAGCATCGTGAACATCACCAGCCACGCCGGGGTGCGCCCCAAGGGCTCGTCGGTGCCGTACGCGGCGAGCAAGGCCGCGCTGAATCACGTGACCCGGCTGCTCGCGGCCGCGCTCGCATCCGATGTGCGGGTCAACGCGGTGGCGCCGGGCCTGGTGGACACCCCGATGACGAAGGACTGGGCCGACGCCCACGCACTGTGGCGCGATCGAGCCCCCATGGGCCGCCCGGCCCGCCCCTCCGACGTGGCCGACCTGGTGGCCATGGTGATCGCCCACGGCTATCTCACCGGCGAGGTCATCCTGCTCGACGGCGGCCTGAACCTGACCTGACGGAGACTCAGCAGGCCTTTCGCCGGGGAGAATCCGGGCGAAGCTCGTCGGCGGGCCGGTAAAGGGACGTCGCCCGCCGACGGGCCGGGCGACGTGACGAGGCTCGGCGACGAGCTCTGAGGAGGCGACGTGATGACGGCACCCGACGGAGCCGGTGCGGCCGATGCCGAGCAGGCCAACGCCGCGATGTGGCACGCCTACGGGGCGCACCACCTCGATCGGGCCACCCCCCTGACCGACATGGACGAGATCGCCTGGGGCCCGGCGGGAACCGGGCCCGGGGACGGCGTCCTCGGTGACCTCACCGGCCTGCGGGTGCTCGACCTCGGCTGCGGCCCGGGGCGGCACGCGGCCCACCTCGCCCGCACCCACCGCGCCGCCGTGGACGCCGTGGACGCCTCATCGACCCAGATCGACCGCGCGCGGGCGCGCTATGGCGACCTGCCGGGCCTGCGGCTGATCCGGGCCGACGCCGTCGAGCATCTGCGTGCCTCGCCGCCGTACGACGTGATCTGCTCCCTGTCCGCCGTCCACTTCATCGACCCGCACCGGCTGCTGCCCGCCCTGGCCACGGCTCTCCGGCCCGGCGGACGGCTGTACTTCACCGTGCTGCACACCAACGCGTACGGAGACGGCCCCTCTTCGGACGTGCGGCCCCGCCCCGAGATCCTGCGCCTGGCCGGCGGCGGCGAACTTACGGGGCACATGTGGGTGCTCGGCGCAGAGCTGTGGACGGACCTGCTCGCGCGGTACGGGCTGCACGTCGAGGAGGTCACCGTGCTGAACGCGACCGAGGAGGGCAACCAAGCCTCCTACCGGCTCTTCCAGGTCCGCAGGCCGGCCCGGATCACCTCGCGTCCCCGTACGGCCCGGCCGCCCGTCGCGCACGCGGCGGCCGGGGTCGGCGCCGTGCTGGTGGGGCCGCGCGGTCTGCTCCTCGGCCGGCACCGGCGGGGGACCGTCGAACTGCCCGGCGGCACGGTGGAGCCGGGCGAGTCGCTGGAGGAGACGGTCGTGCGCGAACTGGCCGAGGAGACGGGCCTGCACGCCGAACCGGCCGACGTGCGCCTGCTCGGCATGCTCCTGGACGAGGTCGGCGGCGTCGTGCGCATCACGGTCGGCGCGCTCGTCACACGGTGGCGCGGGGAGCCCGCCAACCAGCCGGGCGAGCGGGTCGGCGGCTGGCGATGGTGGCCGCTGGACGCGCTGCCGCAGGGCCTGTTCGAATGCAGCGCCCAGATCCTCACCGCGTGGCGCCCCGATCTGCCCATCGACCATCCGCCCGCCCACTTCACCCCCTTCGCCCAGGCGCCCGAGGCCCGACGCCGCGACTCCGATCGGCAGAGCGCCAAGGAGCACGCCGCCGGCCAGGACGCCGCCGGTCAGGGCCCCGTCGCGCCGTCACGGCCGGGCCCATGAGGGGGCCCGCCATGCATCACCCCGTGCCGGAGATCACGGCCGACCTGGTACGGGAGGCACGGTAGCGTGGTGATCATGGTGGACTGGGAGCTGCGCCCGGCGGTGCCGTCGGACATCGACGCGGCGGTGGAACTGCGGGCGGCGGCGATGAGGCCGGATCTGGAGCGCCTCGGGCGGTACGACGAGCACCGGGTACGGCAGCGCCTGTGTGACCGGTTCGAGCCGGCGCACACCTGGGTCATCGAGGTGGACGGCGCCGTGGCCGGCTGCGTGGCGCTGCGGCCGGCCGAGGACGCCCACTGGCTGGAGCACTTCTTCCTCGCCCCGCGACTGCACGGCCACGGCATGGGCTCCGCCGTGCTGCGACGCCTGCTGGAGCGGACCGACCGCGCGGGCGTCCCCGTCCGGCTGAACGTGCTGCAGGGCAGCGCGGCCCGGCGGCTGTACGAGCGGCACGGGTTCACCACGCAGAGCGAGGACGCGGTGGACGTGTGGATGGTGCGGGCGCCGGTCCGGCTCCCGGCCGGCGCCTGAGCGCACGTCAGGCCAGCGCGCCCACCACCTCCCAGGTGCGCAGCCGGTCCTCGGGGCCGCCCATCTCGCCGGCGGCGACGACGACCTCCGTGGCCCCGGCGTCGCGGTAACGGCGTACCGTCTCGGCGAGGTGCTTCTCGTCGCCGATGGCCGCCAGCTCCGCGGGATGCGTGGCGCCGGACTGCTCGACGACCCGGGCGTAGGACGGGATCTGCTGGTAGAAGCCGAGTGCCTCGTACGCCGTGGCGCGTACCCGGTCGGGGTCGCCGGTCACCACAGCCGGTACGAAGGCGACGACCCGTGGGCGGGGCCGTCCCGCCTCCTCGGCGGCGCGGACCAGCGCCGGCACGATGTGCTGCTCCAGTGCGCGCGGCCCGGCAAGGTACGGCAGGATGCCGTCGGCGAGCCGGCCGCTGACACGCAGGGCCTGCGGCCCCATCGCGGCCACGAGCAGCGGTACGGCGGGCTCGGCGCCCGGCACTGCCGCGGGCAGGGGCGTGCGTGCCGTGATCAGTTCGCCCTCGAAGTCCGCACGGCCGGTCTCGGTCAACTGCCGCAGGGCCAGCAGGAATTCACGCAGCCGGCCGATGGGCCGTTCGAAGGGCAGCCCGAAGGCGCCCTCCGTGAACAGTCTGGTGCCGAGGGCCAGGCCGAGGTGGTAGCGCCCGCCGGTGGCGGCCTGCACCGTCTGCGCCTGGCTCGAGACGAGCAGCGGATGCCGGCCGAACACCGGGAGGGCGGACGTGCCGAGGTGGATGTCGGGGACTTCGCGGCCCACGACCGCGGCGATCGTGGGGGAGTCGTAGCCGAAGGTCTGGCCGAACCAGACGCTTCTGACGCCGGCCGCCCGCGCCTCGCCCGCCTGCCGCACCACCTCGTCCACGGTCAGCGCGGCACCGGGCGTGTCGATGGTCACTCCTACTGTCATGGCGACCACAACACCCGTACGCCCAAGGGAATTCCGCCCCGATGGGTGCCGACCGGGCCGCTGCTAGCCCTGCTTGATCGCGGAGATGTCGAACTCCAGGACGATCTTGTCGCTGACCAGCACGCCGCCGCCCTCCAGGGCCGCGTTCCAGGTCACGCCGAACTCCTTGCGGGAGATGGTCACCGAGCCCTCCAGACCGACGCGCACATTGCCGAAGGGGTCGACCGCGTTGCCGGTGTACTCGAAGTCGATGACGACCGGCTTGGTGGTGTCCTTGATGGTGAGCTCGCCGGTGACCCGGAACTCGGTGTCGGACCTCTGCTCGACCTCGGTGGTGCGGAAGGTGATGTCGGGATGGTTCGGCGCGTCCAGGAAGTCATTGGTGCGCAGGTGCTGGTCGCGCTGTTCGTTGCCCGTGTCGATGCTCTGCGTCTTGATCACCACCTGGCCGGTGGACCTGGCCGGGTCGGCGCCGTCCAGGTGCGCGGTGCCCTCGAACTCGTGGAACGCCCCGCGGACCTTGGTGACCATGGCGTGGCGGGCGACGAAACCGATCCGGGTGTGGGCCGGGTCGAACACGTAGTCGCCGGTCAGCTCGGGAAGTGAGACGGTCATGGGAAGGTGCCTCCATAGCGTCCGGACCCCGGCGGGCGAGCCGCCGGGTTCGTTTCCGCATCACGCTAGAGGGCCGGTGATTCCCGGCCCCGCCGAACGCGCCTGGCCGCCGCGGATTGCACTCTGACCGGTGACCGACCGCCGCCGTCCCGCCGCTGCCGGGAATGACGCGAGCGCTCATGTCCGGGACGCCGCCCGGCACTGCCGCGTACTAGGGTCCGTGTCATGACCGAAGACTCCTTGCGCTCCGTCACCGTCGAGCGAACCGGCAACGGGCACTTCACGGCGACCAACGCCCGCGGCGGGACGATCAGCTTCGCCACCGAGGGCGCCGCGTTCACCCCGGTCGAGCTGCTGCTCGCCGCGATCGGCGGCTGCACGGCGGTCGACGTCGACGTCGCCACCACCCGCCACGCCGCACCGGACCGCTTCGAGGTCACCGTGACGGGTCACAAGGTCAGCGACGAGCAGGGCAACCGGCTGACCGACCTCGCCGTCACGTTCTCCGTCGCCTTCCCCGACGGCGAGGCGGCCGAGCGCGCCCGCGCGATCCTGCCGCGCGCGGTCAAGGCCTCCCACGACCGGCTCTGCACGGTCAGCCGCACCGTCGAGATCGGCACGCCCGTCACCGCGACGATCGCAGGGACCTGACCGCCACCGGATTCCCCGCCCCTGCCGATGAGTTTTCCCGCGCCCGGCAGTCGAAGAAGACGGCTGGTGCGCACGACTTCCGCGAACGAGTCGCGCGTACCGCCCGCATCCGCTGACGAACACCACCCGAAGGAACGACCATGCGCACCCTGATCAGTACCGCCTTCGTCTCGCTCGACGGTGTCATGGAGGCACCCGGCGGCGAGTCCGGCTACCGCAACGCCGGCTGGACCTTCAAGGACGTCGAGTTCCTTCCGGAGGCGTACGCCCTCAAGGGCCAGGAGCAGAAGGAGGCCACCGCGATGCTGCTGGGCCGGGTCAGCTACCAGGCGTTCAGCCCGGTGTGGCCCGACATGGCGGACTTCGCCGACTACAAGGTGATGCCCAAGTACGTCGTCTCGACGACCCTGACCGAGGACGACCTGGTCACCAACTGGGGTGAGACGACGATCCTGCGCTCGCTCGACGAGGTCGCCGCGCTGAAGGAGACCGAGGGCGGCCCGATCATCGTCCACGGCAGCGCCGCGCTGAACCACGCCCTGTCGGACGCCGGCCTGATCGACCGCTACCACCTGCTCGTCTTCCCGCTGCTCCTCGGCGCGGGCAAGCGCCTGTTCAGCGCCACGGACAAGGACGCCCAGAAGCTGAAGCTCGTGGAGCACGAGGCGTACGCCAACGGCCTGCAGAAGCAGATCTTCGACGTCGTCCGCTGACCGTCCGCCGGGCCGGCCGGCGGTCCACCGGGGGCGGAGTTGTGCCATGTGATCATGTGCGCATAAGTTCCGCCCCATGGACATGACACGGAGGACGATCCTCAAGGGCTTTGCCGCGGCGCCGTTCGTCACCGCCGCGGGCAGCGCGCTGTTCCCGGCCGTCGCCCAGGCGGCCACCATCGACGCGAGCCAGTTCGGCCTCACCTACCGCACCGGCAACAGCTACGGCGCGTACGCCGACCTCGCCGCCGGGCTCGCCGGCAAGCTCCCCACCGTCGACGCCACGGCGGTCATCGCCGACACCAACCGCACCGCCACCCGCCTCACCAGCGCCCCCGGCACCGTGCAGGCGTTCGCGGCCGGCTTCACCTGGGAGAGCGGCGACCAGACGGTCGACTACTGGATCCCGCAGGGCGTCACCACCAGCGCCGACGCCTACGCCGACGGCCTCTACCCGTCGAACGGCTCGAACCGGGTCGTCGCGGTGTCCTGGTACTTCGAGACCGACCCGGACGGCGACGGCGTCGACGAGTACCCGATCGACAAGGGCGTACGGCTGACCTTCGTCGACACCACCAACGCCTCCGCACCGACCTACCGCCACGTACTCCTCGTCGAACCGGTCAAGACGTCCTCCGGGGAGTACTCCTTCAACCCCGTCCGCCGGCACGCGGGCGGCATCATGTGGTACGGCAACCTGCTCTACATGGTCGACACCTTCAAGGGCCTGCGGGTCTTCGACCTGACCAAGATGTTCACGGTCGACACCGCCGAGAAGGACGTGTGCGGTCTGCACACCGACGGCAAGTACTACGGCTACTCCTACCAGTACGTCCTGCCGCAGAGCGCCGCCTACGACAACACCGGCAAGTACGTGCGCTACAGCGCCATCGGCCTCGACCGCGCGAGCAGCCCCGACTCCCTCGTGGTCAGCGAGTACTCCGTGTCGGGCAGCGTCGACTACACCGACGGCACCTTCAGCGGCACCGGCGTCGCCACCACCACGCCCAAGGTGGTCCGCTGGAACCTCGACTACACCAACCGGCAGATCTCCTCGCCCGCCGCGTCCGAGGCCGTGACCGTCGCCCAGCAGAAGATCCAGGGCGTCGTCTCCCAGAACAGCAAGCACTACCTCTCCACCAGCAACGGCTCCTCCGCGGGATCGCTGCGCACCTTCACCTCCGGCGCCTCCACCGCGAGCGCCGTGTGCAACCTGGCCGTCGGCTGCGAGGACCTCAGCTTCCACAGCAGCGCCACCACCGGCTGGGCCTACAGCGAGTCCGTGATCTGGAACCTCAGCGAGTACGCCGGCAAGCGGTACGTCTACGCCGTCCACGCCGACGGCTCGTAGCCGCGCCGGACGGTCACGCACCGGGGGTGGCGCGACCCGCGCCACCCCGTCGGGGCCTCGTCGTTCAGTGCACCGCTCGCTTCACCAGTTCGGCGAGGCGCGCCTCGTCGGCGGCGCTCAGCCCGGTCAGGGCATACGACGCCGGCCACATGCTGCCGTCGTCGAGCTTCGCCTGGTCGCTGAACCCGAACGTCGCGTACCGGGACTTGAACTTCTCCGCGCTCTGGAAGAAGCACACCACCTTGCCGTCCAGGGCGTACGCGGGCATCCCGTACCACAGCTTCGGCGCGAGCTGCGGCGCGCTCTCCTTGACGACGGCGTGAACCCGCTCGGCCATGACCCGGTCCGAATCCTGCATCTCGGCGATCTTCGCCAGCACCGCGGCCTCGTCCTCCGCGGCCTTCGCGGCCTTGGAGCTGCGGCGCGCCGACGCCTTGACCTCCTTGGCGCGTTCCTTCATCGCGGCCCGCTCCTCGGCCGTGAACCCCTCGGCCGGCTCGTCGGCGGCCGGGGCGTTCTTCGCGGGCTTCCTGGTCTCGGTCACTGCGGGTTCCCTCCTGGAGTGTGGATCATGACGGGCTTCAGTATGGGGCGGGGTTCGCCGGTCCGTCCGGCCGTCGAGCGGGCTCATCCCCAGGCGCCGGCGATCTGCCGGGTCGTCGCGTTGAGCCGGTTGAACAGGTTGGTGACGCCGATCATCAGCACGATCGCGGCGAGCTGCTTCTCGTCGAACCAGGTCGCGGCCGCGTCCCAGATCTCGTCGCTCACCGCGTCGGGCCGGTCGGCCAGCCGCGTCGCCGCCTCGGCCAGCGCGAGGGCCGCCCGCTCCTCGTCGGAGAAGTACGGCGCCTCCCGCCAGGCCACGACCGTGGCCAGCCGCTCGTCGCTCAGCCCCGCCTTGCGGGCCGTCCTGGCACCGCCGTCGACGCAGGCGCTGCAGCCGTTGATCTGGCTGACCCGCAGATGCACCAGCTCCAGGATCTGCCCGTCCACACCACCGCCGTGCACGGCCTTGAACAGCTGCTGGACGGGCTGCATGGCGTCCGGCAGGACGACGGCGGGGTTCTGCATACGGGACCGCATGGGTGGCTCCTTCGCCGGTTCGGTGCCCCGTTGGTGTCGGGGAGTGACTCCATGACAGCCCGGCCGCCGCCCCGCGACCATGGCGCTGGGACACCGTGGGACAGCTGAAACACCCTTGACCAGCGGCTACTTGGCCCGGAAGACTTCAGCGGCCACGGGACGCGGAGCGGGGGGAACACGGTGGACGTGACCGGACGGGCGGGGCGGGCGGGACCACAGGAGGAGCTGGCGGCGCGGCTGCGCGCGTTGCAGGAACTGTCCGGCCTCGGCGTGCGGGCCCTCGCCCGGGACACCGGCCTCAGCTCGTCCTCCCTCTCCCGCTACCTCAACGGGCAGACCGCGCCACCCTGGCCCGCCGTGGTCGCACTGTGCCGTCTCGCCAAGCGCGACCCGCGCCCCCTGCGCCCGCTGTGGGAGCGCACCTCGAACCCGCTGCCGGCGCCCCCGAAGAGCAGCCGCCAGGGCCGCCCGCGGCCCCGCAACGACCTGCCCCGCGACGTCCCCGACTTCACCGGACGCGAGGACCAGCTCAGCGCCCTGCTCGAGGTGGTCGCCGGTCACCGCGCGGTCTGCGTCGACGGCATGGCGGGCGTCGGCAAGACCTGTCTCGCGGTGCACGCGGCGCACCGGCTCGCCGCCGACTTCCCCGACGCCCAGCTCTACGTCGACCTGCACGGCTTCACCGAGGGCAGGCCCCCGCTCGACCCCGACTCCGCGCTGCGCATGCTGCTCGGCGCCCTCGACGTCCCCTCCGAGCGGGTCCCGCAGGACGGCCTGGAACAGCTCGCCGCCTGCTGGCGCTCCGAACTCGCCCACCGCCGCGTCGTCGTGGTCCTCGACAACGCCGCCGACGCCGAACAGGTCCGCCCGCTGCTGCCCGGTGCCGGAGACTCCGTAGCCCTGATCACCAGCCGCAACCGGCTCCTCGGCCTGGACCAGGTGCCCCCGCTCTCGCTCGACGTGCTCAGCCCCGAGGAGAGCGCCGAACTCCTCGCCCGCGCCAGCGGCGACGGCGGCGGCCCCGACGGCCGCCTCGCCCGCGATCCCGGATCGGCCGCCGAGGTGCTGCGGCTGTGCGGCCATCTGCCGCTCGCCCTGCGGCTCGCCGGGGCACGGCTGCGGCACCGGCCGGGCTGGACGGTGGGCATCCTCGTCGAGCGGATGGCCGAGGGCGCGAGCGAGTTCGACACCGCGTTCGCCATGTCCGTACGGCAGCTCGACCGGGCGCAGGCCCGCCTGTTCCGCCTGCTGGGCCTGCTGCCCGGCGAGTCCTTCGACGAGTACGTGGCGGCCGCTCTCGCCGACGTGCCGCTGCGCACCGCACGGGCGATGCTGGAGGACCTGCTCGACGCCCACCTCGTCCAGCAGCCGACGGCGGGCCGTTACCGGCTGCACGACCTGGTGCACCAGCACGCTCGCCGCGCCGCCGCCGAGCAGGACCCGGCGGCCGAGCGGGAACGGGCCCTCGGCCGTGTCCTCGGCTACTACGTGCACGCGGCGGCCGCCGCCGACGCCGCGATGCCGTTCCTGACACCCGGCCACCCGGTCACCGCGGGGCCGCCCCCGGCCGCGCTGCCCCCGTTCGCGGACAAGAACGCCGCCTTCGCCTGGCTGGTGGCCGAGTACACCAACCTGATCGCCGCCTTCGAAACGGCGGCCGCCGTCGGCGCCGACCTGCATGTGTGCGAGCTGCCGCGGTTCCTGCGCGCCTACTTCGCGCGCCGCTGCGGCACCATGCACCTCAACTTCCTCTTCGAGCGGTCGCTGGCCGCCGCCGAGCGCCTCGGCGACCCGCTGCGACTCGCCGAGGCGCACAGCGACCTGGGCTTCGCGCGCTACAACGCCGGCCGGCTGCCGGAGGCCGCCGACGCCTACGAAACGGCCCGCGCCCTGGTGGCCCGGGTCGGCGACCCCCGCACCGAGGCCGAACTGGCCCTGCGCCGCGGCTACTTGAGCTGGGACGCGGGAGACGGCGAGGAACCGCTCGACCTCTTCCGGCTGGCCCGGACGTTGTACGAGCAGGCCGGTTTCCCCACCGGCGCCGCCGACGCCGCCGCGGCCGAGGCCTGGGCGATGCTCCGGCTCGGACACCGTGAGCAGGCCGCGCGGCGGGCCCGCGACGTGCTCGCCGTCCCGCACACCGACGCCGCCTGGCCGCCCGCCCTGACCGCCCGCCTCACCCTCGGCGTCGCCATCGCCGAGGAGGCGCCCGACGAGGCCGCCGCACAGCTGGAGGAGGCGCTCGCGGCGGCCCGGGCCGACGGGCATCTGCACAACCAGGCCTGGTGCCTGAACTGCCGGGGCGTCGCGCTGCGCCGGATGGGCCGCCACGAGGAGGCGCTGGCCAGCCACCGGGAGGCGTTCGCGCTGCTCGACGAGTTGTTCGAGGAACACTGGAAGATCCACTTCCTGAACGGCTATGCCGAGACCTGCCGGCTCGCGGGCCTGCCCGAGGAGGCCCTGCGGCTGCACCGGCAGGCGCTGGAGCTGGCCCCCGGGCTCGGCAACCGCCACGAGGAGGCGCTGGCCCACGACGGCATCGCGGCCCTGCTCGAGACAAGCGACCCGGCGGCGGCCGCGGACCACCGAGCGGCGGGACGGTCACTGCTGCGGGAGCTGCGGACGGGGTGACGCGACGGGCGACGGACGGGGGACCGGGGCGGCGGGTCAGGCGGCCCTCGTGCGCCCGGACAGGGCGTCGATGAGCTGCTCGCGGCTCATCCTGGAGCGTCCGGGGACGTCCCGGGCGGTGGCCCGCTGATAGAGCTCGGCCTTGCTCAGCCCGGCCAGCTCACGCTTCGCGCCCCGGCCGCGGCTCCTGGGGCCCGTGTCCTTGGCCCCCGAGCCGCGGCCGGTGCTCTTCGCCCCCGTGCCGCGGCCGGTGCTCCTGGCCGCCGTGCCGCGGCTGCCGCTTCCCGAGGACTTGGCGCGGCCGGACGGCGCCGTACGGGAACTGCCCGTGCCGCCCTGCCGTCCGCGGCCGGCCCCGGACGAGCGGGCGTGGTCCAGGCTGCTTTCCAGCACCTTCATCAGGTCGATGACGTCGGTCGCCTCCGGCGCCTCCTCGGCGAGGGCGATCTCCTCGCCCTGCGCCTTGGCCTGCACCAGCTCCCGCACCTTCTCCTGGTACGTGTCGTGATAGCGGCCGGGCTCCCACGGGGCGCTCAGGGCGTCGACGAGCTGCAGCGCCACGTCCAGCTCCTTGCCGCGCGCGGCCCGCCCGGTCGGCAGCCCGGGCAGTTCCTCGCGGGGGTCGCGCACCTCGTCGGCCCAGTGCAGCGTCTGCAGCACCACGGCCTGGTCCTCGGCCCGCAGCGCGGTCAGATACTCCTTGCCGCGCATGACGAAGGTCGCGATGCCTGCCTTGTTCGCCTCGGCGAGCGCGGCGCGCAGCAGCTCGTACACCTTCTGGTACTCCTCGCCGCGCGGACCCACGTAGTAGGTACGGGCGAAGTAGACCGGCTCGATGGCGTCCAGGTCGACGAAGTCGCTGATCTCGATCACCTGGGAGCGCCCCGGCGCGATCTCGTCCAGCTCGTCGGGCTCGACGATCACGTACTCGCCCTTGGAGACCTCGTACCCCTTGACGATGTCGTCGGTCTCGACCTCCTTGCCGGTGCGCTCGTTCACCCGCCGGTTGCGGATGCGGTCGGCGGTGCCGCGCTGGAGCTGGTGGAAGTGGACGGTGTGGTCCTCGGTCGCGGCGTACAGGCCGACGGGTACCGTGACCAGCCCGAACGTGATCACACCCGTCCAGATCGCGCGCGCCATGACCGACCCTTCTCGTCCCGTTCTCGTCCCGGACCGCGCCGTAGGGCGTCGGTGCCGCGGTGGCCTCTGCCGTCCACGCTGGCACCACCGGGCCCGGGACGCGCGCCGAGCACGGCGCGGGGAGGCGCCGGGCCGCGACGGCCGGATCTAAGTCGATGATCTGCAACTGCGCGTCGGGGCGGCAGTGGACGCAGGCGGGCAGGCCGCCGGCGAGCAGGCGGCGGGCCTCGTCGCGTCCGATCGGGCGGTGCCGGGAGCCGGCCATGCGGCAGTCGCCGGTGTGCACCTGGAGCGGCGGGCGCCCGGTGCCGATGCCGAGCTGGACGACCCATTCCGGCCGTGCGGGCCGGTTGCGCCGGCCGCGTTCCTGTTCGGCCTGACGCCGCTGGATCGCCGCGATCTTGCGGTCGATGCGCTCGAGCCACAGGGCGTGCCACACCCGCAGGGTGTGCAGGCGGTCGAGGTCGGGCGGCAGGTCATCGAACATATTTTTGATTCTAGGCCCAAGATCCACCCTTCCGCACTCGCGTGTTCGATTTTCCGTTCGATATCGTGGGTGTGGGAGGTGAGAACCATGGACGACGACGTTCCCGCACGTCGGACGGCGACGGTCATGCACGTGCGCTGCCCGGACCGCCTGCCCGAGGAGACCTACCGGGAGGTCCTGGAACAGCTCACGGAGCTGTCGCCGGTCGTGCAGGCCCTGCCGCCGTCGGCGGCCCTCGTCGAGCTCAAGGGGGCACTGCGCTACCACGGCACGGACGCGCGCCGACTGGGCGAGATGCTGCGGGTACGCACCATCTCCCGCCTCGGCGTCGACCTCCGCGTCGGCATCGGACCGTCCATCACCGTCGCCGCCACCGCCTCCGCACGGATCGCGCCGCCCGGCGGCCTCCTCGCCGTCGATCCGGACCAGGTGACGGACTGGCTCGGCCCGCTCCCCGTCGAGGCCCTGCACGGCATCGGACCCCGCCAGGCGCAGGTGCTGCGTGACTACGGCATCCACTGTGTCGGCCTGCTCGCCGCCGCCCCGCCCGCCACCGTGCAGCGGCTGCTCGGCGGTCGCGCGGGCCGCTCGGCGGCGGACCGCGCCCGCGGAGTCGACCCGCGCCCCGTCGTCCCGCGCGCCCTGCCCGCCTCGGCGAGCGTGCGCCACACCTTCCCGCGCGAGGCGCTGGACGGCGCCGACGTCCGCTCCGCCCTCCTCGAACTGGTCGTCCGCCTCGGGATGCTGCTGCGCCGCCGGGGCCAGGCCGCCCGCGCCCTGACACTGCACCTGTCCTTCGCCGCCGGCGGCGGCTGGGAGAAGACCCGCCGCCTGCCCGAACCCTCCGCCCACGACGACGACCTGCGCGCCCTCGCCTACCAGCTGATGGACGCTGCCGGTCTGCAACGGGGCCGGCTCACCCGGATCACACTCAAGGGCGAGGACCTCGTCGACGCCGACCGGGTCGCCCGGCAGCTCAGCCTGGAGGCCGGCCATGAGGCGCGGCTGGTGGCCGAGGGCGCGATCGACCGTATCCGCGACCGGTTCGGCCCCGGCGTCATCGGCCCCGCGGCGCTCTTCCGCAACGCCTCCTGACCCCGCACCGCGCCGGCCGCCGGGGCCGCACCGGCCGGTGCCCGGCCCGCATCCCGTGCGGCCGGACGGCGTCGACGACGTCACGCCGCCGGACGGGTGATTGACGGCGCGGCGGCTCGGCGCGCCCCTGCGGGGGCCCGGACGGACCCCGACGGGGGTCGTGTCGTGAGGCGCCCGTCGCCGCCCCGCCTCGGGCGCGCCCCTACGGGGGGCCGGACGCCCCCGGCCGGGCCATGGCGTGGCGCGCCTCGGGCACCCCACGAGGATCCCTCGGCCCGTGGGGACGCGGCCGGGGCACACCCCCGTCGCGGCCCTGCCCGCGCGCCCCGGCCGCACCCCGCTCGCCCCGGACGGGAGGCCCTCCGGGCCGCCTCACTCCTCCCGAGGGCCGGCGCTGATCCGCGCCAGGTCTGCTGTGAGGGACTCCAGCCAGGACACCGTCGCGTAGTAGAGCCGTGGCGCGTCCGGCGGTTCGGCGGCGAACTCCGCGAAGGTCACGTCGATCGCCGGCACGGGCGCGCTCGGCGTGTCCCCGCCGGGATCCAGGGCCGCCGAGACCAGCAGCATCCGCCCGGCGACGCGCTCCCCGACCCCGGCGAGCGCCTCGGCCGCGACCGGCCCCAGCTCGGGCTGCGGCGGCTCCAGCAGCCGCTGCGACCCCCACAGGGTGTGATGGCCGGCCATCAGCGTCGCCTGCCAGTCCACCGCGGGCGGCACCGCGCGGGACCGGCCGCCGAAGCGCGTCGGCTCGCTCTGGAACTGCGCGTACGCGGACTCCGCGAGGATGACCGAGCGGTGCAGCGACCGGTGCCCGGGCGGCACTCCCGACGGCGGTGCCGCCCCGGTGCCGTGCGCGGCCGAGGCGCTGGTCGCCACGACGATCTCCGCCGCCCTGCGCAGCAGCTCCGCGGCCGTGTAGCGCAGTTCGTCGTGGGCGCCGCGCGGCCACGCCAGCACCCCGAAGACCGCACCGATCACGCTGCCGACCAGTACGTCCAGCATCCGCACCTCCGCAAGGTGCCACGTCGGCGGCGCGAGCTGCGCGAAGACGAGCGCCACGAGCACGGTGAACAGGCCCTGCGCCCAGCCGACGCCCCGGACCGGCCCGACGGTGAAGGCGAACAGCATCCACACCGGCAGCAGCACCGCGTAGAACCGGGTGTCCGTCCCGGCCAGGGTCAGCGTCCCGGCGGTCACCAGGGCACCGGCCAGGGTGCCCGTCAGCGCCAGGCGGACGCTGTGCCAGGTCTCGTCCATGGTCGTCCTGGTGAGCGTGAGCGTGGCCAGCATGGCCCAGAACCCGTGGGGCAGCGTGTCCACCCCGGCCACGAGGCGCGCGGCGGTCAGCGCCAGGGCGATGCGTACCGCGTTCTGGAAGAACACCGACCGGCGCCCGGCATGCCCGCGCAGCCGGTGCCACCACAGCAGCGGCGCCCAGGTGGCGGCATACCAGAACCGGCCCGGAGGCACGGGGACGGCCGCATGCCGGCCCCGTACGGCCAGGTCGGCGGCGACACCCATGGCCAGCGCCGCGTCGGCGACCTCCAGCACGGCCGCGTGCCCGCGCAGCACGGCGGGGGCGAAGCCCGGGGCGCCGGTGCCGCCGCACGGCCCGGCGGACACGGCCGACAGGCGGGCGCGCGCCGCGACCAGCGCCTCGTACGGCGCCACCGGCGACGGCCCGGAGCGCAGACAGCCGGCGGTCGCGGCGGCCAGCTCCGCCACCGCGCGCAGCACATCCGTGACCTCGGGGCCCGGCCCGGCGCGGCCGGTGCCCAGCCCCGCCAGCCGGCTCAGCAGGGTGCGGGCCGCGAGACCGGTGTGCGCCAGGGCGCGCTCGCGTCGGCCCGGCCCGGCCGGGCGCTCCGCCTCCGGCACGTGCAGCGGCCGCAGCGCCTGCCCGGCCTCCTGAGCCGCCGCCCGGTCCGCGCCGTTCAGGGCGTACGGCGGTGCGGCGAGGCGCCGCGCGCACCGCGCGGCGGTCAACGCGGCCCCGGCGGCCCGCTCCTCGTACGCGGGCGGGGGCGGCTCGGCCAGGATCAGCGCCTCCGCCGCGACGAGCAGCGCCACACCGGTGCTCGTCCCGATCAGCCGGTCGCCGAGCGACGCCGGGTCGTACGGCGGGAACGACGGCAGGATGTACAGCAGTTGCAGCCCCGGTGCCGTCCCCGCCGCACGCGGCCCGCCCACGGCCGAGAAGGCCAGCGTGAAGCCGACCGCCAGCATCCCGAGGGCGGCGCTCCACGTGCGCACCGACAGACAGGTGCCGACCACCACCAGGACCCAGCACAGCGGCAGGGCCCGCAGCAGCACGGCCGCGCGCTGCCGCCCGGTGCCGGGGATCCGTGACAGCCCGCCCAGCGCGATCGCGGCGAACAGCGCGTAGGTGGCCGCCACGGGGCGGTCCAGGCCGTAGCGGAAGACGTAGAAGCCGGTCGCCGCGACCAGCGACACCCGCACGGCTCGGCGCCCCGAGGCGGCGTAGGCCGCCGGGTTCCACCACCGGGCTACGACACCCCGCACCCCTTCAGCATCACCCACACCGCCGGACCCGGCACCCGCCCACGTCCCACCCGGTTCAGTACCGGCTGTTCATGGCCGCACGCACCTCGGCGAGCGTGGTGTCGGCCACGGCCCGGGCGCGCTCGTTGCCCTCGCGCAGGATCGCGCGGACCTGGGCGCGGTCCTGGGCGTAGGCGGCTCGGCGTGCCCTGATCGGGGCCAGATACTCGTTGACGGCCTCGGTCACCGTCTTCTTCAGCGCGGCGGCGCCCGCCGCACCGATCTCGTCGGCGATCTCCTCGGGGGTGCACTGCCGGCACAGGGCCGCCAGCAGCAGGAGGGAGGACACCTCGGGGCGCCTGACCGGGTCATAGGCGATGTGGCGCTCGGAATCGGTCTTGGCGCCCTTGATCAGGCGGGCCGTCTCGTCGGCGTCGGCGGCCAGGGCGATGGCGTTGCGGCGGCTCTTGCTCATCTTGGTGCCGTCCGTGCCGAGCAGCAGCGGCGCGCTCGACAGCAGCGCCTCGGGCTGCGGGAACAGGGCGGCGCCGGCGCCGTAGCGGTCGTTGAAGCGGCGGGCGATCGTACGGGTGATCTCCAGGTGGGGGAGCTGGTCCTGGCCGACCGGTACCAGGTTGGCCTTGCAGAAGAGGATGTCGGCCGCCTGGTGCACGGGATAGGTGAACATCAGGCCGCTGACCGCGGACTGGCGCGAGTGGGCGATCTCGTCCTTGACGGTGGGGTTGCGGCCGAGTTCGGCGACGGAGACGAGGCTGAGAAAGGGCAGCATCAGCTGGTTGAGGGCGGGCACCGCGCTGTGCGTGAAGATCGTGCTGCGGGCCGGGTCGACGCCGATGGCGAGGTGGTCCAGGACCAGGTCCTCGACGTGCCCGGTCAGGTTGTCCGCCACATCACGGTCGGTCAGCACCTGGTAGTCCGCGACCAGGACGAACAGCTCCACACCGAGGTCCTGGAGCCGGACCCGGTTGTGCAGCGTGCCGAAGTAGTGCCCCAGATGCAGCCGTCCGGTGGGGCGGTCGCCGGTCAGGACCCGGAACCGCCCGGGTTCCTCGCGGATCAGCTCCTCCAGGACCGCGCTGCGGGCCCGGGCGGCGGACACGCCGAGGGCGTCGGGGGAGGGAGCCGTGGCGGTGGCGTCCGTGGCCGTGGCGGGAAGGGTGATGGTGTCCATGAGATCTCCTGGTGGGTGGTGGACGCCGACGGACGACACCAGCCCTGTTCCAGGGGACACACAAAGGGCCGTTCGTCCGAACGGCCCGGGTCACGCGTGTGAGGCGGCCGCTCCTAGGAGGAGCGCCACCAGCTGAGACACGCGAAACGATGCATGCGCACACCATACCGTCGGCCGCGCCGGTCAGCGAGGACATCGGCGGCCGCCGCCCCCTCCGCCGGTGCTGCGGGGAGAGGGCGGCCGGTGCGGCGGATGAACTCCCACGGCCTGCCGCGGGCTAGGGCTTGCGGGCGAGCCCACCGTGCTCGGCGACGACCTCCGTGTTCGCACCCGGCTCCGGACGCCACTGCGTGACCGGCACCACGCCGGGCTCGACCAGTTCGAGGCCGTCGAAGTACGCGGCGATCTCGTCGACCGTCCGCAGGTTGTACGGCACGGCGCCGCTGCTGTTGTACGCGTCCTGAGCCGCCTCGAAGACGGGGTCGACGCCGCGCGAACCGTCGTTGACGGCGAGATGGCTGCCCGACGGCAGGGCGGCCATCAGCCGCGTCACGATGGCGCGGGCCTGCTCGTGGTCGCCGACGTGGCCCAGGATGTTGCTGAGGATGAGCGCGGTGGGCCGGCCCAGGTCGAGCGTCTTCTCGGCGGCCGCGAGGATGCGCTCCGGGTCCGTCACGTCGGCGTCGATGTAGGACGTCGCGCCCTCGGGGGAGGAGTAGAGCAGGGCACGGGCGTGGGCCAGGACCATCGGGTCGTTGTCGACGTAGACGATCCGCGTCTCGGGGGCGAGCCGCTGGGCCACCTCATGGGTGTTGTCGGCGGTCGGCAGCCCCGTGCCGACGTCGAGGAACTGCCGGATGCCCGCCTCGGACACCAGATACGTGATGGTGCGGCGCAGGAACGCCCGGCTGCTGCGGGCGATGGTGACGATGCCGGGGAAGACGGCGGTGTAGGCGTCGCCGGCCTCCTCGTCGACGGGGTAGTTGTCCTTGCCGCCGAGCCAGTAGTTCCAGATGCGGGCGGAGTGCGGCACCGACGTGTCGATCTTCTGGTGTGTCGTCGCGGGGTCGGTCATGGGTCCTAACCGTCTTTCAGCCGAGGCGTGGATCATTCACCGCACAACCTACGTCCGAACGTCCTCCTCCCACCCGTCAGTTCGGCTTTTGCGGCGATGGCGTGCACGCGCCGGACACGGCCCGGCCCGGAACGTGTGTCCCGGCCCGGGCCGTGTCGTCCGCCGCTCAGTTCTCCAGGGCCGCGAACGCGCCGGGCTGGTAGGCGCCTCCGGGGGTGCGGGTGATCACGCCGAGCCGGTTCGCCGCGTTGATCATGGCGACCAGGTGGACCAGCGCGGCGATCCGGTCGTCGTCGTAGTGCTCGCGCACCTCCCGCCAGGTCTCGTCGGACACCCCGCGATGGGCGTCGGCGAGCCGGGTGCCCTCCTCGGTGAGCGCCAGCGCGGCCCGCTCGGCCTCGGTGAACACGGTGGACTCGCGCCAGGCGGCCACCAGGCCCAGCCGGACCGCGGTCTCGCCCGCCTCCGCGGCCTCCTTGCCGTGCTGGTCGAGGCAGAAACCGCAGCCGTTGATCTGGCTGGCGCGCACCATGACCAGGTCCTGGGTGGACCGGGGCAGCGGCGACTGCCGGATGGCCAGGGCGACGCCGTAGAAGCGCTTGCCGATGTGGGCGGCGAGCTCGTTGGACATCAGATCGAAACGAGGTGTCATGACAGGTCCTCACTGTCCGGTGGCGCGGCCCTCGGCGCCGCGCCCTGTGCGAACACCAGATGCCGGCCGCCCCGACTCTGTGACGCCCCCGGCGCTGTGACCCGCGCCACGGGCCGGGAGTGTCACACAGCGCAGGGGCGCGGCGTCTTGTGCGTGTGACACGGACACGAGAGAACGGGCGGGAGCCGGCGATGAGCGGACACGGCGAGGAAGCGACACGGCCCCCGGGGCCCGGCGCGCGGGGCGGTGGCATGGAGCGGGCCACCGAAGCCTTCCTCGCCCACCGCAATCTGCTGTTCACCGTGGCGTACGAGATGCTCGGTTCCGCCGCCGACGCCGAGGACGTCCTGCAGGACGCCTGGCTGCGCTGGGCGGGCGTCGACGCCGCCACCGTGCGGGACGAGCGGGCGTACCTGATCCGCATCACCACGCGGCAGGCACTGACGCGGCTGCGCACCCTGCGCCGGCGCAAGGAGGCCTACGTCGGCCCCTGGCTGCCGGAGCCGCTGCTCACCGCGCCCGATGTGGCCGAGGACGCCGAGCTGGCCGAGAGCGTGTCGATGGCGATGCTGCTCGTGCTGGAGACGCTCACCCCGACCGAGCGGGCGGTGTTCGTGCTGCGCGAGGTCTTCGGCATCGAGTACGACGAGATCGCGCGGGCCGTGGACAAGACCCCGGCGGCGGTCCGCCAGATCGCGCACCGGGCCCGCACGCACGTGGCGGCGCGGCGTCCCCGGGGGCCGGTGTCCCGGGAGGAGTCGCGCGGGGCCCTGGAGGCGTTCCGGCGGGCGATCGAAACGGGCGACCTGCAGGGCCTGTTGGACATCCTCGCCCCGGACGTCGTCTTCCTCGGCGACGGCGGCGGAGTCGTACGGGCCGCTCTGGAACCCATCGTGGGAGCCGACCGGGTGATCCCCCTGCTGATCGTGCTCCCGGCGACGAGGTCCCTCCAGCCGGCCTACGTCAACGGCCACCCGGCCCTGCTGCTCCGCAAGGACGGCGAGGTCGACACGGTCGTCACGGTGCGCGTCGAGGACGGCGTCATCACGGGCCTGTACGCCGTGCGCAACCCCGCGAAGCTGTCGCGTGTCGACCGGGAGACCGTGGTGGTCCGCTGAGCGGCACCAGGGGGAGAAACACGAAAGCGAGGAGGTCACGCTCTCCTCGCCACTCTCAACATATAGCGCACAGGGGGGCTTGCGGCAAGGCCCCCCTCATGCCGCAGAATCGCCCGGCGAAGCCACAACCAGCGGATACGGGGATTTTTGATGATCGATGTGCTCATTGCGGGCGGCGGCCCGACCGGCCTGATGCTCGCCGCCGAGCTGCGGCTGCACGACGTGCACGTGGTCGTGCTGGAGAAACTGAGCGAGCCGACCAAGGAGTCGCGCGGGCGCGGCCTGCACGTGCGCAGCGTCGAGATGATGGACCAGCGCGGCCTGCTGGACCGGTTCCTCGCGGTGGGGGAGAAGTTCCAGGTCGGCGGCTTCTTCGGCGGCATCCACAAGCCCTGGCCGGACGGAATGGACACCAACCACCCGTACGGCCTGTCCACCCTGCAGCCGGTCACCGAGCGGCTGCTGCGCGAGCGGGCGCTCGAACTCGGCGCCGACCTGCGGCTCGGCTGCGAAGTGACGGGGGTGGACCAGGACGCGGACGGGGTGACCGTCGCGCTGGCGGACGGCACCCGGCTCCGCTCGCGCTACCTGGTCGGCTGCGACGGCGGCCGCAGCACCGTGCGCAGGCAGCTCGGCGTCGCCTTCCCCGGCGAACCCGCCAAGGTCGAGACGCTGCTGGGCGACATGGAGCTGACCGCCGACCCGGACACGGTGACCGCCGTCGTCACCGAGGTACGCAAGACGCAGCTGCGCTTCGGTGTCATCCCCAACGGCGACGGGGTGTTCCGCGTCGGCGTGCCCGCGGCGGAGGTGTCCGAGGAGGATGCGGGCACACCGACCCTGGAGGAGTTCAAGGCGCGGCTGCGGGCCGTCGCGGGCACCGACTTCGGTGTGCACTCGCCGCGCTGGCTGTCCCGGTTCGGTGACGCCACCCGGCAGGCCGAGCGCTACCGGGTCGGGCGGGTGCTGCTGGCCGGCGACGCCGCCCACATCCACCCGCCGACCGGCGGGCAGGGGCTCAACCTCGGTGTCCAGGACGCGTTCAACCTCGGCTGGAAGCTGGCCGCCGAGGTGCACGGCTGGGCGCCCGAGGGCCTGCTGGACACCTACCACGCCGAACGGCATCCGGTGGGCGCCGCCGTGCTGGCCAACACCCGCGCCCAGATGACGCTGCTGGGGACCGACGCGGGGGCCGTGGCGCTGCGCGAGCTGCTGTCGAAGCTGATGGACTTCAACGAGGTCAACCGGTACATGACCGAGACGGCCTTCGCGGTCGGCGTCCGCTACGACCTCGGCGAGGGGCACGAACTGCTCGGCCGGCGGCTGCGGGACGTGCGGCTGAAGGGAGGCCGGCTGTACGAGCTGATGCACCGCGGCCGCGGGCTGCTGCTCGACGGTACCGGCGCACTGTCGGTGGCCGGCTGGGCGGACCGGGTCGACCATGTCGTCGATGTCGCCGAGGAGCTGGACGTGCCCGCCGTACTGCTGCGTCCGGACGGCCACGTCGTCTGGGCCGGCGACGACCAGCAGACTCTCGCCGGCCCGCTGCGCACCTGGTTCGGACAGCCTATCGACTGATTGGTCGGTCAGTTACGGGGCCGGTCCGGGAGCGTCGTTCCTTCGGAAAGACAAGACCGGGCCGGCCTACCGGTGTCGTCCCCGCACGGGATATCCCTGTAACGGCGCCCCGACCCGGCGCCGTTGCCCGAGAGAGGAGTCCCGCCGTGGACGGCTGGTACGTGGACGACCGCTGCACCAACTGCGATGCGGCCCGGCAGTTCGCCCCCGAACTGATCGGTGAGGCCGACGGGAAGTCCCGGATCCTGCGCCCGCCGGGCGACGAGACGGAGAGGCGGCGCCTGCACGCCGCCGCCTTCGCCTGCCCCACCCGCTCCGTCCGGCCGCTGTCCGGGCGCCTGGATCCGGCGCTCGACCCGTTCCCGATGCGCCTCGACGACGGCGTGCTGATCTGCGGCCACAACTCGCCCCGCACCGCCGGAGCCCACTCCTACCTGCTTCTGCGCCCCTCCGGCACGGTCATGATGGTCGACACCCCGCGCTGGAGCCGCGAACTCGGCAGCCGGTACGCGGACTTCGGGCCCGTCACCGACGTGCTCCTCACCCATCGCGACCACGCCGCGCACGGCCGCCGCTACGCCGACCGCTTCGGCGCCCGGTTGTGGATCCACGAGGGCGACCTGGACGCCGCACCGGACGCGGACCAGGTGATCCGCGGACTCGACCCCCTGCCGATCGGCCCGGGGATCACCGCCCACCCCCTGCCCGGACACACCCGCGGCAGCGTGCTCTACCTCGCGGACGACCGGTACTGCTTCAGCGGCGACAGCTTCTACTGGTCCCGCACGACCGGTGATCTGGAGGTCGCGCACAGCGTCACCTGGTACTCCATCGAGCAGCTGGCCGCCTCCCTGGCCGAGGCGGCCGGACGGCTGCGCTTCGAGTGGCTGCTGCCCGGCCACGGGAGCCGGCACCGCCTCGCAGCCGACGAGATGACCCGCCGGCTGCACGCGCTGGCCGAACGCACCCGCCTGCTGCGGCCCCGGCCCGTCGACTTCACCGCCGTGCGCTGGTGACCGGGTCCGCGCCGGTGAGGATCACGAGCTGCCCGGTCGCCCGGGTCATCGCCACATAGCGGTCGACGGCCCCCGCGACGCCCGTGCCGAACTCCTCCGGGTCGACGAGGACGACCAGGTCGAACTCGAGCCCCTTCGCCAGCTCCGGCGTCAGCGACCGCACCCGCGGCCGCTCCTGGAACGACGGGGCGCCGATCACGCACGCCACCCCCTCGGCGTGGCCGGCCAGCCAGGAGTCCAGGACCGACGTCAGCTCCGACGCCGAACCGCGCACGACGGGCAGGCCGTTGCCGCGCACCGAGACCGGCACGTTGGCGTCCGGCAGCGCGGCCCGGATCACCGGCTCCGCCTCCGCCATGATCTCCCGCGGCGTACGGTAGTTGATGGTGAGGGAGGCCAGGGTGATCCGGTCCAGCCCTACCCGCTTCAGCCGCTCCTGCCACGACTCGGTGAAGCCGTGCCGGGCCTGGGCGCGGTCCCCGACGATGGTGAAGCTGCGCGACGGGCACCGCGAGATCAGCATCTGCCACTCCGCGTCGGTCAGTTCCTGCGCCTCGTCCACGACGACGTGCGCGAACGGCCCGGCGAGCAGATCCGGGTCGACGGACGCCAGTTCGGACTCGTCGACCAGGCTCACCTGGGCGTCCTCGCCGCGCAACATCCTCACCAGGCCCTCGCCGTCGTCGCCGTCGGCGCCCGAGTCGGCGACGGCCGCGATCAGGTTGTCGACGACGTGCGCCATGCGTTCGCGCTGGGCGGCGAGCACGGCCACGCGCCGCCGCGCGCGCCGCGCCACCTCCGGGTCGCCCACACGCTGGTGTGCGGCGTCCAGCAGCGGCAGGTCGGACACCGTCCAGGCGCGCGGGTCCGCGCGCTGCAGCACGCGCACCTCCTCGCGGCTGAGCCAGGGCGCGCACATCCGCAGGTAGGCGGGCACCGACCACAGGTCCGCCACCACGTCGGCGGCCTCCAGCAGCGGCCACGCGCGGTGGAACGCGGCCAGCAGCTCCCGGTCCTTGCGCAGATACCGGCGCAGCTCCTCGGGAGAGGCGTCGCCGTCGTGCTTGTCCACCAGGAGGGTGAGGAGTTCCTCCCGCACCTGTTCGCGGGCCTCGTTGTGCGGTGTGCCCGGTTCCGCCGCGTCGAAGGCGGCCGCCCAGTCACCGGGGGTGAGCCGGATGTCCGACCAGGGCGTGGTGACCGTCATGGGCTCGGCCGGCGGCTCCTCGTAGAACCGGACGGCCTTCTCGATCGCGCCCACCAGGGCCGCGGACGACTTCAGCCGGGCCACTTCCGGATCGGTCTCGACGTCCGCCGTCGCCCCCTCGGGGACGAGGTCCCGCAGGACGCAGGTCTGCACGCCCTCCTCGCCGAGACTGGGCAGGACGTCGGAGACGTACGCCAGATAGGGGCGGTGCGGGCCGACGAACAGCACGCCGCCCCGGCGGTGACCGAGCCGCGGGTCGGAGTGGAGGAGGTAGGCCGAGCGGTGCAGCGCGACGACGGTCTTGCCGGTGCCAGGCCCGCCGTCGACGACGAGGGCGCCGCGGGAACCGGCGCGGATGATGGCGTCCTGGTCGGCCTGGAGGGTGGCGAGCACGTCCCGCATCCGCGACGACCGGGCGCCGCCCAGAGCGGCGACGAACGCGGACTGGTCGTCCAGCGCCGCGTGGCCCTCCAGCCCGTCGGCGGTGAACACCTCGTCCCAGTAGTCGCTGATCCGGCCGCGGGTCCAGCGGTAGCGGCGCCGGGCTGCCAGCCCCATCGGGTCGGCGTGGGTGGCCCCGAAGAACGGCTCGGCCGCGGGGGAGCGCCAGTCGAGCAGCAGCCGGCGCCCGCTGCTGTCGGTCAGCCCGAGCCGCCCGACGTACACCGGCACGCCGCCGTCCGCGCCGACCATGCGGCCCAGGCACAGGTCCAGTCCGAAGCGGCGCAGGGTGCGCAGACGGGCGGTCAGCCGGTGGATCTCGGCGTCCCGGTCCATCGCCTCCCGGCCCGTGCCGCCGGGTGCCTTGCGCGTGGCGGCGAGACGGTCGGACAGCTCGGCGATCGTCTCCTCCAGGCAGGCGGCCAGGGCAGCGAAGTGCCGCTCGTCGTCGGCGATCAGCGCCGGGTCCGCCTTCGCGGACAGTTGCTCGGGAAGGTCGAAGGCACGGGTGGTCAGGGGGTTCAAGGTCAGCTCCGTTCACATGCGGCGTGCGGGGTGTCCGGTCGGCCGCGGCCGGACGGTGCCCGGCCGCGGCAGGGTACGCCGCCGCACCGGGACACCGGGCGTCGGTGGTGGTTCGTGGGAGGGGCAGGGCGGCCGGGCCCGGGCTGCGGCGGGCCGCCTGGCGGGGGTGGCGAGGGCATGGGGGCCGGTGCCTTGCCTGGGCGGCGGGCCGCCGGGCGGCGGGTTTCCGAGGGGGGCGGATCGTGGGTCGAGTGGTGGGCGAAGCACGGGGTCCGGGCGATGCCCGCTGTACGGCGGCCCGCCGGGCGGACATCGGGCGGTGGTGGTGGTCGTGGTCGTGGCGTACGGCTGGTCGGGCCCCGGCCGTCTCAGTCGATCGCGTGGAGCAGCAGCTTCGCGGCCACCACGGTCCCGTCGAGCAGCAGCTTCGCAGCCGCCGCGGTCCTGTCGGTGCGGACCAGGGCGGCCACCTCGCTCGTCCGGGCGACTGCCGCGGGGGCCAGGGCCGTGTCCGGCGCCGCCGACAGGGAGGCCGCGGTCGGCGCCGGAGCGTCGGGTGCCGCGCCGGTGCCCGGCGCGGCCACCCGGCCCGCCCGGTACGGCTGGTCCGCCGGCTGCGCCACGACGATCTGCGGCGCACCCGCCCGGGTGGCCGCCCCCACCTTCGCGCCGTGTTCGCGCGGCGCGACAGCGAGCCCCGACAGGGGCTCCATGTCCCCCCGGCGTCCATCGGTTGACAACACCACAGGCACTGCGTGACTCCCCCTGTTGCGGCCGGTCCTTGCTTCGGCCGCCGATTGTGCGCCACGAAGGGGGCCTTGCGGCAAGCCCCCCGGTGCGCTATAGGTTGAGAGTGGAAAGGAACGGACGGCGTCCTTTCCCTTTTTTGTGCGCCGAGCGCGCATCCCCCTCCCCGGCCGCGCACCACTCCTCCCGGCCGCGAGCCCCCCTTTCCGGAGCGCGCACTTCTCTTTACGGCGCACGCAGCTCTTTTTCCTGCGCGGGCAGCTCCCCTGTGCGCGCCATCGCGCCCCTTCCAGACCGTGAAATTCCGAATCTCCACCGGTAGGTCGTGAAACGCGCACACGCCCCATCATTTATGCTCGATCGGTGAATCAGCCCATTGGGTCCTGACCAGGGCGGACGCCGACTGGAACCCGGTCGGACCCACAGTGGTTTTTCATATGAACTGCATGGGGGGGAATCCCGTGAAGTGGTCGTACACACCACTGGTATCCGTCGTGATACCGGTCTACAACGCGCTGCCCTATCTGGAGCAGACGCTCGCCTCGGTTGCGCAGCAATCAATTGGCATGGACGCGCTAGAAATCATCGCCGTCGACGACGGCAGCACGGACGGCAGCGGTGAGCGGCTCGACGCCTGGGCGAAGGACAGGCCCTGGCGGATGAAAGTGATCCACCAGGAGGCGTCGGGCGGCCCGAGCCGGCCGCGCAACGTCGGACTCGACCACGCCCGTGGCACGTATGTCTTCTTCCTCGACGGCGACGACTGCCTCGGCCCCGAGGCGCTGGAGCGGCTGGTCGCCATGGCGGAGAAGAACAACTCCGACGTGGTCCTCGGCAAACTCGTCGGCGTCGGACGGCGCGTGCCGCGGCAGGTCTTCGCCAAGAACGTCGACAAGGCCGACCTGTCCAAGGGCGACGTCTACTACACGCTGATGCCGTTCAAGCTGTTCCGGCGCGGCATGCTCGAGGCGCACGGCATCCGCTTCCCGGAACACATGCGCATCAGCGAGGACCAGCACTTCGTCGCCCGCGCCTATCTGCACAGCAAGGTCATCTCGATCGTCGGCGACTACGACTGCTACTACCTCGTCAAGCGGGGCGACGAGGGCAACATCACCGCGAACGGCCTGGAGCTGGGCACGGTCCTGAGACAGGCCGACGAGATGATCCGGTTAGTCACGGAGATGACCGAACCCGGGCGACTGCGCGACCATCTGATCACCCGTCATGTCCGGGTGGAGATGGTGCGCCGCTTCGACCGCCGCTTCCTCGACGCCGATGCCGCCACCCGCAGGGAACTGGTGGAGCTGGCCCAGCCGTACGCCCGGAAGTGGATCACGCCCGCGGTCTCGGCCGAGTTCGGTCTCCACGAGCGGCTGGTCAGCCACTGCCTGCGCGAGGGGCTGGCCGAAGAACTCGCCGCGGTCGTCGAGTGGGAGCTCGCCGACCGCCCCGGCAAGGCGCTCACCAGGAACGGCAGGCTGTACGCCGCACCGCCGTTCCCCGCCGCGGATTCCCCGGTGTACGAGGAGCTCTGCGACATCACCTCCGACATGCTCAGGGTCAGCCCGCGCCGCCGGCTCGACCACCTCCTCTGGCAGGGCAGCGTCCTCGAACTGGGCGGCTACGGCTACCTCGACCAGGTGGACACCGACGACCTGGTCACCGAACTCGTCCTGCGCCACGCCCGCAGCGGCAAGGAGATCGCGGTCAGGTGCGAACAAGTGCCCTCCCCGCACCTGACCGTGGCCCGCGGCAAGGAGACGTACGACTACGGGCGGGCCTGCTTCCGGGTGCGCGTCGACCTGGCGAGCGTGGACGACGGGCGCGCCCTGCCCTCCGGTGACTGGCATCTGTCCCTGCGGTGCACGGCGCACGGCATGACCGCGCGCGGCGCGCTGGGCGGGGCGCTCGGCAACGGCGTGGGCCGCCGCGGCCCGCACGCGCTGTCCCTGTCCGGGAACGGCAAACGCGTCCACACCGCCCGGGTCCGGCCCGACGACGGACAGCTCGTCCTGGAACTGCGGCCCGCACCGTCGGCGGTCACCGCCTACGCCTTCAGCGTCACCGGCAAGGCCGCCCGCGCACTGCGCGCCCGCCTCACCTGAACGCGAGGCGCCCGGGCGTCACCACGGCCGGATCGGGCACGTCCCGGTCCGGCGGCCGGCGGCATCCAGCAGGTGGCCCATCCGTTTGACGGTACGCACCCCGACGATGCGGTCGGTGATCTCCAGCGACGGCAGCCGGGCGCCCATCGCGGTCTCCCGGTGCTGCACCGCGCCGAGGTCGCGCATCCAGTACGTGGCGAGAACGTTCGCCGTCCCGGTGACGGCGGCCACCAGCCGGCACTCCGGCAGCGTGCCCAGGGTGCGGTGCAGGCCGTTCACGTCCCGGGCCGGCGCCCGGCCCCGGAAGGTCACCGCCACCGGCAGCGCGCTCAGCGCGGGGGAGAGGTCGCAGCGGAAGCGGGCCATGTCGGAGGCGGTGAGCCGGTGCAGCCGGCGCCGCACGGTGGCGGCGCTGGTCCCGGTGAGCTGGGCCAGCTCCGCCAGGCCCAGCCGGCCGTCCCGGGCGAGGAGGTCGAGCAGGGCCCGGTCGAGCGCGTCGAGCGACGGCGCGGCCCCGCCGTCCCGCTCCCGTGACCCGGCCGGATCCAGGGCGCTGAGCTGCGCGGCGTCCAGGGAGCCCAGCCGCCAGCGCGTCCCGTCGGCGTAGAGCGAGGTGGCGAACAGGCACTCCACGCCGGTCACCCCGGGCAGCAGCGCGAGGCGCTCGGTGACGAACCGGTGCAGCGCGGCGGGCGTCGGCGCCAGCACGTCCAGCAGGAGATCGGCGGAGCCAGGAGCCGTCAGTTCCACGG
Organism: Streptomyces sp. NPDC028635; assembly: GCF_040637635.1. Classification (NCBI taxonomy): domain Bacteria; kingdom Bacillati; phylum Actinomycetota; class Actinomycetes; order Kitasatosporales; family Streptomycetaceae; genus Streptomyces; species Streptomyces sp. NPDC028635. The sequence goes on along the minus strand of NZ_JBEZWX010000053.1, from coordinate 8,368 downwards.
TCACCGCCTCCGTGAGGCCCGCGACCCGTGCCGCCAGCCGCTCACGTTCCGCCGGCGCGCAGCCGACCAGCACGAACGCCGTGCAGCGGGTCCGGGTGAACGCCGGTCCCGGCACCACGGACAGCCACGCCAGTCCCTCCCGCGTCAGCCGTTCCCACCGCCGGGCCAGCGTCACCGCCGTGACACCGAGCAACGGGGCGAGATCGGACCAGGCGGCACGCGGGCGGATCTGCAGCGCGTGCACGAGAGCGAGGTCCAGCTCGCTCACGGTGTCCGATTCCTTCACCCGCGCCGACCTCCGTGCAGGATTTCCACGATGTTCCCGGGGTCCTCGACCGAGGGTCGCACTCTAGCCATCACCTCGGATTCCAGCCAAGGGAAGACGGTGAGACAGTGACCGGAACCATCAGCCGCGGCCGCGGACTGCTCGCGACCATGACCCTGATCGTGGTGTGCAGCGGAGTCGTCCAGGGCTACCTGACCCCGCTGCTGCCCGTCGTGGGCCGGCACATCGGGCTCTCGGGAGTCGGCCAGAACAACCTGTACCTGCTGTCCCAGCTCGCGTTCGCGGTGCTCACACCGCTGCTGTCACGCTGGGGCGACATCCACGGCCACCGGCGGCTGCTGCGCGTCGCCGTCGCCATGGTGGCGGCCGGCTCGCTGCTCATCGCGGTCCGCCCGACCACCGCCACGCTCGCGGTGGGCATGACCCTGCAGGGCGCCGTCGTCGGCTTCTTCCCGCTGCTGGCGGGCATCCTGCGCTCCCGGGCCCCGGAACGCGGCCGCACGGGCATGTCCGTCCTCGTGGGCGCGCTGCTGCTGTCCATCGGCGTCGGCGGCCTGGCCGCCGGCTCGCTCAGCGAGGAGCACGCGTCGGCCGGGCTGTGGACCGCCGTACCGTTCGCGCTGCTCGCCCTCGCCGCGGCGCTCGCCCTGCCCGACAGCACGACCCGGCGGGCGGGCCGCTTCAACACGGCGGCGGCGACGCTGCTCACCGTCGGACTCGGCGCGCTCGTCCTGGTCCTCGCCCAGGGCGGCACCTGGGGCTGGAGCTCGGCGCCCACCCTGGCGACGGTCGCCGTCGCCGTCGTGGCCCTCGTGCTGTGGGTGCGCGTCGAGCAGCACTCCGCCCACCCCCTGGTCGACGTCCGGCTGCTGCGCAACGCCCGACTCGCGGTGATCAGCGCGCACACCTTCTGCGCGGCCTTCGGCACCATCGGCTTCCTCGGGGCGAACGCGGTCTTCCTCGGCGCCCACCGCGACGGGAACGGCTACGGCCAGGGACTCGGCTCGCAGGACATCGCCCTGATCTCGCTCGCCATGGTCGTCGCCGGCTGCGCCGGATCCACCGCCACTCCACGGCTGGCCCGGCTGATCGGGGACCGGGCCACCCTCGCCACGGGCGGCGGCGTCGGCACCGCCGGCTTCACGTCGCTGGTGTTCTTCCACGCCTCCCTGCCGCAGTACCTGGCCGGCGCCCTCGTCGTCGGGGTCGCGACCGGCATGTTCGAAGCCGTCACCCGCACCCTGTCGGTGGAGGTCGTCGACGACGCCGAGACCGCGCTGTCCGTCGGCATCAACGAACTCGCCCTGTCACTGGGCGCGGCCATCGGCGCCGCCGTGATCGGCGCGCTCTTCGCGGCCCACCCGGCAGCGGGCGGCGGCATCGCCCCGGCGGGCTACCTGTGGGCCTGGGCCGCCTGCGCGGCCGTCGCCCTCGCCGGAGCGGTGATCGGGCTGCTCTTCAAGGGCGGCGCGGCCCCCGCCACCGCCTCGACGCCCACCCTGATGACGACCAGTGGGGAAGCCGCATGACACACTCTCAGTCCCTCGCCCCCGCCACCGGCCGGGCCCTCACCGCAGCCGCGGACGCCGTCCGCTCCCGGCGGGACGTCCTCATCGGGCTCAGCCACAGCCTGCACGCGGAACCCGAGACCGCGCTGCGGGAGTTCAAGTCCGCCGCGAAGATCGCCGCGGTGCTCGCCGACGCCGGCTTCCGGGTGACCGACCGTGCGGGCGGCGTACCGACCGCCCTGGTGGGGACCTACGGCACCGGCGACCTGGTGGTGGCCCTGTGCGCCGAGTACGACGCGCTGCCCGGCATCGGCCACGCCTGCGGCCACAACGTCAACGGCGCCGCCGCCGTCGGGGCCGCGCTCGCACTCGCGGCCGTGGCGGACGATCTCGCCCTCACCGTCAAGCTCGTGGGCACCCCGGCGGAGGAGGACATCGGCGGCAAGGTTCTGCTGCTCCGGGCGGGCGTCTTCGACGACGTCGCCGCGGCGATGATGGTCCACGCGGCGCCCGAGGACTCGGTCGGCGCCTCCTCACTCGCCGTGGGAGCCTGGGACGTGACCTACCGGGGACGCCCGGCCCACGCCGCGCTCGCCCCATGGGAGGGCGTCAACGCCCTCGACGCGATGACGCTCGCGCACACGGCCGTGGGCCTCCTGCGCCAGCAGCTGCCGCCCGGCACCCTGGTCCACGACATCGTCCTCGAAGCCGGCCACGCCGTGAACGTCATCCCCGAACTCGCGCGCGGGCGCTACGAGTTGCGGGCCCACACCGTCGACGACCTCGCGCACGCCCGGCAGCGGGTGCGGGCCTGCCTGGAGGCGGGCGCCCTGGCCACGGGAGCAGCCCTCGACCTCGCCGAGCACGGCCACGACTTCGCCGACCTGCGCCAGGACGCCCGCCTCACCGCCGCCTATGTGCGGGCCGCCCGCGCCCTGGGCCGCGACCCGGTGGACCGGCACGGGCAGCGGATGGCGTCCACCGACATGGGCAACGTCTCCCACGCCGTACCGTCGCTGCACCCCACGATCGGCTACGACACACAGGGCGCGATGCAGCACACCGAGCAGTTTGCCCGCCACGGGACGAGCCCCGGCGCCGACCGGGCCGTCCTGGACGGAGCGATCGCCCTCGCCCATGTCGCGGTGGAGCTGGCCACGGACCCGGTCGGGCGGCAGTTGTTCCTGGACCGTGTGGCGGCCCGCCGGGGTGAGGCCACGACGGCGTGAGCGGCCAGGGGCGGTGACCCGGGGGCCGGCGCGCTCCTCGCCGGCCCCCACCGCTCCCACGACGTGCGGCCCGCCTCTGACGCGGTTTCGGGGGAGGCGGCGTGCCGGACCGCCGAGGCATCGGGAAGACTGGGCGGCACGCAGCGTAGGAGGAGAACAGCCGCCGATGACCGAACCCCGACCGGCCTCCGCGTCCCGTCAGCCGACGATCGCCGATGTGGCACGCGCCGCCGGTGTGTCCCGTACGACCGTCTCGCACGCGCTCAACGGGCTGGGCAAGGTCGACCCGCGCACCCGGGAACGCGTCAAACGGGTCGCCGGGGAACTGGGCTACCGCCCCAACCTGCGCGCCCAGCGACTGCGCCGCGGCGAGGCCAGGGCGATCGCCCTGCTGTCGTCGATGCCGCTCGCCGTGGCCGGCGGACCGTCCCGGCTGGGCTTCTACATGGAGGTCGCGGCCGCCGCGGCCGAACACGCGCTGGCCCACGGGTTCGCGCTGGTACTGCTGCCGCCGGGGGAGTCCGGTGCGGGGCTGCGCACGGTCGACGTGGACGGCGCCATCGTCGTGGAGCCCCGCGAGGACGATCCCGTGGTCGCCGAGCTGCGCGAACGCGGCCTGCCCTGGGTGGCGCTCGGCCGGCCGGTGCCGGACGCGGCGCAGGCGCCGTACGCCGACCTCAACGGCGAGGCGGTCACCGAACTGCTGCTGGACCACCTGGCCCGCGAGGGCGCCCGCAGCCCCGCGCTGCTCACCGCGCCCGGCACCCGGTCCTCGGCCGTCGACGCGCGGACCGCCTACGCGCGCGCCGCGGAACGCCACGGCTGGCCGCCGGTGACGGCCGTCGCCGAGGAGTCCGGCGGCGAACAGGCGGGCTACGAGGCGTGCGCCGCCCTGCTGCGCGAACACCCCGGCATCGACGCGCTGTGCGTCATGGTCGACGCGTTCGCGGTGGGCGCGGTGCGCGCATTGCACGACAGCGGGCGCGCGGTGCCGGACGACGTCCTGGTCGTCACGCGCTACGACGGCGTCCGCGCGCGCACCTGCATGCCCCCGCTGACCGCGGTGGACCTGCACCTGGAACAGGCCGCGGCACAGGCACTCGACCTCCTGCTACGGCACCTGCGGGGCACCCCGGCCGACACGGACCACGCCCCGACCCCACCCCTTCCACCCCCCACCCTGATCCCCCGAGCCTCCTCACTACGCCAGCCCTCCACCACCCTCTGACCCCGGGCGCGAGCGGGGCAAGGCGTGTGACCGGGTGCGCCGCCAACCCACAAGGAGCGCGGGGCACTGCCCGGGACCGGGTGCGACGGCCAACCCACAAGGGGCGCGGGGAACTGCGCGACCAGCCCCCACAGGCCCGCACCCGAAAGTCCACCGGGGCCCCGGCGCGTGGTCGCCGAGGCGCTCTCTGAGACCGGGTGCGGAGGCCAACCCACAAGGAGCGCGGGGCACCGCCCGGGACCGGGCGCGCAGGCCAACCCACAAGGGGCGCGGGGAACTGCGCGACCAGCCCCCACCGGCCCGCACCCGAAAGTCCACCGGGGGTCCCGGCGCATGGTCGCCGGGCACTCCCTGAGACTGGGTGCGATGACCAACCCCTCAGGCCCCCGGAGGGAACCCGCGGGTCATATCCCCAGCATCAGCACCAGCCCCGACACCAGCGCGAACACCAGCACCCCCAGCCGCAGCCGCCGCGCGTTCAGCCGGTGATGCACCAGCCGGCTCAGCGCCGCGCCCGCGGCCAGCGCGGGCAGCATCCACAGCGCCGTACCCAGGTGGTCCAGGTGCGCGCGCCCCGTGCAGAACAGCAGGACCAGGGAGGCGGCCTCGCCGAGCAGGAAGCACACGGCGACCGTGGCCCGCAGCTCCGGCGGCGGCCGGTGCTGGTAGACCAGCGCGAGCGGCGGCCCGCCCACGCCGGTGGCCGTCTCGGTGATCCCGGTGACCAGACCGGCGCCCACATACGCGGCACGGCCCGGCGCGAACGCCGGCGCCGCGAGGCTGACCAGCGCCGCGAGCACGGTCGCCACCCCCACCAGGAGCCCGAGATCGTGCTCGGGAACGGCGGCCAGCAGCACCAGCCCCGCCGGAGTGGCCGCGAGGCGGGCGCCGGTGATCCACCCGGCGCCGCGCAGATCGATGCTGGACCGCTCCCGCCAGGCCACGTACAGGTTCAGCGGGATCATCGACGCGAGCAGGAAGACGGGCAGCAGCCCCGGGTCCGCGAGGCCGGCCACCGGCGCGACGATCAGGGCGTAGCCGAGGCCGCTGGCGCCCTGCACGAAGGCGGCGACGGCCACGGTCACGGCCAGCAGGGCGAGGGCGTCGCCGCTCATGCGCGCACCTCCCGTGCGATGTCGGCGCGGATCATCGGGCGGCCTCCGTGGAGGGCCGGTGCACCCGGACGATGGGGGCCCGCCCGACGACTTCGGCGGCGAGCTCCCGGGCCCGCGCCACGAGGCCCGCACCGTCCCAGGTCAGGGGCGAGCCGTGCCACAGCCGCAGGCGTCCGGCCGTGAACACCGCCGTGATCTGGTCGCGGTTGCCGCGGCGCAGCAGCTCCCAGGGCAGGTCGTGCGAGGCGGCCAGTTCGGGGACGGTGAGGTCGACGAGCAGAAAGTCGGCCGCCGCGCCCGTGGCCACCACGCCCGCGCTCACGCCCGCGACACCGGCCTTCGACCCCAGCCCGACCGCGTCGGCGCCCAGCCGGGTGCCGTGGTCGAGCCAGGTCCAGCCGCCGCCGCACGAGGAGTCGCCGGTGGCCAGCCCGTGGGTGAGGCGCTGGGCGGTCTCGGCGGCGTCCAGCAGCCGGAAGGCGTCGCCACGTGTGCCGTCGGTGCCGAGGCCGAATCGGATGCCCTGCTCCGCCATGAGCAGGGCGGGCGCCACGGCGTTGCCCTTCCACGCGCTGGCCACGGGGTTGTAGCTGACTGCGGTTCCGGTGTCGCGCAGCAGGGCGAGTTCACGGGGCGTCAGCAGGGTGGCGTGGGCGGCGAGCAGCTGCGGCCCGAGCACGCCCAGCCGGTGCAGATGCTCCAGCGGCCGCAGTCCGTGCCGTACGAGAGAGCGCTCCACCGCGGCGAGGTGTTCGTTGACGTGGATCTGCAGGACCGCGCCCGCCTCGGCGGCGAGCCGGGCGAGGCTCGCGAGGGTGGCCTCCGTGGCCGCCTCCGGGATGGAGACGGCGAGGGAGGGGTGCACCAGCGGGTCGCCCGCGTAGCGGGAGAGGTGCTTGCCGGCCCGGGCGACCACGTCGTCCGCGCCGGGCTCGTCGGCGTCGTTGCAGATCGCGCCCAGGACGCAGCGCAGGCCCGCGTCGCGTGCGGCGCTCGCCACGGCCTCCACGTCGATCGGTGCGCGCGTCCCGGCGTCGGCGACGGTCGTGAAGCCGCCGCGCAGGGCCTCCCACGCGGCGAGTTTCGCCGCCACGTACGCCGACTCCTCGTCGAGGGCGCCTTCCAGCGGCACCCACACCCGGCGGAAGATCTCCGAGGGTTCACCGAACGCCAGCGCGGCGCCGAAACTCTGCGTGAGGTGGTGGTGGGCGTCGACGAACCCGGGCAGCAGGGCCCGGCCCGGCAGCCGTACGGGGCTCAGCCCGGGATGGTCGCGCAGGACGCGGGCGGTCGGCCCGACGTCGGTGAAGACGGTACCGGTGACGACGACGGCGTGGTCCTCGGCGGGCCCGTCGGGCAGCAGAACGGTGTCGGGGACCAGCAGCAGCGGTGTGTCGTCGTGCAGCAGTGGCCCGGGATCGGGGCTGGACAGGGGGTGCATGGTGTCCTTGTCGTAGGTGTTCACGGGGGGTTCAGGGGTGGTGCGGGTCCGCGGGAGCGTCGGCCGGGGTGCCGACAGCGGGGGCGGGCTCGGCGGGGGCCGCCTTGAGGGAGCGGGAGACCCACGGCGGGCGGTGGAAGAGCGCGTGCAGCAGGGCCGCGGTGAACGCCCCGACGGCGACGCCGCTCTCCAGGAGGATGCGGGGGGTGGGCGGGAGCTGGGCGTAGACGCCGGGCACGAGGATCGGGAGGAGGCCGGCGGCGAGGGCGACGGCGACGATGAAGGTGTCGGTGTGGTCGTCCAGGCCGGCGCGGCCGAGGAGCTGGATGCCGAGCACCGTGATGACGCCGAAGACGACCAGCGCGGTGCCGCCCACCACGGGCGCGGGGATCGCGTTGACCAGCCGGGCCACGGGCGCGAGGAATCCGATGACGATCAGGAAGAGTCCGGCGGCCACCGTGACGAAGCGGCTGCGGACGCCGGTGAGTTTGACGATGCCGATGTTCTCGCCGCTGGTGACCATCAGGGGCAGCCCGAAGAAGCCGCCCGCCAGTGAGACGAGCGCGTCGCCGCGGATGGTGCGGGGCGCGTCCCGGCGGGCGTCGGGCTCCAGACCGACGGCCTCGCTGTTGACCACGGTCTGCCCCGTCGCCTCCGCCATCGAGGCCAGGCTGTAGACCAGCAGGGGGAGCGCGGCGACGAGGTTGAACTGCGGGGTGCCGAACGGCATCAGCTCCGGCGCGTGCAGCAGTCCGCCGCCGCCCGCCAGATGCACCTGGCCGAGCAGGGCGGCGAGCGCGGTGCCGGCCAGCAGGCCCAGCATGACGGAGAGCTGGCGCAGGGTGCCGCGCAGCAGCCCGTAGGCGACGACGGTGAAGCCCACGGTGGCCAGGCCCAGCAGCAGGGCGCGCGGCTCGCCGAAGCCGCTGGTGCCGGGGCGCCCGGTGACCAGCAGGGCGCCGACCTTCACCAGGTTCACGCCGACGATGGTGATCATCGTGCCGATGACCAGGGTGGGGAAGAACTTCAGCAGCCGTGAGAACACCGGCAGCACGACGAAGTAGAAGACGGCGGTGATGATCACCGCCCCGGTCGCGGTCCGCAGTCCGTGCTGGTCGGCGATGGAGAGGAACAGCACCAGCGGCGCGCCGCCGGGCAGCATGACGAAGGGCAGCCGTGCCCCGATGCCCCACGGTCCCAGGGACTGCAGCAGGGAGCCGAGGCCGGAGAGCACGAAGGCGGCGGCCAGGAGGTTGACGGTCAGCGCGGGTGTGAGGTGCAGCGTCGCGCTGACCAGGAAGACGCTGGAGATCGGGGTGGCCGCCATGACCAGCACGTGCTGGATGCCGAACAGCAGCATCCGGTGCACGGGACGGTAGGCGTCGACGGGATGGCGGCGCCGGTCGTCGGCCTGTGCGGCGGTCTCGGGGTCCGGGGCAGCGGGTGGAGCGGTGCGTAGCGACACGGGGGACTCCGTTTCGAGGTCGACTCGCTCGGTGGTTCGGCCTTCTTCGATGGCCCGGACGGCGGCCAAATCGATTTGGCCAAATCGATTTGGCCG
>NZ_JBEZWX010000052.1:0-40569 GCF_040637635.1 Streptomyces sp. NPDC028635 | reverse complement strand
ACCGGTCCGGCGGCGGAGCCCGGCTCCGCCGCCGGACCGTGCGCGCCGTGCGCCCGGGCGGCCGCGCACCGGCCCCGCGCCGGAGGCGCCATGCGCCCCGGCGCCGCAGGTTCGCCATCGCGCCCGCGGTGTGCGCGCGGCGGACGGTCATCCACCCGCAGGGCAGCCCGGCCACGCCGCGCGGCTCGGCCGGAGACAAGGGATCACACATGAGCGATAGCAACCCGTTGAAGAAGGCGGCCGAGAAGGTCCTCGGCGGTGACACGGGCCCCGCCGACGGCATCCCCGGCCGCCCCGGGCCCGAGCCGCCGTCCGTCGAGGAGCCCACCGAGGCGCGCGAGCCGCTGCCGCCGAAGCCGGACCAGACCGGCCCCGACACCTACTCGCCCACCGGCGTTCCCACCGGCACCGACCAGGCGGCGATGGCCCAGCAGGGCGCTTATCTGACCACGGCGCAGGGCGCCCGGCTGTACGACACGGACCACTCGCTGAAGGCCGGGCCGCGTGGTCCGGTGCTGCTGCAGGACCACCATCTGCGCGAGAAGGTGATGCACTTCGACCACGAGCGCATCCCGGAGCGGGTGGTGCACGCGCGGGGCGCGGCGGCGCACGGCATCTTCCGCGGCTACGGCACCGCCACGCCGGTGACCAAGGCGGCCTTCCTCGCCAAGGACGCCGAGACGCCGGTGTTCGTGCGCTTCTCCACCGTCCTGGGTTCGCGCGGCTCGTCGGACACGGTGCGCGACACCCGGGGCTTCGCGACGAAGTTCTACACCAGCGAGGGCGTCTTCGACCTCGTCGGCAACAACATCCCCGTCTTCTTCATCCAGGACGCGATCAAGTTCCCGGACGTCGTCCACGCCGCCAAGCCGCACCCGGACCGGGAGATCCCGCAGGCGCAGAGCGCGCACGACACCTTCTGGGACTTCGTCACCCTGCACACCGAGGCCACCCACCACACCCTGTGGAACATGTCCGACCGGGGCATCCCGCGGTCGTACCGGACGATGGAGGGCTTCGGCGTCCACACCTTCCGGCTGGTGAACGCCGACGGCGGGACGACCCTGGTGAAGTTCCACTGGAAGCCGAAGCTGGGCGTGCACTCCCTGGTCTGGGAGGAGGCGCAGATCGCCAACGGCGTCGACCCCGACTTCCACCGGCGCGACCTGGCCGACGCGATCGAGGCGGGCGCCTACCCGGAGTGGGAGCTGGGCATCCAGACCTTCCCGGACACCCCCGAGCAGACCTTCGAGGGCATCGACCTGCTCGACCCGACCAACCTCGTGCCGGAGGAGCTGGCCCCGGTGCAGCCGATCGGGCTGCTCACCCTCAACCGCAACCCGTCGAACTTCTTCGCCGAGACCGAGCAGGTCGCCTTCCACCCCGGCCATCTCGTGCCGGGCATCGACATCACCGACGACCCGCTGCTCTCCGGCCGCCTGTTCTCCTACCTCGACACCCAGATCACCCGGCTGGGCGGCCCCAACTTCCCGCAGGTGCCGATCAACCGTCCGCACGCGCCGGTCAACGACATGCTGCGGGACGGCATGCACCAGACCGCCGTGCACCGCGGCGCGGCACCGTACCGGCCCAACTCCGTGGACGGCGGCTGCCCGTTCACCGCCGGCGCGGACATGGGCGCCTACGTCGAGACACCGGTGCGGGTGCCGGAGGCGACGAAGGTGCGCGAGGCGCCGCAGTCGTTCGACGACCACTTCAGCCAGCCGCGGCGGTTCTGGCTGAGCATGAGCCCGGTGGAGCGCGAGCACATCATCGGCGCGTACACCTTCGAGCTGGGCAAGTGCTACGAGCAGTCCGTCAAGGAACGGGCGTTGCAGGTACTGGCCAACATCGACCCCGAGCTGTGCGCGGGCGTCGCCGCCGGTCTCGGGCTGCCCGAGCCCAAGCCGACCGTGCCGCTCGCCGACGTCGAGCCGAGCCCTGCGCTGTCCCAGGTCGGGCAGACCTGGCCGACGGACGGCCGCATCGTCGGGATCGTCACCGGCCGCGACGGCGACCTGGCCGGGGTGCGCGCCGTGCGTGAGGCGGTGCTCGAGGGCGGCATGGTCCCGCTGGTCGTCGCGCCGACGGGCGGTGTCCTCGGTGACGGCGAGGGCCCGGTGACGGTGCAGCGCAGCTACGCGACGGCCCGCTCGGTGGAGTTCGACGCCATCCTGGTGGCCGGGGCGCCGGGTGTGGGCGCCGACGCCTACGGCGCCCGGGACGCCAAGGGAGCCCCGGCGGCCGTACCGCAGGGCTCCTGCGACCCGCGGGTGGCGCTGCTGCTGTCGGAGGCGTTCCGGCACGGCAAGGCCATCGCCGTGTGGGACGGTGCGGAAGGGGTGCTGCAGTCGGCCGGTGTGCCCGCCGACGCCCCCGGCGTGGTCCGCGCCGACAGCGCCACGGCGGCGCTCGGCGAGGTCACCCGTCTGCTGGGCACCCACCGGGTCTGGGAACGGTTCACGGGCGAGGCCTGAGCCGGGCCGGGTGGCCGGCCGCACCGGTCGGGGCGGCTCAGGCCGTCCCGACCGGTGCGGCGCTCACCCATACATGACGGACCCGGACAGGGGCCGCGTGCGGCACACCCGCGCCGCACGCGGCCCCTGCGCGTCCGGGTCTTATCGCGGCCCGCGGCCCGGCAGTCCCCCGCCGGTCCGGGCGTTCCCCGCACGCCCGGGGGCTTCCCCGCTCGTCGGACCGTCCGAACGAAACGGCAGGACGCCGGACGGCAGGACGCCGGACGCCGAGCGGCGCGGGCCCCGTCTCACCGGTCCCGCGCCGCTCGGCGGTCAGGGCTGCGCCGTCAGCCGGCCGCGTTGTCCTCCCGCAGCCTGACCTGCTGTTCCAGCCGCTCCAGGCTGGCGTCGAGGGCCTCCCGCACCCGCTGCTCGCCGGGGTCGTGCTCCTCGTCGAAGAACGACAGGTGCACGGTCACCTCGCTGGCACCGCTGCCCATCCCGGCGACCTGGAGCCAGCCGGCGTAATCGCCCTGGTCGCGCGTGCCCCACTCGAGACGCATCTGCTCGGGCCGTGGCTTGAGCAGGGCGGCCGTGTCGTGGTCGCCGCGGTCTTCATGCACGGTGACGGCCGGCAGGTCATCGGCCCGCACATGCAGGGCCTGCGGCAGCCAGGCGTCCAGCTGGTCCACCTGAGCGGCCTGGTCGAAGACGTGCTCGGGCTGCGCCGGCATCGTGCGCGAACGCTCGTACTCGCTCATCGCTTGCACCGTTCCTGGGGTCGGGAGATACGCCTCGTACCGCGTGCCCCTCCTGGCGTGGTCCAAGCGGTCCGATGCGCGGGGCGCCCTGACGGTCCGACCCGCGTGGGCCCCGTGCTCCGCGCGGCCTACGATGAGCGCTGGTGAGGGAGGAGGCGGGCGGCGTGGACTTCGGCGGACATGTCCCCTGGGGACAGCGGTGGGCCGCGCGGGCGTCGCTGGCGGCGGCCGCGGCCGCCGTACTGCTGCCCGTCCTGGTCGGCGGTGTCACGGGGCTGCTGCTCATGCTCGCCGGCACGGCCGGGCTCGGTGTGACGGCCGCCGCCCTGTGGTGGGCGCTGTCCCGGCGGGGCCCGGTCCGGGTGGCGGCGACGGTGCTGGCCGTGGCCACGCCGGCGGCCGTGGTGGCGCTGTTCGCGGTGACGTTCCTGTGGGCGCTCCTCGTCTCCCCGGCGCTGTGGGGCGTGGCCGTGTGGTGCGGCCGGTACGCCCTGCGCAGCGCCGGTGAGCACACCCCGCGAATGCGCGAACGGACCGTTCCGTCGCCCCGGAAGCCGTTCCTGATCATGAACCCGCGTTCCGGTGACGGCAAGGTGGAGCGCTTCGGCCTGAAGGAGAAGGCGGAGGCGCTCGGCGCCGAGGTGGTCCTGCTGGACCCGGCGGAGGAGCAGGACGTCACGGCGCTGGCGCAGGCGGCCGTCCGGCGCGGCGCGGACCTGCTGGGCGCGGCGGGCGGCGACGGAACGCAGGCGCTGGTGGCGGCGGTGGCCGCCGAACACGGCCTGCCGTTCCTGGTGATCAGCGCGGGCACCCGCAACCACTTCGCCATGGATCTCGGGCTGGACCGGGAGGATCCGGCCGCCGGTCTGGACGCTCTCGTCGACGGGGTGGAGCTGCGGGTGGACCTGGGCTTCGCGAGCGGGCACCCGTTCGTGAACAACGCCTCGTTCGGCGCCTACGCCGCGGTCATCCAGAACCCGGCGTACCGGGGCGACAAGGTGGGCACCGCACTGGACATGCTGCCCGATCTGCTGACCCGGCAGGACGGTCCGCGGCTGACGGCCCGGCTGCGAGGGGCCCCGGCCGAGGCCGCGGCGCTGCACGATCCGCACGCGGTGCTGGTGAGCAACAACCCCTATCGCAGGGGGGATCCGCTGGGGCTCGGCCGACGGGACCGGCTGGACACGGGGACGCTGGGCGTGCTGGGCGTGCGGGTGGACAGCGCGGTGGAGGCGGCGGCTCTGCTGCTGGATCCGCAGCCCGCCGGGCTCACCATCGCGGCGGCGCGTGAGGTGGTCGTGGACGCGGACCAGTCGGTCATCGAGGTCGGTATCGACGGTGAGGCGCATGTGCTGACCACCCCGGTGCACTGCCGCATCGCCCGCCGTGTGCTGCGGGTGCGGGTGCCCCGGCAGCGCCCCGGGGTGCCCGAGCCGCCGCCCCGGATGAACTGGCGGCGGGTGCGCAAGCTCGCCGCGTCGGTGGGCCGCACGGCCGTGCCGCGACGGATGCGGGGCTGACGCCGCGTCAGTGCTCGGGCGCCGCCGGGCCGTTGTGCTGCCTGCGGGCGTTGTTGTAGATCCGCATCAGGTGTTTCGCGACGGCACAGGCGGCTCCGTCGGCGTGACACTGACGGCACGTGCGCATGTGCTGCTGGTAGGTCGCGCGGGCTTCTTCGAGGGCCGCATTCTCAGAGGGCATGACAAATCTCCGGATGAGGGCGCGTGCTTCAGACAGCGCCGGAATTGACTGTACGGTGCACCCGGAGACAAGGTGATCATGTTACTGGCGGTATTGAAAAGTCGGCTCCGCACCGCCCTCGCAGACACGGACAGTAGTCGCCGGCCGGTCGGCGGACAGGGTCGGAGGGTGACGTCCCGGCGGAGGCCGGATCAGGGCACGTCGCCCTGCCAGTCGTAACGGCTCGGGTCCGCCGCGCGGGGCGCGTACACCGCTCGGCCCCCGGGGCCGTGGCGGCCTATCTCGGTCGGCAGCGCCACACCGCCGCCCTCGGGGCGCCGCGCCGCCTCGGTGACGTCCAGCAGCAGTCCGTCCAGCGGGCCGCCCACCAGTTCGGCGTAGACGCGGCCAGGGCGGGGCGCGGCGTCCTCGTGGTCGGCGCCGTACACACGGCCTCGCATGAACTCCGTCTCGTCCATGGGCACAGCGTCGCATCCACCACTGACAACGGCGCGCACACGCCCCGCGTCGGGGCACGGCCTGCCCGGCGACCTGCTCCACGGCGTCCCGGTCCGCGCCCGCCATCAAGGCCGTACTGCCGGGCGGACAGGACGGTGGCGCCAGGACACGGCCCGCCAGGGGCAGTTGCCGCCCGGACCGGGGTCGACCGGTCACGAGGGCCCGAGAGAAGCACGGCGGCCGGGACGGGAAACGGCGAAGCGCCCCGCGACACCGCTGTGGCCACATGTTGAAGAAGTGACGAAAAGGTATTTATGGGATTTTCTGCATCATCGGCCCAAAACGGGTGAACCAGGAAGGTGGGTATCCGCTCAACCGCACAGGGAGATGGTCATATGCCTTCCACCGACCGCATGATCGACGAACTCGTCGACGTCGAGCTCGAGGAAGTCCTGGACCCCGCCGAGCCCGACGGTGTCTACCGCGACAGCAGGGAGTGCGCCGCGCTCGCGCTGCAGGCCGGCACCACCAGCCTCCTGCTGTCCCCGCCGACCCCCCGCCCGAAGAAGGGCTGACGGATCGAACGGGAGCATCGCATGGAGCAGTCAGGTACTTCGACCCTTCTCCAGGGCGTGGTGCAGGACCTCGCTTCCGGCGTGGCCTCCGCCCTCCGCGGCGGCGGCCACGCCCCCCTGCCCGGCGAGGCCCTGAACGACCGGGCCGACGGCGTCACGCTCGCCGCGGTGCGGGTGCTGGGAGCCGATCTGCTCCTGCCGTACGTCCTGTCGGGCACGGCGCCCCCCGCGCACGAACTGGCCACCGTGCACACGGCGGCCCAGGCGTTCGCCCCCCGCCCCGACGCCGCCCCGGCGGTGGCGTGGAGCCACTGGGGCATGATGCGTGCCCTGCGCCGCGTCGACCCCGCCTTCGGCGGCCCTGCCCCCGCCGAGCCCGGGACCGACTGGCTGAGCCGGGAGCCCTGGCAGGGGCTGACCCACCGGCTCGCCGTCCTGGCCCCACTCGCCGTGCCGGGTGAGGACAGCGCGGTGTCCCGCGGAGCACAGGAACGGGTCGTCGACCTCAGCCGGGGCTTCGTCCGCGCCGTACGCCGCCGCGACTGGCGGCAGGCCGCCGGAGCCGGACGCTGGCTGGCCCTGCTCGAGGGCGTCCCCGAGACCCTCGGACTGGACGCCGGGCTGGACTTCGTGGAACTGATGGCGGACGGCGACGCGTGTGTGGCCCTGCAGGTCGGCGCCGCACGCCTGATGCTCACCGGGGTGGCCGCGTGACCGCGGCCCGCGTACGGGAGGTCACCGAGGCGGCGTTCACCTGGGTGTCCGCCGAACGCCACCGGTTCGTGCTCGGCGACGGCACCCTCGACGACCCGCAGGTGGTGAACACCACCTGGAAGCCGCTCGGCGAACTCGCCCAGGTCTGCTCCACCACGCTGGCCCGCACCGCGCCCACGGACCCGCTGCACGCCCTCGCCACCGACCTGCTGGAGTACGCGTGGAAGCAGACCGGGCAGGGCGACCTGCTCGTCCGTCAGCAGCGCCGCGAGCCCTTCGCCACGTACCCCTTGGAGGTGTACGCCGCGTTCGCGTCGGCGGGCCTGCGCCACGACGGTTTCGCCGCGCTGGCCGCCCAGGTGGCCGGCACCCGCGGCCGCCGGCTCGTCGAGCAGTGGCCGGTACGCCGGTTGGGCGTGCTGCTCGCCGAACGGCACTGCGGTCGCCGGCCCGACGGCGAGGTGGCGGAGGTGCTGCGCCGCACGTGGCTCGGCGGTCTGCCAGAGCCGTGGACGTTCGAACGCCTCTCCGGCTACACGCTGACCCACGTCGTCTACCACCTCACCGACTGGGGCCGCGGCGGGCCCGGCCTCCCGCCGGACCTGGCCGGCTATCTGGAGCTGTGGCTGCCGGCCTGGCTCGACACCTGTCTCGACGCGGGCATGTGGGACCTGTCCTGCGAACTGCTGGCCGTGGCCGCGAGCCTGCCGTCCACGTCGGGCCCCGCCGGGCAGGAGGACGCCTGGACGGCGCTCGCCGCCGCGCGGCACCCGACGGGCGCCGTCCCCGAGGAGGCCGGCGGCGCGGCGGCCCCCGACGACGTCCCGGACTTCCTCGGCCACTACCACTCCACCCTCATGGCGGCCTTCGCGGGCGTGCTGGCCCTCGGCCGCCTCGACGGGGACACCACCCGGGTCCCCCAGGGCCGACAAGGAGCACCCGCATGACCGGCGCGCGCCTGATGCACACCGTCGGGGTCCGTGCCCTCGAATGGCTGTGGGCCCACCGTGACGGCTTCCGCCTGGAGACCGACGTGGATCCGGAGGTGGGCTTCCTCGAACGGTTCAAACCCCTCGGTGAACTCGCCCTCGTGTGCACCGTCCTCTTCCGCGAGGGGGTGGCCGGCTCACGCCAGAGGGAACTGGCCCGCAGCCTGCTCGACCACGTGTGGCGCGACACCCTCGATGGCGGCCGCATGCTGGACCGCGGACAGCGCACCGAGCCGTTCTCGCCGATCCCGTTCGAGGTGTACCTGCCCTTCCGGGAACTCGGCTACAGCCGGCCGGAGATCGAGCGGACCACCGCGCTCAACCACCGGCTGGAGAGCTGGTCCGCCTTCGAGACGACCCCCACCCGCAGGCTCGGTCTGTCCGCCTTCCAGCGCCGCTTCGGCCTGACCCCGCGCACGGCGGAGGCCGAGGCCTACCGCGCCACCTGGCTGGCCCGCCGCCCCGAGCCGTGGACGGTCGAGGGCCACACCGCCTACGACATCACACACGCGGTGTTCCACCTCACCGACTGGGGCGAGCACCCCGAGGGCCTGCCCGCCGACGCCGCCGACTACCTGGCCCTGTGGCTTCCGGTGTGGCTCGACGACTGGCTGGACCTGCAACGCTGGGACCTGCTCGGCGAGTTGCTCGTCGTCGACGCCTGCCTGCCCCGGCCCACCCTCGACGGCCGGGCCTGGGAGGGCTTCGCCGCCGCACAGCAACCGGACGGAGCCATGCCCGCCGTGCGCACCATGCCGGAGGGCGAGCGGGACGAGGTGTTCGACATGGTCTACCACCCCACCCTGGTCGCCGCGTTCGCCTCCACACTGGCCCTGTCCCGGGCCCTTTCCGAACTGGCCCCGGCGTCATGAACGGCGAACACCGCACGCGGTGGCCGGACGTGGCCGCCCTCGACGAGACCCGGACCGGCGCGGCTCCCCTGGTGTCCGGCGACGAGGAGCGCCTGCGCGAACGGCTCGCGGCCGCCGTCGACGCCGCCGACGCGCCCGACGCCGTGTTCGCTCTCTCCCGGCACGGGCACCGGATCGTGCACAGCGGCGGCCACCGCACCGCCGCCACCGGCCGTGAAGAGCTGCGCTACGAGATCGGCTCCGCCTCGAAGACGTTCACGGGACTGCTCCTGGCCGAGCTGATCCGGAGCGGCACGCTCACCGGCGGCGAGCCGGCCTCCGCCTTCCTGGCGCCCGGCCGGGCGACGCACACCGACGGCATCACCCTCACGCACCTGATCACACACACCTCGGGACTGCCCGCCCTGCCACGCGACTTCCTGCCGCGTGCACTGCCCGCATGGCGCACCCGGCCCTACGCGCGCTATCCGGCGGAGCGGGTCGTCGAGGCGTTCCTGCGCGCCCGCCCCCGGCACCGGGCCGGCAGCCGCTGGCACTACTCCAACTTCGGTGTCGCCGTGCTCGGCCACGCCCTCGCCGCGGCCACCGGGACGTCCTGGGAGGACCTGGTCACCGCACGGGTGCTGGACCCGCTCGCCCTGCACGCCACCGCCCTGCGGGCCGGCTCCCCGGACACCGACGCCGTGGGGTACACCAAGGACGGCCGGACGCTCGTCGCGGCCTTCGACCCCGGCGGGTTCCAGGCCGCCGGCGCCGTCCGGGCCGCCCCGCACGACCTGCTCACCTTCCTGGAGGCCCACCTCGAACCGGCCGGCTCCGCGCTGAGCGACGCGCTGGCGGCCGTCCGGGTGCCGGTGCTGCGCCGGGGTCTTGGCCACCGGCACACGCACACCCTCACCTGGTTCCGGCATCCGACGGACGGCGGGCCGATGTACTTCCACAGCGGCGCCACCCTGGGCCAACAGGCGTTCCTCGGGTTCCGGCCGGACACCGGCACCGCGCTGGCGGCGGTGTGCACCCGCCGGTTCCGCTCCGGCGACCCGTTCGTGGCGACGGCGTACGCCCTGCTCGCGGGCGACGAGGCCGAAGGCGAGCTGTGAGCGCGGAGAGCGGCACCCCGGGCGCACCCGGGGTGCCGGACCGGTCAGGTGTCGCTCACACGCGCTGCCACAGCGCCGGGGTGTTCTCCGGCGCCCAGGCACCCTGGGCCTGGTGGGACTGCAGGCACTGGTAGCGCACCGTCCCGAACGTGACGGTCGCGCCGGTCTCGTAGACCCGGCCCGTGGCCCACGCGTCGGCGGCGGTGTCCTGCGGGAGGGGGGCGTTGTTCTGGGCCGTGGCGGTGACCAGGGTCAGCCCGAAGTCGCTCAGCGTCGGGTTGATGGGCTGGAAGAACGTCGTGCCGCCGCTGGTGCAGTCGCCCGAGCCGCCGGAGGTCGTGCCCTGGGCCTGCGCGCCGGCCATGTACGGGCCGCCGGAGTCACCGGGCTCGGCGCAGACCGATGTCTGCGTCAGGCCGTTGACCGTGCCCTCCTCGTAGGTGACGGTGGCGTTCTGCTCCTGGATCGTGCCGCAGTGCCAGCCGGTGGTGGAACCGGAGCGGCACACGGACGCCCCCACCATCGCCTCGACGGAGCCCGCCACGTTCACCGTCGCCCCGCCTTCGCCGCGCACGGTCGGGGTGACGTTCCAGCCGCTGGTGACCCCGACCCAGGACATGTCCTTGCCGGGGAACGTGGACGCCTGGAAGGTGCCCTGAGCGGTGCCGTTGGGGTCGGTGGTCGTGTCGCCGGGCTTGCCGCAGTGGCCCGCCGAGGCGAAGCCGTTCTGCTCGCCCTTGGTCACGGAGAAGCCGATGGAACAACGGAACTCGTTGTTGATGTGGTAGGCGTCGCCGCCGACGAGGTCGGCCAGCAGGCGGGGCCGTTCCTTCGCGACCCGCACGGTCACCTGCTGGGCGGGCACACCGGCGGCCTTGACCAGGGCGTTGCCGGCCTGCCGGCTGGTCGCCCGGACGACGACGCGGTTGGTGCGCACATCGACGTACCGCACCGGCGTGGTCACGGCCTTCGCGCGCAGCGCCGCCTTGTCCAGCTTGTCCTTCACCGCCCGCAGGTCGCTCAGCGACACCTTGACGACGACGGCCTTCGCGCCCTGGGCGCGGATGGCGGTGGCGTCGGAGGCGCGCGTGGTGGCGACCGTCAGCTGGGACGCGGTGGCGCCCTTGACCCAGGCACCGGCGAAGCGCGCTCCGAGGGTGTTGCGCAGCCGGCCCGCGCGGGCGCCGGCCTCGGCCTCGTTCACCAGCCGGGCGGTGGCCTGAGCCGAGGTCAGTTTCAGGTCACGCTGGAGCGCCTGCAGCATCGCCGCCGAGGGCCGGTCCGCCCCGAGCGTCTGCGCCGCGGACGGGACGGGACCGGGGGCGGGCGGCGGGGTGGCGGACGCGGCGGGGTGGACCGCGGCCAGAGCGAGGGCGCCGGCCGCCACGAGGGCGGCGCGGCCGGTGCGCGCGGTGTGTCTGCCGACCATACGAAGGGCCTCCTTGGGCTGGGACGAGGGAAGAGACGTGGGACGTCGTGGAGCCATAGGCTTTGCCGCGTCGTCCGCGCCTCATGACGCCGGCGGAGGTGTTTCCCGCGATGGGGGACGCAAGAGCGGGCAAGTGCAGTAGGCGGGAGCGGCCTAGCGCGGCGTGGCGGTCCGCGCCGGCGGGTGCTGCGCCGGGACGCGTTCGAGCACCCCGCCCGCGAACACGTCGTACAGGGGCAGCGTCTCCAGGTGGACGTAACCGATGTGGCAGTCGCACACGGCGAGCGGGCAGGGGCGGGGGCGCAGGGCGGCACGATAGGAGCCGTCGTAGAGGTTGCCCAGCTCGTCACGGACGAAGTGGCAGCGGCGCACGGTGCCGTCCCCGTCGACCGACAGCACTGACAACGCGGACCGCCGGGCCGAGGGGACGGGGCGGAGGCAAAGGGTCACAGGCGTAGACGGCGCACGCCGAGCGGTGGAGGCGGAAGTGGGGAGGGCAAAGGTCTGCGTCCGCCGGGCGCCCACGCGTAGGGTCCGGCAGGGGTGGGCAGATCCGGTGCGCGCCCGGCAGATCCGGCAGACACAGGCAGGCATCGTCAGCTCGAGCAGGCACCGGCGGACACGGGCGGGCTCGGGCGGACACGAGCAGGCACAGACAGGAGGCACCGTGAGCGATTCCGAGGAACGGTCACCGGCGGCGGTGGTGTTCGACGCGCTGGGCGCGGACTACGAGAAGGCGTTCGCCGCCTCGCCGGCCCATCTGGCGTCCCTGGACTGGCTGCTCGGGCGCCTGGCGCCGGGCAGCCGCGTGCTGGACGTGGGCAGCGGCACCGGCCGGCCCACCGCGGCCACGCTGGCCGGTGCGGGCCATGACGTGCTGGGCGTCGACGTCTCCCCCGTCATGGTGTCCCTCGCCGCCCGGCAGGTCCCGGACGCGCGTTTCCGCCGCGCCGACATCCGGGAACTTCCGCTCGAGGACGCCTCGTTCGACGCGGTGTGCGTGTACTTCTCGCTGCTGCAGATGTCCCGGCAGGAGCAGACCGGGGTCGTCGGCAGGCTGGCGCGGGCACTGCGCACCGGCGGCAGCATGGTGCTCGCCACGGTCCCGGCGGACGTGGAGGACGTGCCGATCGACTTCATGGGGCAGCCGGTGCGCGCGACCAGTTTCGGCGCCGAGGACTTCGCCGCGCTCGCCCGTTCGGCGGGGCTGACCGTCCTGGCCCGCCATGCCCGGGAGTTCACCCCGGCGCACGCCTCGGCGGCGCCGGAGCCGCATCTGTTCCTGTACTGCTCGAAGGCGGAGGGCTGACCCCCGCCCCGTCGTACGCCCGGCGTGCGGGCGGCCCGCTTCCGTCTCCCTCCCGGTGCCGTGCCCACGCGCGGGCCCGCAGGTCGGCGTCGAAGAGGACGTCCGCCGCCGTGCACGCGAGGGCCTGTGCGGCGGCGGTCAGCACCGCCCGGGCCCGGGGCGAGGCGGCCGCCCGGGCGAACTCGGGCGTGTGGTCGGATCCGTCGGCGTCCATGATGGCGACAAAGGGGTGGATGGCGGGGACGCGCGCGCTGACGTTGCCGATGTCCGACGACCCCAGCTGAACGCCGGGCACGGGCGGCGTCAGCGTGATGCCGGCCCGTGAGACGTGGGCGGCGAACCGCTCCGAGAGCACCTCGCTGTCCTGGAAGTGGTCGTAGCGGACCGTGACCCGCTCCATCTCCGCCCGGGTTCCCGTGGCCCGCGCGACACCCTCGGCGCACGCGCGGACCTGGTCGGTCAGCGCGTCCAGTTCGGCCGTGGTGGCGGCGCGCAGACCGAAGCGGCCCTCGGCGTACTCGGGGACGATGTTGGTGGCGGTGCCGCCGTGCGTGACGATGCCCTGCACGTGGGAGGCGGGCGGCAGGCGCCGCCCGAGCGCGTGCACCACGTTGAACAGCTCGATCAGCGCGGCCAGCGCGTCGATCCCCTCGGTCGGGTTGCCCGTCGGATGCGCCGCGCGCCCGTGGAAGCCGATGCGGTACTGCACCTGCGCGGTCAGCGGCGCGCGCACCCAGTCGTACACCCCCGGATGGAACATCAGCGCGGCGTCCACCTCGTCGAACACCCCGGCCTCCACCTCCAGGACCTTGCCCCCGCCGCCCTCCTCGGCCGGGGTGCCGACGGCGAGCACGCCGCCGTGCGCCCCGCCGAGCACCGTGTGCAGGGCGAGCGCGGCGCCCAGGCCGGCGGCGGCGATCAGGTTGTGCCCGCAGGCGTGGCCGAGGCCGGGCAGCGCGTCGTACTCCAGGAGCAGGGCCACCGTCGGCCTGCCGTGGCCCGAGCGGGCGGTGAAGGCGGTGGGCATGGCCGCCACCTCGCGTCGCACGCTGAGCCCGGCGCGCTCCAGTTCGCCGGTGAGCAGGCCGGCGGCCCGGTGTTCGGCGAAGGCGTACTCGGGATCCGCGTGCAGGCGCAGGGCGACGTCCCACAGAGCGTCGGCCCGGGCGGCCACGTCGGCGCGCAGGGTGTCGTGGACGCCGTCCGGTGTCACAGTCACACGTCCTTTCGGGGGCCGGTGTCGTGGCGGGACGGGTTCCAGGGTGCGCGGCGCTGACACCCTCGGAGTTTCACTCGCCGTGGCGGTGCAACACGGTGGGTACGGCCGCTTCAGGCGGCCGCTCGGCGCGGCCGTCCCGGCCCGCGGCCGGTGACCCGTGCGACCGGGAGGAACCATGGACCACTCGCGTGCCCCTGTTCTGGAGGCGTTGCAGGAGTTCAGGCGCCGTGGCGACATCGCCTACGGCCCGCCGGGTCACAAACAGGGCCGGGGCGCGGATCCGCGGGTCGTGGACGTCGTCGGGATGGACGTCTTCCGCTCCGACGTGCTCAGCCTCAACGGCCTGGACGACCGCCGCCAGTCGCAGGGCGTGATCAGCCAGGCGCAGGAGCTCATGGCGGACGCGGTCGGCGCGACGGAGGCCTTCTTCTCCACCTGCGGCAGCTCGCTGTCGGTCAAGACCGCGATGCTCGCCGCGGCCGGCCCCGGGGAGAAGCTGCTGATCTCCCGCAACGCCCACAAGTCCGTGGTGGCGGCCGTCGTCGTCAACGGGGTCGAGCCGATCTGGGTGCACCCGAAGTTCGACGAGGAGCGGCACCTGGCGCATCCGCCGGAGCCGGACGACGTACGCAGGAAGCTGCGCGAGCATCCGGACGCCAAGGGGATGCTGCTGATCACGCCGACCGACTGGGGCTCCTGCGCGGACATCGCGGGTGTGGCCCGGGTGTGTCACGAGTTCGACGTGCCGCTCATCGTGGACGAGGCGTGGGGCGCGCATCTGCCCTTCCATCCCGGGCTGCCGGCCTGGGGCATGGACGCCGACGCCGACCTGGTCGTCACCAGCGTGCACAAGATGGGCGGGGCCATCGAGCAGAGTTCCGTCTTCCATCTGCAGTACGACCGTGTCTCCAGCGAGGCGCTCAAGCAGCGGGAGGACCTGCTGGGCACGACCAGTGCCTCGACGCTGGTGTTCGCGACCCTGGACGGCTGGCGGCGCCAGATGGTGGAGCAGGGGCACGGGCTGCTGGAGGCGGCCCTGCAGCGGGCGCGGCGGATCCGGGAGGCGGCCGGCGAGCTGCCGGGGCTGCGGGTCATGGGCCAGGAGATCGTCGAGGAGGGGCTGGCCGCCGAATTCGATCCGCTCAAGATCGTGATCGATGTGCGTGAGCTGGGCATCAGCGGCATGCAGGCCAACGAGTGGCTGCGCGCGAACCGGCACGTGGACGTGGGCGGCTCCGACACCTGCCGGATCAGCGCCTCGATCACCCACGCCGACGACGACACCACCGAGCGGGTCCTGCTGGACGCGTTGCGGGCGCTGGTCGAGAAGGCCGACACCATCGAGCGGCAGCCGGCGGTGCGGCTGCCGGAGCCGTCCGCCCTGGAGCTGGAGCAGGCCATGCTGCCCCGTGAGGCGTTCTTCGCGCCGGTCGAGCACGTGCCCGCGGAGCGGGCCGCGGGACGGATCAGCGCCGAGACGATCAGCCCGTACCCGCCGGGCGTCCCGGCGATCGCACCCGGTGAGGTCATCACCGACGCGGTGCTGGACTACCTGCGCAGCGGCGTCGAGCACGGCATGCTCATCCCGGACGCCGCCGACTCCACGGTGCGGACGCTGAGGGTGGTGGCCCGGCCGTGATCCGTGTCGGGGCCGGTGCCCCGGGTACTTGGACATCCGCTACGGGGTGCGACGAGCGGGGTGCGCGGCCGGCCCCGTCCCGTCGCGCCGGAGGGAGTGGTGATGACGCAGCACGGTGACGACCCGGCCCCGGCGCGGCGCGCGTCGAGCGCCGGCCTGCGGCTCGCGACGGTGCTGCCGCCGGAGGTCACGGGGACGCAGGACCTGCCACGCGACCGTACCCAGGCCATCCTGGAGGCGACCAAGCAGGTGGGCGCGCTGCTGAAGCAGCAGGGCCACCGGTTCGCGCTGGCCGGCAGCGTCGCCGCGTACGCGCACGGCGCCGGCACCAGTCTCCAGCACGACGCGGACTTCTGCGTCCGTGCCGAGGACGCCGACACGGTCGCGGACACGCTGCGTGAGGGCGGCCTCGAGGTGCTCGTCCCACCGGAGGACTGGCTGCTGAAGACCGAGTGCTTCGGCCAGTCGATCGACATCATCTTCGAACTGGCGCACCGCCCCGTGACGACCGAGATGCTCGACCGGGCCGAGGAGATCCCGGTGGAGTCGGTCGTCATGCCGGTGCTGTCGGCGACCGA
The DNA here is from genome assembly GCF_040637635.1 of Streptomyces sp. NPDC028635. Taxonomy (NCBI): domain Bacteria; kingdom Bacillati; phylum Actinomycetota; class Actinomycetes; order Kitasatosporales; family Streptomycetaceae; genus Streptomyces; species Streptomyces sp. NPDC028635. Next base: position 24,789 of record NZ_JBEZWX010000052.1, on the reverse strand, counting down.
CCTCGTCGCGAGCCTGGTCTCGGCGTTCTCCGAGCACTACTGCGACTTCGGCGCGGTCCTGCCCGTCGCCCGTGCCCTGCGCGAGAAGGTCGACTGGGAGCAGGTGCGGCGCGAGTGCGGTGAGGAGCCGATGCCCGCGGCGTTCCTCTTCCTCCTCGAACGCCTGAACGTGATCGCCCCGCAAAAGGAGCTTCCATGAGCACCATGGACTACCGCGTCGCCCATCTGCGCGAGCGCCTCGCCGAAGGCACGCTGGCCGAGCTGGGCGTGCAGGTCGTCGTCCACGGCGAGTCGGTCCTGGTGACGGGCACCGTGCCGTCCGCGCACTGCCGTGACGAGGTCGCGCGACTCGTGTCCGAGGCGCTGGACGGCCTGACGGTCCACTGTGACCTCGTCGTCGCCGAGGCGTCGTCCCCCGACCAGGCGGAGGAGCTGGCATGATCCGCATCGCAGCCGTCGGAGACATCCACATGGGCCCCGACAGCCAGGGCGTGCTGCGGCCCGCGTTCGAGACCCTGCCCGACTGCGCTGACGTACTGTTGCTGGCCGGTGACCTGACCCGGCACGGCACGCCGGAGGAGGCCCGCGTGGTGGCGCGGGAGATCGCCGGCCTGGGCGTCCCGGTGGTCGCCGTGCTCGGCAACCACGACCACCACGACGAACGGCCCGAGGAGGTCACGGCGATCCTCAAGGACGGCGGCGCGCACGTCCTGGAGGGCGAGGAGACCGTGGTGGACTGCCCCGCGGGCCGCATCGGAGTCGCCGGCACGAAGGGGTTCGGCGGCGGGTTCGCCGGGCGCAACGCCGGGGAGTTCGGGGAACCGCTGATGAAGGAGTTCGTGCGCTACTCGCGTCGCTGCGCCGACGGTCTTCGGGCGGCGCTGGAGCGGCTCGCCGGACAGGACTGCGCGGCGCGGATCGCGCTCACCCACTTCTCCCCGGTGCCGGACACGCTCGCCGGCGAACCGCTGGAGATCTACCCCTTCCTCGGCAGCTACCTGCTGGCCGAGGCCATCGACGAGGCGGGGGCCGACCTGGCGGTGCACGGGCACGCGCACGCGGGCACCGAGCACGGGATGACGAGCGGCGGGGTGCGGGTGCGCAACGTCGCCCAGCCCGTGATCGGGCGGGCGTTCCACGTCTACCACCTGTCGGCCCAGGACCGGGTACCGGCCGCCGCGGGGGCGGAGCCCGCGCGCTGAGCCGGGGTGAACCGGTGGACCTGGACACCGTCGCCGACGAGCTGTACGGGCTGCGGCCGGAGGAGTTCACCGCCGCCCGCAACACCCGCGCGGCGGCGGCCCGTACGGCCGGAGACAGGACGCTGGCCGGGGAGATCGCCCGGCTGCGCCGCCCGAGCCTGTCGGCGTGGGCCGCCAATCTGCTGGTGCGCGAGCGGCCCGACGCCGTCGCACCTCTGCTGGAGCTCGGTGAGGGGCTGCGGCAGGCGCACCGCGAGCTGGACGGCGGGCAGTTGCGTGAGCTGACCCGCCGACAGCGCTCGCTGGTCGGTGCGCTGGCCCGGCAGGCCCGGCAGCTCACCGCCGATGCCGGGCACCCGATCGGGGACGACGCCCAGCGCGAGGTGGAGGCCACCCTGCACGCGGTGCTCGCCGACCCGGAAGCGGCGCGCGAGTGGGCCGCCGGACACCTGGTCAAGCCGCTGGAGCAGCCGGTCGGGTTCCCCACCGCGGGACCGGATGCGGTGCGCCGGGCGGCCACGGCCCGGCCCCCGGCGGGGGCCGCGTCCGGCGCCACGGCTGAGCCCACGGCGGGGACGAAGGGCAAACGGACGTCCGCGACCGCCCGCCAGGACAGGGCGCGGGAGACTGAACGGCGTCGTCGGCTGGAGCGGGCACGCAAGGAGGCCGACGCCGCGCAGCGGGAACTGGGCACGGCGGAAAAGGAGGCGGCGGCCGTCGCCGCGGAGGCCGACGCCGCCGCGCGCCGCGCGGAGGAACTGCGCGAGCATGTCAGCGAGTTGCGTGAGCGCCTGCGGCAGGCCGAGGAGGAGCAGCGCGAGGCGCACACCGAGGAACGCGAGACCCGTGAGCGGGCTCGGTCCGCGGACCGCCGCCTCAGGGACCTGCGCCGCGAGGCGATGACGGCGGCGACGAAGCTGGCGGAGCTGGAAGGCGGGGCCGAGGCCTGACCCCGAGGATGACGGGGCCTGCCTCCCTGAGGGCGGGTCCGCACAGGTCGTGCTCGTGTCCCGCCGGGTGGTGCCCGTGTCCTGCCGGGTCGTATCCGTGTCCTGGCGGGTCGTGCCGTGTCCTGCCGGGTCGTATCCGTGTCCTGCCGGGTCGTGCCCATGGCCGGGCGCCGTGGGGCGCCCGGCCGCAGGTCACGTCCGTGTCCGCGTCATGAGCTGCCCGCCCGTCAGCCGGTGTGGTAGCTGTCGCCGTAGACCTTCCAGTCCAGCGGCGGGTCGAGGTCGAGGTTGCCCTGGCGCAGGAAGACCCGTTGCGCGGTGTCGACGCGGCTGGTGTCGCTGTGGGCCTCCTCCTGCTTCATGGCCCACACGCGCGCGTCGAGGAACGCGTTCAGGTAACGCACCTCGTCACCGCCCTGCGCGGGCGGCTTGGCATTGCGCAGGGCCCGCTTGCGGATGCCGGAGAAGCTGGTGGGATCGTCGCCGTCGCCGTGCATCACGATGGCGTCGTAGTAGCAGAACTGGCCGAGGACGCGGAGCCCGTCGCTCTTGCCCTGCCGGACGGCCGGGTCGAAGTAGACACGGTCGCGTTCGTCGTTCTGCGCCTGCTGGAAGGCGCTGTCGCGGGCGGCCTTGCGCCAGTCGCGGGGGAAGTCGGGGTCCAGGCCCGCGTGCGAGTCGCTGCCGTTCACGCGGCGCAGTGCCGGCAGGTAGCGCGCGAGCACGTTGCCGGGCTTGCGGTCGGTGTACAGCTGGACCAGGTCGAGCATGTCGCCGGTGCCGGAGCAGAAGCCGATGATGCCGGCGGTGTAACCCCGGCCGTCGCCGATGTCCTCGATGTACTGGTACTGCGCCTTCCAGTCGAGCGAGGAGTTCTCCGCGCTCGAGACGAGCTTCATGGCGATCTCCTTCTTCGCCGGGTCGTCGAGCCCGGCGGCGGAGATCGGGGCCGCCGCGGCCCGGGAGATACCGAGGAAGGATGCTGCGGTCAGGGCGCCGGTCATGCCGAGAAGGGTACGCCGACGCAGGCCGGACTCCGGGTGGGGATGCGTCACGGGGACTCCAAGTGAAGGTGGGGGGTGGGGAGTTGAACCGTGGTGCCACTGACAGGAAGGTTTACTATCAGACGGCTCCGACCGTAACCCGGCAACGAGGAAGTTCGTACGATCGAACAAGGGCGCTCAGAGAGACGCGAGAGCGACACCTCGGGCGTCACCCATAGGGGGCGACGCGCCCCCGCACGCGTGAGTCGACGAGGCGTCAGGGCCGCAGCCCGTCAGGCCGCAAGGCCGTCAGGACTCAGAGGTCTCGGCCGGGGTGGGGGTGGTGACCTTGGTGACCGCTGCGGCCAGTTGGTGTTGCACGGCGTCGGGCAGGGCCTCGCCGTGCACGGTGTCCACCAAGTCCCTGGCCAGATGGTGGAGCTTGGTGTTGGTGTTCTGGGAGGCCGTGACGAGTACCGTCCAGGCGTCCTCGGCGCTGAGGCCGAAGGAGGCCATCAGGATGCCTCGGGCCAGGTCGATCAGCGGGCGGGTCTGCATCGCCCGGCGCAGTTGGCCGACCTCGACGCGGAGGTCGTTCAGGGCGTCGTCGCCCGTCGGTGCTGACTCCTCCGCGCCGTCGTCCGCGGCGAACAGGTCGAGCGTGCCGGTCAGTTCCATCAGCCGCAGGACCGCGGGCGCGGCGCCGCCGAGGATGAGCATCTTGCCCTCGTCGAGGGCGCGGCGCCGGTGGTTCAGCAGCACGTTGAGCGCCGAGCAGTCGCAGAAGTCGACACCGGACAGGTCGACTTCGATGTGGCCGGCGGACAAGGCCAGCGCCGCGCGCAGCGCGCGGTCCAGCGTGTCGTCGGCGTCGAGGTCGAGTTCACCCCGGACCGTGACGCGTGCGCCGTCACCCTCCGGGCGCACGTCGATGAGCGGCAGGCGCCGGGGGCGTGCGGGAGGCGCACCCGTCCTCACCGTGTACCCGAAGCCGTCCCCCAGGGAGGACCGCTCCTCGTCCACAGGCTCCGGCATGACCGCCTCCCCCGGTCAGTGACGACCGTCTCTCGCTCCAGGCTCCCCCGAGCACACCAACACGTCAACCTATACATGAAATCATCTTCAGGTTTTTGGATGCACGAAGAGAGGAACGTACAATCGCCCCATGGAGGGAGTGCCTGAGCCGCATACCGGGTGGACGTTCCTGACCAACCACGCCCGGGTCCTGGCGGCCATCGCAGACAATCACAGCGCGCGCATCCGCGACATAGCCGCGCACTGCCGGCTGACGGAACGGGCCGTTCAGAAGATCATTGCCGACCTGGAGCAGGACGGCTACCTCTCGCACACCCGCGAGGGACGCGGCAACATCTACAGCATCGACCCCTCCAAGGTCCTGCGGCACCCTGCCGAGGCCGGACTCACGGTGGCCTCGCTGCTCTCCCTGCTGGTGCAGGCCGAGGCGGACCGCTCCCGATAGGCCGGGGCGGAGCCCGCGCGGAAGGCGCGGAGCGGCCGGCCATCGACGTACCTCCGGGGCGGCCATCGACGTACCCCCGACCGCCGCACGCGCGTGCGGCCCCCTCCAATGCACGGCCATCTCGTGCCGGTACGTCCCGGATGTGTCAGGGTCGTGCCTGGTTGGAGGGAGGGTGCGCGGGATGGCCGACACGCCCCACGGCGACCACGGCAGGACGCCGACACGTGCGGAGCGCTGGGCCGCGTTCCGGCACTCGCCCTTGCTGCCCGCGACCGTGCTGGCTCTGATCCTCGCGGCAGCCGCCGGCCTGTTCGCGGGCTCCTACACGTACTCGATGGCCAACCCCACCCCCCACTCGATCCCCTCGGCCGTCGTCGGTTCCTACCAGCAGGCCCGGGGCCGGGCCTTCCTGGACGGCATGGAGAAGGCCCTGAACGCCTCGGTGAAGGTGCACACCTACGGCACCGTGGCCCAGGCCCGGCAGGCACTCGACGAGCAGAAGGTGTTCGCGATCTTCGACGTGCGCGGGGACGGGCGCAGCGTGACCCTGGACGTCTCCGGCGCCTCGGGCGCCTCCGTGGCGCAGGTGCTGTCGGAAACCGCGCCGGTGGTGGGGCGCGCGACGGGGGTCGCCGTCACCGTGCGGGACGTCAAGCCGCTGCAGGAGGGTGATCCGCGGGGGCTGGCCATCTTCTACATCTCGCTGGCTGCCGTGATCATCGGTTTCGTCGGAGCGATCCAGCTGAGCGTGCACGCCCGGGCGCTCACCCCGGTGGAACGGATCGCGTTCACCATCGGGTACGCGCTGCTCGGCGGCTTCGCCATCGCCGCCGTCGTGGACTGGCTGCTCGACGCCGTCCATCTGCCGTTCCTGGAGTCCTGGCTGATCCTCGCGCTGACGATGTTCGCGTCCGGCATGGTCTTCACGATGTTCAACACCCTGATCGGGCGCTGGGCCATGCTGCCGACGTGGGGGCTGATGGTGCTGCTCGGCAATCCCTCGTCCGGTGGCGCGGTCTCCTGGCCGCTGCTGCCCTCGCCGCTCGGTGTGATCGGCCGCTGGCTGCCGCCCGGCGCCTCGGTGAGCGCGCAGCACACGGCCGTGTACTTCGCCGGCCACCAGCACGCGTTCCCGTTCCTGGTGCTCGCCGGATGGGCGCTGCTGTCGTGCGCGGTGTTCTGGACGTGGCGGCACCGGCATCCCGGCAGCCGCGAACGCCGACCCGCGCACGCGGCGTGACGAGGCGCGCGCATGGCCCTGTCCGCCGCCGGGAACCCGGCGATCACTGCCCTTCGAACCAGTCGAACCACGTCGAACCACGTCGAACCATTGGAGAGTTGCCATGAGTGTGCTGCGTCTTGTGGGCCGTCCCCTGCTCGCGTCCATGTTCGTCTCCGGCGGCCTGAACTCCCTGCGCTCCCCGGAGAAGGTCGCCCCGGCCGCGGAACCCGTCGTCGGCCCGATCAAGGAACGGGTACCGCTGCTGCCCGAGCGCACCGAGCAGGCCGTACGGCTGAGCGGCGCGGTGCAGGTGGTGGGCGGCCTCATGCTGGCCACCGGGCGCATGCCCCGGCTGGCGGCGCTGGCGATCGCCGGGACGCTGGTGCCGACCACGCTCGCCGGGCACCGGTTCTGGGAGGCGGACGACCCCGGGCAGCGGGCGCAGCAGCGCATCCACTTCCTGAAGAACCTGTCGATGCTGGGCGGGCTGCTCATCGCGGCCGACGACACCGGCAGCGCCCCGTCGCTGCTGTGGCGCGGCCGGCACGGCGCCCGGGACCTGAGCCGTGAGGCCCATCTGGTGCGCCGCACCGCCCGGGCGACGGCCCGTCCGGCGGCGGCCGCGGGTGCTCTGCGCGCCAAGGTGCGCTGACGCCCCTGCGAGGTCGGCGAGGCGACCCGGCAGACCGCACACCGGGCCGTGCACGGCCTGGTCATGCTCGGGCTGCCGGAGCAGTGCGGGCGCCGTGACCGCCGCTTCTGCGGACAGCGAATTCCGGGCGGGATGCGCCATCCCCGGGGCTAACCTCCGGGCATGGTGGATCACCGCACGATCGTCGCGAACGGCCTCCGGCTCGCCTACGAGGTCTCCGGGCCGCCGCAGGCGCGGCCCGCCGTCCTGCTGCACGCGCTCGGCGAGGACTCCCGCAGCTGGCGCGCGGTGGCGCGGGTGCTCGCCGCCGACCGGCGGGTGTACGCCCTGGACCTGCGCGGGCACGGCCGCAGCGAGTGGCCCGGGACGTACACGCTGGAGCTGATGGCGTCCGACGTGCTGGGCTTCCTCGACGCCCTCGGGCTGGGCGCGGTGGACCTGGTCGGGCACTCGCTGGGAGGGGTCGTCGCCCATCTGATGGCGCGTGAGCATCCGCATCGGGTGGCGCGGCTGGTGCTGGAGGACGTGCCCGCGCCACGGCCCCGGAAGCCGACCGCACCGGTACGCCCGGACGGCGAGCTGAGCTTCGACTGGGACATGGTGACGGCCGTCCGGCCGCAGCTGGACACGCCTGATCCGGCCTGGCTGGAGCGGCTGGCCGCGATCACCGCCCCGACGCTCGTCGTGGCGGGCGGGCCGGCCAGCCACGTCCCGCAGGACGGTGTGGCGGAGCTGGCCCGGCGCATCCCGGACGCCCGGCTGATCATGATCCCCGTCGGCCACATGGTCCACGACGAGGCACCCGAGGACTTCACCCGGGCCGTCGTGGAGTTCCTGTCGCGGCCCTGACCACCCGACCGAGCGCCACCCCGGCCGACTGAACCACTCCACCAGACCGAGCGCCACCGCGACCGACTGAACCCCTCCACCCGACCGAGCGCCACAGCGACCCCGCCCGAGCCGCGATCGGCCGAGCGTGCACAAGCACCCCCGGCCAGCCGCTCCGCCCGGCCGAGCGCCACAGCGACCCCCGCCTGACCCACGCCCCTCGGCCGCAACCGCTCGCTCAGTCCAGCGGTACGGTCACCTCGCCCGCGCCGGTCGCGCTCGCGCCGCCCGCCACCCGTACCGTGAAGGGCCGGTCCGTGCCGTGCGCCGTGACGCGCAGTCCGTCGCCGTCGCGCCAAAGCGTGAACGTGGCCGCCGGAGTGCCGGCCGGGTCGGGCACGGTGGCCTCGGCCCGGTAGGCGGGGTCGGCGGTGGGATGGACGAGCAGGGTCGGCGCGTCCAGCCAGTCGCCGTCAGGACGGCTGTCGTCGGACGCCAGCGGCAGGACGGCGCCCTCGCGGACGTACAGCGGCAGGCTGTCGTAGCCGTGGCGCTCGGTGCGCCAGGCCGGGCCGGTGACCCGCTCGCCGGTCAGCAGGTGGGTCCAGGTGCCCGAGGGCAGGTAGACCTCGACGTCGCCGTCCGCGGTGAAGACCGGGGCGACCAGCAGGTCGGGGCCCAGCATGTACTGGCGGTCCAGCGGGCGGCACGCCGGGTCGTGCGGGAACTCCAGGACCATCGGGCGCATCACCGGCACCCCGGTGCGGTGGGCCTCTGCGGCGGCGCCGTACAGGTAGGGCATGAGGCGGTGCTTGAGGAGGGTGAAGCGGCGGGTCACCGCGACCGCCTCCTCACCGAAGCGCCACGGCACCCGGTAGGAGTCGGAGCCGTGCAGGCGGCTGTGCGAGGAGAGCAGGCCGAAGGCGAGCCAGCGCTTGAAGACGGCCGGGTCGGGAGTGCCCTCGAAGCCGCCGATGTCGTGGCTCCAGAAGCCGAAGCCGCTCAGTGACAGGGACAGTCCGCCGCGCAGCGATTCCGCCATGGCCTCGAAGGAGGACCAGCAGTCGCCGCCCCAGTGCACGGGGTACTGCTGTCCGCCCGCCGTCGCCGAGCGGGCGAACAGCACGGCCTCGCCCTGACCGCGCTCCTTCTCCAGCAGTTCGAAGACGGTCCGGTTGTACAGGTGCGTGTAGTAGTTGTGCATGCGCTGCGGGTCGGAGCCGTCGTGCCAGACGACGTCGGTGGGGATGCGCTCGCCGAAGTCGGTCTTGAAGCAGTCCACGCCCTGGTCGAGCAGTGCCTTGAGCTTGCCCTGGAACCAGGTGCGGGCGTCGGGGCTGGTGAAGTCGACCAGACCCATGCCGGCCTGCCACAGGTCCCACTGCCACACGTCGCCGTTCGGGCGGCGCACCAGGTGGCCCAGCCCGGCCGCCTCCTCGAAGAGGGGGGACTTCTGCGCGATGTAGGGGTTGATCCAGGCGCTGACCTTCAGCCCCTTGGCCTTCAGCCGAGCCAGCATGCCCTCCGGGTCCGGGAAGACCTCGGGGTCCCACTCGAAGTCGCACCACTGGTACGCGCGCATCCAGAAGCAGTCGAAGTGGAAGACCGACAGCGGGATGCCGCGCTCGGCCATGCCGTCGACGAAGGACATCACCGTCGCCTCGTCGTAGTCGGTGGTGAAGGACGTGGTCAGCCACAGTCCGAAGGACCACGCGGGCGGCAGGGCGGGACGGCCGGTGAGGGCCGTGTACCGGGTGAGGACGTTCTTGGGCGTGGGGCCGGCGACGACGTAGTACTCGATCGCCTGGTCCTCGACGCTGAACTGCACCTGGCCCACCGACTCGGAGCCGACCTCGAAGGAGACCGCGCCGGGATGGTTGACGAAGACGCCGTAGCCGCGTGAGGACAGGTAGAACGGGATGTTCTTGTACGCCTGCTCGCTGCTGGTGCCGCCGTCGGCCTGCCAGATGTCGACGACCTGGCCGTTCCTGACGTACGGCGTGAAGCGCTCGCCGAGGCCGTAGATCTGCTCGCCGACGCCGAGCGCGAGCTGGGCGAGGACGTGGTGCGCGCCGTCGCCGGTGGTGGCGAAGGCGGTGCCCTTGCGGCCGGCTCGGGTCAGCTCACGTCCGTCGGCGTCGTGGAAGCTCAGCGTCCAGGGGGCCGCCCGGTCCAGACGCAGGGTGAGCGGCCCACTGGTCAGCTCGGTGAGCGTGCCGTCGTCACGCACCCTTCCGGCGCCGCCGGGGTCGGCGGTGAGGGCGAAGCCGGGGCCCGGGTCGCGCTTGCCCGCGTGGTGGGTGACGCGTACGCCGATGACGCCCTCGGCGGGCGAGAAGCAGTCGACCGTGAGGAGCGGCGCGTTGAGCGTGTCCCCTCGGCGGGTCACCTTCTGCACGGCGGCGGAGGCAGTGAAGCGCTTCGATTCGAGGCGTATGTCGCGCACCTCGGTGGCGTACGCGATGTGGACGCCGTCACGGATGCGCCAGAAGCCGTCGGTGAACTTCATGGTCTTCCTCGCAGGACTCGCAGGGAGGGGCGGAGGTCGGAGAGGGCCCGCGCTGAGCGTCGCCCGAGGGTTCGGATCGTACATAAAACGAGGAGGTAGCGGGGATCTCGGTGCGGACGGTGAGCGATTCGGCACGCAGGAGGTCTGGCGCCGGAGCCAGGATTGCCGTATTAGTCATCGCAGCATACAAACTGGTCCGGCACGGTGGCCGGGCAGACGACAGCAAGGTCCACCCTATGTCGAAGCGCTTCAACAAATCGCTCGCCGCGGCGTTGGTGCTGCTCGCCGGTACGGCCCTGACCGGATGCGGCCAGCAGCGCGACAGCGGTGTCTACACCGTCCTGAACTCCTCGACCGACGAGTCGTACCACCGCTGGGACGCCCAGGCGATGGCCCGCTGCGGCGAGCAGCTGGGGGTGACGATCAAGCAGCAGAGCGTCCCGGCAGCGCAGGTGATGACCAAGGCCCTGCGCATGGCGTCCTCGAAGTCGCTGCCGGACATCGTGCAGTTCGACGCCTCCGAGATGCCGACCTTCGCGGAGGCCGGCGGGCTGACCGACCTGCGCACGCTCGGGCTGAGCACCGACGGCGTCCCGCCGGGCATCGTGAACTTCGGGTCGTACCGGGGCACCTACTACGGCGCGGCCCGCTCGGTGAACACGCTCGCGCTGTTCTACAACAAGGACCTCCTCGCCGAGGCCGGTCTGAAGGTGCCCGCCACCTGGGACGAGCTGCGCGCCACGGCGAAGAAGCTCACCGCCGGCAAGCGCTACGGCATCGCCCTGAGCGCGGGCGGCGCGGAGGACGGCGTCTTCCAGTTCACGCCGTTCATGTGGTCCAACGGCGGCGACGAGACCCGGCTGGACGGGCCGCGGGTCGTTCAGGCCCTGGACTACTGGAAGGCACTGCTGAAGGACGGCTCGCTGTCGAAGTCGACGGTCGGCTGGACCCAGGCGGACGTCAACGACCAGTTCATGGCCGGCAACGCCGCGATGATGATCAACGGCCCCTGGCAGGTCGAGACGCTCAACACCAAGAAGTCGCTGCACTGGGGCATCGCGCGGATCCCCGTGCCGAAGGCCGGGGAGAAGTCCGTGGGCCCGCTCGGAGGCGCGGTGCTGACCGTGCCGAACACCGGTGACACGGCCCGGGAGAAGACGGCCGGGCGCGTGGTCGCCTGCCTGTCGAGCGAGAAGGAGCAGCTCACCTACGCGCTCAACAGCTGGATGGTCCCCGCCGACGCCAGGGCCGCCGCCGTGTGGCGCACACGGGTGCCGGAGCTGGACGCGCTCGCCGACCAGGTCGCCCAGGCCCGCTCGCGGACCGCCAAGCTCGGCGCCGGCTGGTCGGGCGTGTCACTGGCCCTGCAGAGCGCCTTCCAGTCCGCCCTGACCGGGCAGTCCAGCGAGTCCGCCCTGAAGCGCGCCCAGCAGCGGGCCACGAGCGGGAACTGAGGTACGCGACCCATGACCACGTCCACCGTCACGGCCCCGGCGCCCTCCGCGGCCCGTCCCGAGACCCCCGCGCCGATTTCACGCCGGCTGCGGCACCGGCTCGCCCAGTGGGGGTTCGTCGCCCCCGCCGTCGTCTTCATGCTGCTGTTCTTCGGCTACCCGCTCGTGCGCAACGTCGTGATGAGCTTCCAGCACTACACACCGAAGACGTTCTTCACCGGTGAGGCTCCCTTCAGCGGTGCCGACAACTGGTCGCACGTCTTCCAGGACGCATTGTTCGGGAAGGCGCTGTGGCACACGCTGGTTTTCACGGCCGGCTCGCTGCTCGGGCAGTTCGGCATCGGTCTCGCCCTGGCCGTCTTCTTCAACCGGCGCTTCCCGCTCAACGGTGTACTGCGGTCGTTGATCCTGTTGCCGTGGCTGGTGCCCATGGTGGTCTCCGGCATCGTGTGGCGGCGCATTCTCGACCAGGACACAGGGGTGTTGAACACCTTCCTGGACACGATCGGTCTCGACGGCCACACTCCATGGTTGACCAGTCCGCACATGGCCCTGCTATCGGTCATCGTCGTCAACATCTGGATCGGCATCCCGTTCAACATGGTCATCCTGTACGGCGGTCTGCAGGAGATCCCCGGGGAGCTGTACGAGGCCGCTTCTCTTGACGGAGCGTCGGCATGGCGGACGTTCCGGTCCCTCACATGGCCGATGCTCAAGCCGGTCATCACCGTCGTCCTGGTGCTGGGTTTCATGTCGACGGTCAAGATCCTCGACCTGATCCTCGCCCTGACCGACGGTGGCCCCGCCGACGCAACGCAGACCCTGGGCACGCTCACCTACCAGAACTCCTTCGTACAGCTGGACTTCGGTGCGGGCGCGGTGGTCGGCAACGTGCTGATCCTGATCTCCGCGGTGTTCGCGGTGTTCTACCTGCGGGCCAACCGCACCGAGGGGAAGTGACGAGACGATGGCCACCGCAACCGCCGCGCAGCCGCGCACCGCGAAGCGCAACTGGGGCTCCACCGCCGTGGGCGTGCTGGTGCTGTGCGTGATGCTGTTCCCCCTGTACTGGATGCTCAACACCGCGCTCCAGCCGAAGGCCGGCCTGCTGGAGGTGGATCCGGTGCCGCACGGCCCCGACCTGTCCGGCTTCTCCAAGGCGCTCGGCGACCAGGGCGGGCACCTGCTGACCTCCCTGGTGGTGTCCCTGGGCGCCGTCGTGATCTGCCTGGCCGTCGCCGCGCCGGCCGCCTACGGGCTCGCCCGGTTCCGGCTGCGCGGCAGCCGCGGGATCGTGTTCGGCACGCTGATCACCCAGATGGTGCCGGGGATCGTCATCGCCAACGCCCTATACAACACCTATGTCGACCTGGGCCTGGTCAACTCCTACGCCGGCCTGATGCTGGCGGACGCCTCGCTCGGCATCCCGTTCTCCATCGTGCTGATGCGCTCGTTCATGGTGTCCCTGCCGGGCGAGGTCGTCGAGGCCGCGCAGCTGGACGGGGCCGGCCGGCTGCGGACGTTCGTGCAGGTGGTGCTGCCGATGAGCCGCAACGCGCTGATCACCTCGGGGCTGTTCGCGTTCCTGTTCTCCTGGAGCGACTTCATGTTCGCGCTCACGCTGAATACCACCGACGAGGTCAAGCCCGTCACGCTCGGCATCTACCAGTACATCGGCGCGCACGTCGGCGACTGGGGCTCGGTGATGGCCGCCTCCGTGCTGTCCGCGGTCCCCGCCGCGATCCTGCTCGTCCTCGCCCAGAAGTACATCGCCGCCGGGATCACCGGCGGTTCCGTCAAGTGACCGCGAAGGCCGCCCCCATGACCGACTTCCCCCGTTTCCCGCCCGGCTTCGTCCTCGGTGCCGCGACCGCCTCGTACCAGATCGAGGGCGCCGCCCACGAGGACGGCCGTGGCCCTTCCATCTGGGACACCTACAGCCACACCCCCGGCCGGGTCACGAACGGCGACACCGGCGACGTCGCCTGCGACCACTACCACCGCTACGCCGAGGACGTGGCGCTGCTGCGCGGCCTGGGCGTGGACTCCTACCGGTTCTCGATCGCCTGGCCGCGGATCGTGCCGGACGGCTCGGGCCCGGTGAACCCCAAGGGACTGGACTTCTACGACCGCCTGGTCGACGAGTTGCTCGCGGCGGGGATCGAGCCGGCGGCCACCCTCTACCACTGGGATCTGCCGCAGGCGCTGGAGGACCGGGGAGGCTGGCGGGTGCGCGCGACCGCGGAGCACTTCGCCGCGTACACGGCGGCCGTCGCCGAACGCCTCGGCGACCGGGTGCCGCGCTGGATCACCCTCAACGAACCGTGGTGCAGCGCGTTCCTCGGCTACGCGGTCGGCCGTCACGCGCCCGGCGCCCGGGAGGGCCGCGGCGCGCTGGCCGCCGCCCACCATCTGCTGGTCGGCCACGGGCTGGCCGTACAGGCGCTGCGGGCGGCCGGGGTGCGCGAGGCGGGCATCACGCTCAACCTGGACCGCAACCTGCCGGCCTCCCCCGGCTCCCCCGCCGACCGGGCCGCGGTGCTGCGCGCGGACACCCAGCACAACCTGGTGTGGACCGAGCCGCTGTTCGCGGGCCGCTACCCGCTGAGCGAGGAGGAGACGTGGGGTGAGCTGATCACCGGTCAGGACTTCCGCCGCGACGGTGACCTGGAGCTGATCGGGCAGCCGCTGGACTTCCTCGGCATCAACTACTACCGGCCGATCGTGGTCGCCGACGCCCCCTACAGGGAGGCGGATCCCGCCCGGCGGGTGGCGACGGACAACCGGTACGCGGAGGTGCGGTTGGACGGCGCGCGGCACACGGCGATGGACTGGCCGGTCGCCCCGGACACCTTCACCGACCTGCTGGTGGACCTCCGGGAGCGTTACGGCGCGGCGCTGCCGCCGGTGCACATCACGGAGAACGGCTCCGCCGAGCACGACGAGCCGGGCGCCGACGGCGCGGTGCACGACACCGACCGGGTGGCCTATCTGCGTGACCATCTCGGCGCGCTGCGGGCCGCGATCGACGCGGGCGTGGACGTGCGTGGCTACTACGTGTGGTCCCTGCTGGACAACTTCGAGTGGGCGCACGGCTACGGCAAGCGGTTCGGCATCGTGCGGGTCGACTACGACACGCAGCGGCGCACGCCCAAGGACAGCTACCGGTGGTACCGGGAGTTCATCGCCGCGCAGCGGGACTGAACCACCGGCGGGCACGGCCGTCCCGGGCGTTCACACGTCCAGCAGGTCCCGCATGCGGGCGGCGGCGTCGACGGCGGCCGTACCGCAGCAGTTGTTGAACAGCACATGGAGCCGGTCGGTGTCGCCGGCCAGGGCCCGCAGCCGCGGCACCCACTCCTTCAGTTCGGCGTCGGTGTAGGCGTGGCGGAAGCGGTCCTCCTTGCTGCCGGTCCCCCATGCGGGGCTGCGGCCGTGGAAGCGGACGACGGACAGCTCCGGTGAGGTCACCGGGGTGACGGGCGGGACGGAGGCCGGCAGCCCCTGCGCCATGTCGACGCCGACCGCGGCGAACCCGTGACGTCGCAGCAAGGCCCCTGTCCGGTCGTACCGTTCGCCGCTCCACCACTGCGGGTGGCGGAACTCGACCGCGACGGGCCAGCCGGCGGTCCGTGCGGCGCAGTCGGCGAGGACCTCCTCGGCGCGGGCGCCCGGCTTCAGCCAGGGCGGGAACTGGAAGAGCAGCGTGCCGAGGCGGCCGGCCTCGCGCAGCGGCGCGAGCGCGTCGGTGAAGCGGTCCCACACCGCGTCCAGTACGGCCGCGTCCCTGCTGTCCGCCGGCAGGCCGTCCGGCAGGGCAGCGGGCCGGGTGGGGTGCCCGGTGAGCAGGGAGAAGGCCTTGACGTCGAAGACGAACCCGTCGGGTGTGCGCTCCGCCCACAGGCGGCTGTTGCGCGCGGAGGGCAGGGCGTAGTAGGTCGCGTCGACCTCGACGACGGGGAACTGCTCGGCGTAGTACTGCAGCCGCCCCTCGGGGTCCCGCCGCCCGGCCGGGTACCAGCCGCTGCCGACCAGTGCCCGATCGGTCCACGAGCACGTTCCCACGAGAATCTCACCCATGGCGGCCGGTTACCCCGACGCGGCGGACGCATGGGGCCGTCGGGGACACCGGTGGGGACGGGAACGGGGTGGCCCCGGTTCGGGGCCACCCCGTTGTCGCTCGACACCGGCCGACGGGCCGGCAGACCATCAGGTCACCCCGACAGGCTGTCAGGCCACCCCCGACAGACCATCAGGCATCAGGCCGTCAGAAGCGCGGTGCCGGTGCCTGTTCCTCCACCAAGCGGGCCGCCTCCTCGTGCGTCTCCACCGACGGCGGGGAGCCGTCGAGGGGGCGGCGGGCCGTCTCCTTCATGCACGCCACGGCGATGACACCGACGAGCGCGGCGGCCATGGCGTAGTACGCGGGCATCAGCTCGCTGCCGGTGGCCGAGATCAGGGCCGTGATGACGAGGGGAGTCGTCCCGCCGAAGAGGGAGGCGGAGAGGTTGTAGCCGATGGACAGCGAGCCGTAGCGCACCTGGGTCGGGAACAGCGCGGGCAGCGCCGCGGACATCGTGCCGAGCAGGCACACCAGGGACAGCCCGAGCATCAGCATGCCCGCCGAGACCGCCACCAGGCTGCCCTGACCGACCAGCAGGAACGCGGGCACCGACAGCACCAGGAAGCCCAGCATGCCCGCCATCAGCAGCGGCTTGCGGCCCACCCGGTCGGACAGCCGGCCGACCTGGTTGATCAGCAGCATCAGCACCACCATGGCGCCGATGAGGATCAGCAGACCGTGCGCCTCGGAATAACCCATCTCGTCCGACAGATAGGTCGGCATGTACGACAGCAGCATGTAGTCGGCGATGTTGTAGGCGCCGACCAGGCAGACGCACAGGATCAGCGTCCGCCAGTGCTCCCGGAAGATCTTCGCCAGGTCGCCGCGCGCGCTCGTCTCCACGCCGGACGCCGCCTCGGACGCCCGGTGCACGGAGTCGTCCTCCAGCTTGCGGAAGGCCGGCGTCTCGTCCAGCCGCAGCCGCAGATAGAGGCCGACGAGCCCGATCGGGCCGGCCACCAGGAACGGCACCCGCCAGCCCCAGTCCTGCATGCCGGTGTCGCCGAGCCACGCCGTCAGCACCGTCACCAGGCCGGCCGCGCCGACGTATCCGGCGAGAGTGCCGAGCTCCAGGAAGCTGCCGAAGAAGCCGCGCCGCCGGTCGGGCGCGTACTCGGCGATGAAGGTGGACGCGCCGCCGTACTCGCCGCCCGTGGAGAAGCCCTGCACGAGGCGGAAGAGGATCAGCAGCGCCGGCGCCCAGAAGCCGATCACGGCGTAGGAGGGGATCAGTCCGATCGCGAAGGTGCCGACCGCCATCATGATCATGGTGAGGGCGAGCACCTTCTTGCGGCCGATCCGGTCGCCGAGCGGTCCGAACACCATGCCGCCGAGCGGTCGTACCAGGAAGGACACCGCGAAGGTGGCGAACGACGACAGCAGCTGGACCGTGTCGTTCCCGGACGGGAAGAACACATGCCCGAGGGTGACCGCGAGATAGCTGTAGATGCCGAAGTCGAACCATTCCATGGCGTTGCCGAGCGAGGCCGCCTTCACCGCGCGCTGCACGGCCTGCTCGTCGGTCACCGTGATGTCGGTGCGGCGCAACGGCGGGTTGCGGCGCCGTCTCGCCGCGCGGAACAGTGCGCGGTGCCGGCGTTCGGCCTCCGGATCGGCGGCTTCCTCGAAGGTGTCGGACACGCCGGGCACCATGGGGACTCCCTTCCTGCGGACTCCTGCAGACCCGCGGACTCCCGCGGACTCCTGGGGACGGTCACGATCGCAAGATCGCCTGCTCGCTCGTGGCAGACGCAAACCCGGCAGGGCGGCAGAGGGATGTTCGTCACTCCACCGGTGCCCGGTGGCGGGCCGCGCGCCCCCTCCGTAGCGGGTGAGCCGCGCGTGCGCCGTCGCGCGGATGCGGCCCACCCTCCGGAAGGCGCATTCTTGCTGTGTCTTCTTGCTGTGTCGCCCGCACGGCGGCGCACCGACGAGGTAGGGCCATGACTGGGAGCGCCGGGGACGGACAGCGGCCGCCGGGATGGTCGGCCGCGCTGCTGACCGACGCCGTGTCGCAGGCGGCGCGTGCGGCCGACGGCCGGGTCGCGGCCGTGTATCTGCGCTCGTCCGAGCCCGGGCTGCTGCGGCTGGCCGTGCTGTGCGGGCTGCCCGGGGCGTTGTTCAGGCCGTGGTGGCGGTTGCAGGTCGAGTGGCCGTTCCCGGTGACCGACGCCTACCGGCTGGGTGTGCCGGTGACGCTGGCGAATCCGGCCGAGACGATGCGCCGCTATCCGCAGTTCGCGGCGGGGCTGCCGTTCCCCTTCGGTTCGCTGTGCGTGCCGATCGTCCAGGGCGGGCGGGCGTTCGGTGTGCTGGCCGTGCTGGGCCCGTCCGTGGCGGACAGCGCCGAGCTGGTGCCGCAGCGGCAGGCCCTGGAGGAGCTGGCCGGCCGCTTGGCCACGGCGCTGGACGGCCGGGCGGCCACCGGCCCGGACGTCACCTGGGACGCGGCTCCGCTGAACGTGCGACCGCCGGGGCCGGGTCCGGCCGGCGGGCGCGTCGGGTGCCTGTCCTGGGATCCGGTGGCCGACCGCCTCACCGCCGACGGCCCGGCGCAGGCCCTGCTCGGGACGCCGGCCGGCCCGGTCCCGGGCACCCTCGACGCGCTGCGATCGGTCGCTCCGGAGCTGCCCGCCCTGCTGCGGGAGGCGGCCGAGGGCCGGCCTCCGCCGCTGCCGGTGCCGGTGCGCGGCGCGGACGGGGCGCAGCGGCTGGTGCTGCTGTGGGCGCCGCGGACGGCGGACGGCGGACGGGCACCGACGGTGGACGGCGTCGTCCTCGACCCGGGGTCCGGTGCGCCGGCCGATCTGCTGCCGCAGGGAGTGTTCTGCCTGGACCGGCTGGGGGTGATCGGCTACGCCAATCCGCGCGCCGCCCAGCTGCTGGGGGCGCAGGGCGACGGGCTCCTCGGCCGCCCGCTGTGGGAGGCCGTGCCATGGCTGGACCAGCCCGGCTGCGAGGACCAGCTGCGTCATGCCCTGCTGTCCCTCGAACCGGTGCACTTCCAGGTCCGGCGGCCGCCCGCACACGCGCGGCAGTCCTACGAGGGCGACTGGCTCGCGGTGTCCGTGCACCCCGGTACGCACATCCTGACGTGCACGGTCGCCCCCGCCAACCGGGTGCCGGAGTTCCCGCCGCCGACCGCCGACGGCACATCCCGTGCCGCCACGGCCGCCGCACCTCCCCAGTACCGTCCGATCGCGCTGGCCATCGCCCTGTCGGAGGCGGTCACGGCGCGCCAGGTGTCGGCGGTGGTCGTGCAGGAGCTGCTGCCCGCGTTCGGCGGTCGCCGGCTGGCGATCTACCTGCTCCAGGAACGGCACCTGTACCTGGCCTGGGAGACCGGTTTCCCCGAGGGCTTCCTCACGCCGTTCGAGGGGGTGGCGCTCGACGCGCGGCTGCCGGGGGTCGAGACGCTGGTGACGGGCCGTCCGCTGTTCTTCGAGTCCATGCGGCAGCTCGAGGACGCATACCCGGGCATCCCGCTGGACGCCACCGAGGGCTCCCGCGCGTTCCTGCCGCTGATCGCCTCCGGCCGTCCGGTCGGCTCGTGCATCCTCGGCTTCGACCGCTCGCGCAGCTTCAGCACCGAGGAGCGCACGGTCCTGACCGCGCTCGCCGGCCTGATCGCCCATGTGATGGAGAAGGCCCAGCGCTACGACACCGAGGCCGCCCTGGCGCACGGGCTGCAGCAGGCCCTGCTCCCCCGCCGCCTGCCGGCGCACCCCCGGGTGGCGACCGCGGGGCGGTACCTGCCGGGCACCGAGGGGATGGACGTGGGCGGCGACTGGTACGACGTGGTGCCGTCCGGGGACGGGCTGGCGCTGGTGATCGGGGACGTGCAGGGGCACGGGGTGCAGGCGGCGGCCACGATGGGGCAGCTGCGCAGCGCGGTACGGGCGTTCGCGCTGAGTGACCGGCCGCCGGAGGAGGTGCTCGGCGGCACCAACCGGCTGCTCATCGACCTCGATCCCGGCCAGTTCGCCAGCTGCTGCTACGTCCGGCTCGACCCGGTCAGCGGGGTGGCGCGGGTGGTGCGCGCCGGGCATCCGCCGCCCCTGCTGCGGGAGCCGGACGGCCGCACCCAGGCCGTGGACCTGCCCGGCGGTGTGGTCCTCGGCGTGGACCCGGCCGCCCGCTACCCGGTGTCCGAGCTGCGGATGACGCCGGGCGCGGTGCTCGCGCTGTACACGGACGGGCTGGTCGAGCGCCCGGGCTCCGACATCGACGACGGCATCACGGCGCTGCGGCTCGCCCTGTCCCGGGCGGGCGCGCCGGGCCGGGACCCGGGCTGCCGGTCCCTCGCGGACGTGGCCGACCGCCTCACCGCGACGGCCCGCCACGCCGCGGACCGCCCCGACGACATCGCCCTCCTGCTGGCGGCACTCACACCGGGGGCAGCGGCTGACGCCTGACGACGGACGGCTGACGGCAGACGGCAGACGGCAGACGGCAGACCGGACGGCTGACCGCTGACCGCTGACGGCCGACGGCCGACGGCTGACGGCACCCCGGACCGCACCTTGGACGGCGACCGCACCCCGGACGGCGCCGGCCCCCACCCGCCGCGGCGTCACGGGGCCGACGCTGCCGCGACGGCCGCGGCAGGCGCCCGTCGTCGTCGAGCCGGCGCGGGCGGCTCCGGTGGCCCGACGGGGCACCGCCTCCGACGGCCCTGGCCCCGGGCTCATGCGCATCCGCCGACGCCCTGCACCGCGCTGCTCGGGCCGCCCCCTCTACGCGGCCCGAGGCCCTACCGCCGCCCCGCTGTCCCACGCCCCCCGGCCGGGGATCGGCACCGCGACCCGACCGAGCCGCGCGGCGCGCGCACGTCGCCGACCGGTCCGCCGTACCGCGACGGTGCGGTCCCGGCCACCCCACGGGCCGCTGCCACGGTGTGACGCCCCTCGCCTCACGCGGCGCGGCAGTGTAGACATGGGCACATGGTCCGACTTCTGGGTCGATCCGGGACCCGCTCGCCCCGGCGTCCCGGCAGCCGGCGTGAACCGCACGGCCATGACGGCGTGCCCCGTACGGACGGTGCGCGCCCGCGGCGGACGGCAGCGGCGCCCGCCGCGCGGCGCCAGGGGCCGGGCCGCACGCGCCGCGAGCCGGCGGCGGGCCTGCGCGCCCGGCTCGGCGGCCGCAGCCTGGCCGGGCAGGTGTTCGTCCTCAACGTCGTCATCGTGCTGCTGCTCGTCGTCGCCGCCGTGGTCGCGCTGCTGCTGCAGGTCCGCAACGACACCACGCAGGAGGCACGCAACCGCTCCCTCGCGGTCGCCGAGACCTTCGCAAACGCGCCCGGCACGCGGGCGGCCCTCAGCACTCCCGACCCCACGGCGCTGCTGCAGCCGAGCGCCGAGGCGGCCCGCGTCGCCGCCGGCGTGGACTTCATCGTCGTCACCGACACCAAGGGCATCCGCTACACCCATCCCAAGCCGGACCGGATCGGCAAGAAGTTCGTCGGGACCATCGGCCCCGCCCTCGCCGGGGGCACCGTGGTCGAGGAGGTCAACGGCACGATAGGCCGGCTGGTGCAGGCCGTGGTGCCGGTGAAGGCGCCCGACGGGAAGGTGGTCGGGCTGGTGTCGGCGGGCATCACGACCGCGCACGTGGGCGGCGCGGCGGACCGCCAGCTGCCGCTGGTGCTGGCCGCCGCGGCCACCGGCCTGGCCCTGGCCACCGGCGGCACGGCCCTGGTGAGCCGGCGGCTGCTGCGCCAGACGCACGGCCTCGGCCCGCGCGAGATGACGCGCATGTACGAGCACCACGACGCGGTGCTGCACTCGGTGCGCGAGGGCGTGCTCATCGTGGGCGGCGAGGGCGACCTGCTGCTCGCCAACGACGAGGCGCACCGCCTGCTGGACCTGCCGGCCGACGCGGAGCGGCGGCACGTGCTGGACCTGGGCCTGGACGCGGACACCGCCGAACTGCTGTCCTCGGGCCGCGTCGCGACCGACGAGGTGCACCTGGTCGGCGACCGGCTGCTGGCGATCAACCAGCGGCCCACCGACCTGGAGGGCGGCCCGCCCGGCAGCGTGGCCACCCTGCGCGACTCGACCGAGCTGCGGGCCCTGCTGGGCCGGGCGGAGGCGGCCCGCGAGCGCCTCGACCTGCTGTACGCCGCCGGCGTGGGCATCGGCACCAGCCTGGACGTGACCGGCACGGCGAAGGAGCTGGCCGAGCTGGCCGTGCCGCGGTTCGCCGACTTCGTCACCGTGGACCTCTTCGACGCCGTCCTGTCCGGGGAGGACCCGGAGCCGGGCGGCGCGCTGCGCCGGACGGCGGTCAGCGGGGTCCGCGCGGACACGCCGCTGTTTCCGCAGGGCCACCAGCTGCGGTTCGTGGACTCCTCGCCGCACGGGGTGAGCCTGCGGACGGGCCGGGCGGTCAGCGAGCCGAGCCTGGCCGGGGCGGCGGGCTGGCAGGCGCAGGACCTGGAGCGTTCGGCGCTGGTCGTGGAGTACGGCATCCACTCGCTGATCACCGTGCCGGTGCGGGCGGGCGGCCGGGTGCTGGGCGTGGTGACCTTCTGGCGCGCCGAGCGGCCCGAGCCGTTCGACGAGGAGGAGCTGGCGCTGGCGGAGGAGCTGGTCACGCGGGCGGCGGTGGCCATCGACAACGCGCGCCGCTACACCCGCGAGCACGGCCTCGCGGTGACGCTGCAGCGCAGCCTGCTGCCGCGCACTCTGCCGGCGCAGAACGCGCTGGACATCGCGTACCGGTATCTGCCGGCCCAGGCCGGGGTGGGCGGGGACTGGTTCGACGTCCTGCCGCTGTCGGGGGCCCGGGTGGCCCTGGTCGTGGGGGACGTGGTCGGGCACGGGCTGCACGCCGCGGCGACCATGGGCCGGCTGCGGACCGCGGTGCACAACTTCTCCTCGCTGGACCTGGCGCCGGACGAGCTGCTGACGCTGCTGGACGAGCTGGTGGGGCGGATCGACCAGGACGAGGCGGGGGACGGCGGCGCGGCTCCCGTGACGGGCGCGACCTGTCTGTACGCGGTGTACGACCCGGTGGCGCGGCGCTGCACCGTGGCGCGGGCCGGGCATCCGCCGCCTGCGGTGATCCGCCCGGACGGCAGCGTGGTGTTCGCCGAGGTCCCGGCCGGTCCCCCGCTGGGGCTCGGCGGCCTGCCGTTCGAGGCGGTGGAACTGGACATGGCGGAGGGCAGCCGGCTCGTGCTGTACACCGACGGGCTGGTGGAGGACCGGGAGCGGGACATCGACAGCGGTCTGGAACTGCTGCGCGGGGCGCTGGCCGGGGCCGGTACGTCGCCGGAGGACACCTGCCGGGCGGTCCTGGACGCGCTGCTGCCGGCCCGGCAGGCTGACGACATCGCGCTGCTCGTGGCGCGTACCCGGGCGCTCGGCCCCGGCCGGGTCGCCGAGCGGGAGGTGCCGATGGAGCCGTCCGCGGTCAAGGAGGTGCGCGCGTTCGTCACCCGGCAGCTGGCGGAGTGGGGTCTGGAGGAGCTGGAGTTCACCACGGAGCTGATCCTCAGCGAGCTGGTCACCAACGCGATCCGGTACGGCAGCGCCCCGGTGCGGGTGCGGCTGCTGCGCGACCGCAGTCTGATCTGCGAGGTCTTCGACGGCAGCAACACCTCGCCGCACCTGCGCTACGCGGCCCTGTCCGACGAGGGCGGACGCGGTCTGTTCCTGGTGGCGCAGCTGACGGAGCGCTGGGGCACGCGCTACACCCAGCACGGCAAGATCATCTGGGCGGAGCAGCCGCTGCCCTGACCCATCAAGCGGGCCTTTGACTTCTCATAAGGTCCGCTTATGAGGTCATAGGGCGGACCCGTGTACCGACTTAGGCATGCCTTAGTTTAGGCTTCCCGTCGAGTCGATCATTCGCCGCTCGAAGGGAAACCCGTCATGCCTCGCCCCCTGCGGGTCGCCATCGTCGGTTCCGGCCCCGCCGGGATCTACGCCGCCGACGCGCTCCTCAAGTCCGAGGTGGCCGCCGAGCCCGGCGTGTCCATCGACATCTTCGAGCGCATGCCCGCGCCGTTCGGTCTGATCCGCTACGGCGTCGCCCCCGACCACCCGCGGATCAAGGGCATCATCACGGCCCTGCACCAGGTGCTGGACAAGCCGCAGATCCGCCTCTTCGGCAACGTCGACTACCCGACCGACATCTCCCTGGACGACCTGCGCGCCTTCTACGACGGGGTGATCTTCGCGACCGGCGCCACGGCCGACCGCGCGCTGCCGATCCCGGGCATCGAGCTCGACGGCTCCTACGGCGCCGCCGACTTCGTCTCCTGGTACGACGGCCACCCGGACGTGCCGCGCACCTGGCCGCTGGAGGCCGAGAAGGTCGCGGTGCTCGGCGTGGGCAACGTGGCCCTCGACGTGGCGCGCATCCTCGCCAAGACGGCGGACGAACTGCTGCCCACGGAGATACCGGCGAACGTCCACGACGGTCTGAAGGCCAACAAGGCCGTCGAGATCCACGTGTTCGGCCGCCGTGGCCCGGCACAGGCGAAGTTCAGCCCGATGGAGCTGCGGGAGCTGGACCACTCGCCGAACATCGAAGTCATCGTCGACCCCGAGGACATCGACTACGACGAGGGCTCGATCGCCACCCGGCGCGGCAACAAGCAGGCCGACATGGTCGCCAAGACCCTGGAGAACTGGGCGATCCGCGACACCGGCGACCGCCCGCACAAGTTGTTCCTGCACTTCTTCGAGTCGCCCACCGAGATCCTCGGCGAGGACGGCAAGGTGGCCGGCCTGCGCACCGAGCGCACCGAGCTGGACGGCACCGGCAACGTGCGCGGCACGGGCAAGTTCACCGACTGGGACGTGACGGCGGTCTACCGCGCGGTGGGCTACCTCTCCGACAAACTCCCCAAGCTGCCCTGGGACCTGGACAGCGGCACGGTGCCCGACGAGGGCGGCCGGGTCATCGAGGAGGGCGGCACCCACCTGCAGTCGGTGTACGTCACCGGCTGGATCCGGCGCGGCCCGATCGGCCTCATCGGCCACACCAAGGGCGACGCCAACGAGACGGTGGCCAACCTGCTGGACGACCACGCGAACGGCCGTCTGCAGACGCCGGCCTCGCCCACCCCGGAAGCGGTCGACGCCTTCCTCGCCGAGCGGAACGTCCGCTTCACCACCTGGGACGGCTGGTACGCCCTGGACGCGGCCGAGAAGGCACTGGGCGCACCTCAGGGCCGTGAGCGCGTGAAGATCGTGGAGCGCGAAGAGATGCTCAAGGCGAGCGGCGCGTAAGCACAGGGCGCGGGCCGGTGGGGGGGCCGCGGCCGCCCCCCCCAACCCAACCCCCTGCCACCCGCCGCGGCGCGGGGCCCGCCGCCCGGGAACCCGGCCCCCGGGGGCCCCCCCCCCCGACGGGGTACGTCAGTGCCGGGC
>NZ_JBEZWX010000051.1:0-41031 GCF_040637635.1 Streptomyces sp. NPDC028635 | reverse complement strand
GGGGCCGCACGAGCGGCCCCACCCGCCGGCACCGCTCCCTGGTCGGGGCGCTTCACCGGAGATGCCTCTTCAGCCGGGGGCCGGGCCGGTGCGCGGAGCGCCCGGCCGCGGCTCACCTGTCGCCACGTGGCACGGTGTCGAAGGGATCGCCGAAGTCCTCCTTACGGGCGACGCACAGGGCCCAGATGATGAACCCGGACATCGCGATCATGATGACGGACCACACCGGGTAGTACGGCAGCGAGAGGAAGTTGGCGATGATGACGAGCCCGGCGATGGCCACGCCGAGGACCCTCGCCCATGTCGCCGCCTGGAACAGCCCGATGCTGACGATCACGGCTACCACGCCCAGGGCGAGATGGAGCCAGCCCCAGCCGGTGAGGTCGAACTGGAAGACGTAGTTGCGCGTGGTGAGGAACACGTCGTCCTCGGCGATCCCCATGATGCCGCGGAAGATGTCGAGGATTCCCACCAGCGTGAGCATGACGGCGGCGAAGGTCATCAGGCCGGCGGCCCATGCGAACTTCGTGGAGTGCGCGGCCCGGGGCGCGTGGGTGGCGGTCATCTTGGTGCCTCGTTTCCTGGTCCGTGCTCAGCGGGGTGTCGATGCGGTGGTGGCGCCGGTGGCGCCGGAGCCGGCCCGGGTACCGGTCTCGCTCAGCACGAGGTCCTTGGCCCGGCGGAACTCCTCTTCGGTGATGTCTCCGCGGGCGCGCATGTCGGACAGCTTGACGAGTTCGTCGGCGCTCGTGGGGCGGCCGCCTTCGCCCGCCGCCTTCTTGATGTACGCGTCGAACTCCGCCTGCTGGGCGCGGGCATGGGCGATCTCGCGGCGCCCCATGCTCTTGCCGCGCGCGATGACGTACACGAAGACGCCGAGGAAGGGCAGCACGATGACGAAGATCATCCAGCCGGTCTTGCCCCAGCCGCTCAGTTCGTCGTCGCGGAAGATGTCGCCGATGATCCGAAAGAGCAGGACGAACCACATGATCCACAGGAAGAACCACAGCATGGTCCAGAACATGCTCAGGAGGGGGTAGTCGTAGGCCAGTTCCATGGGGTGCTCATCTCTCTTCTCGGTTCCGGGCGGGCCTGCTGCCGCCGTCCCCGGCTGGTCTCAGCGTGCACACGGCGAACGCCCCCGGACCTCACCCGGCGCGGGTGAAGTCCGGGGGCGGAGGTCAGGGAGCGGCCCGGCCGGGATCGGGGGCGGCAGCCTCGGGCCCCTCGGGCGCGGGTCGGCTCGTCGCGGCGGCCAGCACGGCGAGAACCGCGAGGACGACGACGACCAGGCCGACGACCAGGACCACCACCCCGACCGTGGGGTAGTTCCACAGGAGGAGTGCCAGAGCCCCCAGCCCGATGACGACGCCCGTGGTCCACGAACGGTGGCCGTCCAGCCACCGGCCGGTCGTGCCGGTGTTCATCCCGGCGTCGCGCAGCGCGCGTCCGGCCGCTCCGGTACCGCGCCCCGCCAGGGAGCGCACGCCGCGCGCCACCCTGCTCGGGCCGTACAGATAGGCGGCCAGGGCGGTGATGACGGCGACGATCAGCAGGGTGCGGGTGCTGCTGCGCAGGAAGCGGACGAACGTGTCGTAGACGACTGCCGCGGCATCGGGGGGCAGTGCGGTGGCCGGCACGGAGTCGAGGTAGACGCGGCGCACGACGGCCAGCCCGACGAGCAGAACGATCATCATGATGCCGACACCGCAGGCCGTGATCAGCAGCATCATCCGGTGTGCGGGAGCGATCCACACGACCAGGGCGGCCAGGACTATGGTGATCACCGGGAGCCAGGCACCCATGATGTCGAGCAACCGCATGGCGTCCTGCGCCTTGGACAGTTTGGCGGTCTCGAACAGGGTGATCTGGCGGTCGGGGGCCGGGATGGCGTCGGCCTTCTCGAAGCCCTGGTCGACGAGCCGCTGTTTCACCTGGTCGACCACGGTGCCGAGGTCCAGCGTGATTTTGTCGCCCTGGGCCCGTACCGCCCGGCTCTCGTCCCCGGTGAGCATGCCCACGACTCCCGCGTGTGCGCGCCGGTTGGCGCCCTCCCACGCCTGCTGGAAGACGTCGCCGGTGATCACCCGGTTCACGATGCCGTGCACGGCGTTCGTCAGCGCGCTGCGCAGGGGGCCGGCCAGGGCGGTGGACTTGTCGACGACGGCCGGTGGCGCCCCGTTGTCCGCCAGCACCTTGCTCAGGGACGCCGTCACCGCTTCGACGTCGACGTTCGCCACGACGCGGGCGGTCAGCTTGTCGGTGACGGTCTTCTGGATCGCCGGTTCCTTGGCCAGCGGGGCGACGGTCTGGACGTACCGGCCGGTGTCGGTGACCGTGGCGTCCACCCAGGCCGCGACGACGGCCAGCGGGGCGAGCAGGAGGACGACCACGAGCAGCAGGGACGCACCGGTGTAGCGCGTCTTTCGGTGGCGTACGGCCGCGGCCCGGCGCAGCCGCTTGTAGTCGGCGTGCTCCTCGGAGCTGAGCACCACCGGCGCGTCGACTCCCTGACCCGGGTCGGAGGACGCGGGGGACATCTTCGGGGCCATGTCGGACTCCTCAGGTGTGGGACCTCAGGTCAGGTGGGGGACCTCAGGCCGGCGGCGGGCCGGACGGGGTCACGGAGCGGTTCTTGCGCAGTGACGCCCGCAGCGCCAGGGCGAGCCCGAGTTCGGCGACGCCGAGCAGCACGAGCCACAGGCCGAGCAGGCGGGTCAGGGCGACGGCGGACTCCGAGGGCAGGGCCAGTACCACCACACCGGCGACGACGGCCAGGGCGGCGACGCCGAGCAAGTAGCCGCGGTGCGGGAGGCCCTTGGCCGCGAGGGCCGCCCAGGCGGTCAGCAGGCCGGTCACGAGCCAGAGGGCGCCGGTGATCAGCGCGAGCGCCGCGATGGTCTGCAGCGGGTGGCGCAGGCACAGCACACCGGCCAGGACGTACAGCACCGCGATCAGCAGGCCGGTGTGCCGGTCCCCGTACTCCCGGGCGAACGCGGCGACCAGCCGGAAGACGCCGGTCGCGATCAGATACAGGCCGATGAGCACGGCCAGGACGTGCAGGGTCTCGTCCGGCCACACCAGCACGAGGATGCCCGGAATCAGCGTCGTCGCCGCCGAACCCAGCAGCCAGGTCCAGGAACCGCCGAGCTGCGCCAGACGCGCGTCCAGTTCGGCGTCCGTCGCGTCGGCGGGCCGGGCCGGGCCCCCACCCCTGGCGGCTTCCGCCCCCTCGGGCGGGGGCTCGGATCCGGTGGGTGGTGCCGGAGCACGCGACACGGTCATGGCTGCTCCCTCGCCTGACGCGGTCCGGCGGCGGACCTGGGGTGAAACGGTGCGCGAGCTGCTCGCACCGTCCTCTTCCGATCAGGCTCCTGCGCGACCCCCACGGGCCGGGTCACCCCCCGCGGGTGATCCGTACGGGGCTCCGTGACGGTGGGCTGGACCGGGGAACGGGACAAGGTGTTTCGGAGGGACGACGTGCCGCGCCATGAGTGATTCGGGCTCCTGGGAGCAAACGGCGAAGGTGGATGGCACCACCTCGCCGCCGGCTGTGCCCACGCACCCCGGCCGGCCCGCGGTGGCTCTCGCGCTCGCGCGGGCGGGTCTCCTCGCGGCCGCCCTCGTCACCGCCTACTACCTGCTGCCGCTGGACCCCGAGGGGCGGGCCGGCACCACGGCACTCCTGGCGTGCGGCCTGCTGGCCGTGGCCGGTGTGTTCGCCTGGGAGGCGCATACGGTCATGCGCTCGCCGCACCCGCGCCTGAAGGCCACCGAGGCGCTGGCCGCCACCGTGGCGCTGTATCTGGTTCTCTTCGCCGGCATCTACTACCTGCTGGAGCGTTCGGTCACCGGCTCCTTCAGCGAGGCGCTGACCAAGACCGACGCCCTGTACTTCACGCTGACGACGTTCAGCACCGTCGGGTTCGGAGACATCACCGCCCGTTCCCAGGCGGCACGCGTGGTGACCATGATCCAGATGGCCGGCGGGCTGATGCTGGTGGGCGTCGCGGCGCGCATCCTGGCCTATGCCGTGCACACGGGCCTGAGCAGACAAGGGGAGGGGGCGCCGGGGCGAGCCGGTGCCGAGAGGGAAGCGGAGAAACGGCCATGACGACACCGATCACCGCGCACGCGGTGCTGCCGGCAGCCGACCGGGCGGCGTACGGCAAGGACGCCCGCAAACGCGCCCCGCGGTCCTGCCACGGCTGGTTCGAGCCGGACGGGGAGCGCACCGATCCGGTCGAGGTGCTGGAGGGACAGTCCGCCCGAAGGGTCCCCGAACTGGTCCCCATCCGCTACGGCCGCATGCTCGAATCCCCGTTCCGCTTTTACCGCGGCGCCGCCGCCCTCATGGCCATGGATCTCGGCCGGCTGCCGAGCACCGGCCTGACGGTACAGCTGTGCGGCGACGCGCATCTGCTGAACTTCCGGCTGCTCGCCTCGCCCGAGCGGCATCTCGTCTTCGACATCAACGACTTCGACGAAACCCACACCGGTCCCTTCGAGTGGGACGTCAAACGGCTCGCCGCCTCGTTCGCCATCGCCGGCCGGCACAACGGGTTCTCCACCGCGGAACAGGACAGTGCCGTCCTCGCGTGCGTGCGGGCCTACCGCACGCGTATGCGGGAGTTCGCCGCGATGCCGACCCTGGACGTCTGGTACGCGCAGGACGACGCCGACCGGATGCGGGACCTCATGGCCTCGTCGATGACCAAGGAGGCCAGGCGCCGCACCGCCGAGGCGACCGCGAAGGCCCGCACCCGCACTCAGCTCCAGGCCTTCGCCAAACTCACCCGGGTCACGGCCGAGGGCAGGCGCATCGCACCCGACCCTCCGCTCGTCACCCCGCTTCGGGACCTCGTGGACGACCCGTCCGACGACCGGCAGGAGAAGGAGCTGCGGGGTGTCGTGGAGGGGTACGCGCGGACGCTGTCCTCGGAGCGCCGGTTCCTGCTGCGCCGCTACCGGCTGGTCGACATGGCCCGCAAGGTGGTCGGGGTCGGCAGCGTCGGCACACGCTGCTGGATCCTGCTCCTGCTCGGCAAGGGGGACGACGATCCCCTGCTGCTGCAGGCCAAGGAGGCCGGTGAATCCGTGCTCGCCGCCTACAGCGGTGCCACCCCCTACGACAACCAGGGCCGCCGCGTGGTGAGCGGACAGCGGCTGATCCAGACCACCAGCGACATCTTCCTCGGCTGGACCCACGCGGTGGGGTTCGACGGCGTCGGCCGGGACTTCTACGTGCGCCAGTTGCGGGACTGGAAGGGCATCGCCCAGCCGGACACCATGGACCCGTCCCTGCTCCGCCTCTTCGCGCAGCTGTGCGGGGCAGCGCTGGCCCGTGCCCACGCCCGCTCCGGTGATCCCGTCGCGATCGCGGCCTACCTCGGCGGCAGCGACCGCTTCGACCGCGCCTTGACCGTCTTCGCCCAGGCCTACGCGGATCTGAACGAGCGGGACGCCGACGCCCTCGCCGCGGCTGTCGCCTCGGGGCGTGTGCGCGCGACCGCCCTGTGAGCCGGGGCCGCCCCGTCAGTCGGGCAGCCGCCGCATCTCCAGCACCCGCAGGCCCAGCGACTGGCACCGTCCCAGCAGGCCGTAGAGGTGAGCCTCGTCTACGACCGGACCGAAGAGGACCGTCTCGTCGGAGATCACGACGTGGTCCAGCTCCGGGAAGACATTGGCCAGTGTCTCCGAGAGGTGTCCCTCGACGCGGATCTCGTAGCGCATGTACCGCTCTCCCGCCGGCAGCCGGTGGCCTTCTTCGTGGCGCTTCACCTCCAGCTTTCCGCGTACCGGGGCCACCGGGCCTCACCCCGCGCAGGTGACCCGGGCGAGTTACGGGCCGGGGGGTCGCGCCCGGTGCGCGGCGAGGAGACGTCCGTCTGGCTGACCGGTCCTCGTGGCGGCCACGGGCGTGGGCGGACGGCGGTTTAGGCTCACGTCGCCTTCGGGTGCGCGCACGTCAGGGAGGGCAGGGCCACGACCGGGATCGACCGCGAGCGTCTGCGCAGGACGCTGACGTTCTGGCTGCGTCCTGCCTTCGCCCTGCGCGTGCTGAACCGCTTCCAGCGGGTCGTCGGGTTCGACCGCTCGATGGCCCTGGCGTCGAGCGCCTTCACCGCGCTGGTTCCGCTCGCGCTCCTGGCCGGCGTCGTCCTCGGCAACATCGTCCACGTCGACGCCGCGGAGCGGATCATCCGGCGCTACGACCTCAGCGGCGCCGGCGCCGACGCCGTGAACCTTCTCTTTTCCCCCGCGCAGAACGAAGGCGCGAGCACCGGCGTCTTCGGTGTGCTCTTCCTGACCATCTCCGTGCTGAGCTTCGCGCGCGCCGCTCAGCGGCTCTTCGAGCAGGCCTGGGAACTCAGGCCGCTCAGCGTGCGCAACTCGCGCAACGGTCTGTGGTGGATCCTCGCCTTCGGCGCCTACGCCGTGGTCAGCGGGTGGATCTCCACGGTGCTCGGCGACTGGGCGGCCGGTCTGCCGGCCGACGTGTGCGAAGCGGCGGTGACCTCGCTGTTCCTCATGGAGAGCGGCTGGCTCCTGTCGGCGAAGCGGATCGCCCGGCGCGAGCTGCTCCCGTTCGCGGTCACCGGGGCCGTGCTCACCACCGTCTACTCGTGGGGCGCGGGCTTGTACCTGCCGCATCTGTTCAACTCCTACGCGGACCGCTACGGCGTGGTCGGCAGTGTCTTCGCGCTGCTGTCGGCTCTTTTCGCGGTCATGTTCGTCCTCGTCGCGTCCGCCGCGCTGGGGCGTGAGGTGGGGCACGAGCTGGGCCGGATCCGGCAGGGCCTGCAGCCTTCCGAACACGAGGTCCGTCAGCAGTGGGCGGGCGTGGTGGAGCACACCCGTTCGCGCTGGCGCGCAGCGCGCGACGACGCCTCCCGGCGTCGGCGAAGGCGCACGTGAGTCCCGGCGGCCGGGCTGAGGTCAGTCCTTGTTGCCGTACACGTCCGTGCCTCGCGGTGCCGGCGGCGCGGGCACGGGCCCGGCCTCGCTTCCTCGAGGCAGGCGCATGGCTGCCGCCAGGCCGCCCAGTCCGACGACGGCCAGGGTGATCATGGCGGCCGCGTAGGCCCCCGTGGTCAGTCCGGAGACCAGGATGGTGCCGGCGATGGCGGTGCCGAAGGAGGATCCGAGGTTCGACACGCTGCGGGACAGTCCGGAGATCTCGCCCTGCCGCTTCTCCGGGAACTGCGACTGCACGAGGTTGACCGACGGCGTCAGCATGACGCCCAGGCCGAGTCCGATCAGCAGCAGCCCGGGGACGAAGGCCCAGGCGGTGGAGAACGTGGCGACCAGGGCGACCAGGGCGGCCACTCCGGCGTCGCACACGATGAAGCCGGTCATGATGAGGGTGCGCTGCGACCTCCGTACGGCCAGCCGTTCGGCGGCCAGGGACGCGGTCAGCAGCCCCAGCGTGGCCGCGGTGAACACGACCCCGGTCCGGATGGCGTCGTAGTGGCGCACGGTCTGGAGGTAGGCCGCCGCCGTGAAGGACGTGCCCATCAGGATCAGCCACTGGAGGTTCTGGGTGATCAGTCCGAGGTTGGAGACACGGTCGCGGAACAGGCTGACCGACAGCAGTGGCTCTCCGCCGGACGCTTCCCGGGCGCGGACCCAGTGGAGGAAGTAGGCGAGGACGGCCGCGCCGAGGAGCAGCAGGGCGACGGTGAGCCAGATGGTGTTGTCGGCGGCCAGGATGCCCATGACGACGAGGACGAGCCCCACCGCTGACAGGACCGCGCCGAAGACGTCGAACGACCGGGTCGGATCCGGCGGCAGCGGATCGTCGAGGCGGCGGCTGAGGAGGATGATCAAGGCGATGACCAGGGCCTGGAACACGAACGCCGCGCGCCAGCTGATGCCGGTGGTGATCAGTCCGCCGATGAGGGGGCCGGCGGCGGCACCGATGCCGCCGAGCGCCATGATGACGCCGAAGGCGCGGGCGCGTGAGGTCCGGTCGGGGTTGAGGAGCGTGGTGAGGATGTAGACCGGCGGGATGAGCAGCGCGGTGCCGATGCCCTCGAGGATCGAGTTGCCCAGGATCAACACGCCCAGGTTGGGTGCCGCGGCGCTCAGCAGGGCGCCGGTCGCGTAGACGGCGAGACCGGTGAGGAAGCAGCGCTTGCGGCCGTAGCGGTCGGTCAGCTTGCCGCCGGGGATCATCAGCGCCGCCATCACCACCAGGAAGACGGTGATGGCCACCTGCACGCCTTGCACGGTGGTGTCCAGGTCCTCGCTGATGTCGTTGATCATCACGTTCATGTTGGAGCCGGCGAAGCTGCAGATGAACTGGGCGAGGGCCAGTGCGGCCAGGGCCTGTCGTGGTCCGGCCGGTGGGCGGCGCGCGGCTTGCTCAGTCACTGCCGGGGCTCACAGGAGCGCTCTCGGTGGGCACCTTGAGGCCGCGGGTCGCGGGGTGCCTTCGGGCGGTGCCACGGGGCCTGCGGTCCTGCTCGGCCAGTTCCTCGTCCAGTGCCATGGCCGCGGTGACCAGGGCGAGGTGGGTGAAGGCCTGCGGGAAGTTGCCGAGTTGCTCGCCCGAGGGGCCGATCTCCTCGGCGAAGAGACCGACGTGGTTGGCGTAGGTGAGCATCTTGTCGAAGGCGTACCGGGCCTGGGCGAGCCTGCCGCTGCGGGCCAGCGCCTCCACGTAGAAGAAGCTGCACAGGTTGAAGGTGCCCTCCGAGCCGCGCAGGCCGTCGGGGGACGCCGCGGGGTCGTAGCGGTAGACCAGGCTGTCGCTGACCAGTTCCTCGTCCATGGCGTCGAGGGTGCTGAGCCAGTCGGGGTCGCGCGGTGCGAGGAAGCCGACCCTCGGCATGAGCAGCAGGGAGGCGTCCAGCACATCGGTGTCGTAGTGCTGTACGAACGCCTTCCGCTTCGGGTGCCAGCCGTGTTCGACGATCTGCCGGAACACGGCGTCGCGCTCCTTGGTCCAGCGCAGTGTGTCGCCCGGGCGGGAGAAGGTGTGCGCCGCCTTGATGCCGCGGTCGAAGGCGACCCAGGTCATCAGCCGGCTGTAGGTGAAATTCTGCCGGCCGCCGCGCGTCTCCCAGATGCCCTCGTCCGGCTGGTCCCAGTGGTCGGCGAGCCAGTCCAGGACGTCGCTCAGTGCCTTCCAGCCGCGGATGGCGCCGATGTCTCCGCCCACGATCAAGGCGTCCGAGGCCTCGCCGTAGATGTCCAGCTGGAGTTGGTCCGCTGCCGCGTTGCCGGACCGGACCGGGAAGGAGCCCTGGTATCCCTCGAGGTGGTCCAGGACCTCTTCGGTGAGGTACGGATCGCCGTCGACGCGGTACATGATCTGCAGCGGGTCGCCCTGAGGGGTCTCGGGTACCTGGATGCGGTCCCGCAGCCACCGGCGGAAGGCGTGCGCCTCGTCGTGGAAACCCAGGTCGATCAGGGCCCGCACGGACAGGGACCCGTCGCGGACCCAGGTGTAGCGGTAGTCCCAGTTGCGTTCCCCGCCGATCTGTTCGGGCAGTCCCATCGTCGCGGCGGCGATGGGAGCCCCGGTGGGGGCGTAGGTGAGCAGTTTGAGGGTGATCGCGGAACGGTTCACCATGTCCTGCCAGCGCCCCCGGTAGGTGCACGAACGCAGCCAGGACAGCCAGAAGGAGCGGCACGCCTCCAGGTCCTCGGTGACGCCTTCCAGCGACGGGTGCGGTGGCGCCGATCCGCCCCCTGCCGTGCTGGTCAGCACGATGGCGGCCGCCTCGCCGGCGTGAAGGGTGAACCGGGAGGTGATGTCGTCGCCCTCGGCGCGCAGGGCGACGCCGGTGGTGGACTGCAGGTGGAGGTCCGTGCCCGGGCCGTGGAACACCGCCGCGTGGTCGTCGGCGACAGTGAGCTGGTGGGTGGCGCGGCCGTAGTCGAAACGCGGGCGGCAGGTGAGGGTGAAGGGCAGTGTGCCGCGGACCACGCGCGCGACCCGGACCAGGCGGTGCTGGTCGTGCGGTGCGGCGGACTGGATGGGCAGCATGAAGTCGGCGACCTCGCCGACGCCCTCCGGCGCCATGAAACGGGTGACCAGGATGGCGGTGTCGGACAGGTAGAGCTGCCGGACGGTCGTGCCGTCGCCGGGTGAGAGGTCCGCGGCGAGCCGGCAGTGCCCGCCGCGCTCGCTGTCGAGCAGCGAGGCGAAGAGGCTGGGCGAGTCGAAGCGGGGCGTGCACCACCAGTCGATCTGTCCGCCGGAGGAGACCAGAGCGGCCGTCTGCAGGTCACCGATCATGCCGTGGTCGGCGATGGGCGGGTATTCGTTCACGGCGTCCTCCGGCTCGCGGACATGCCCTGCGGCACGGTGCGGGTCCGACCTGCACCCGTCCAGCGTTCGTGCGGGGCGCCGCCGCGGCATCACCCCGCGCGGGTGAAGCAGCCCGGATCCGTGCCCCGGGCCCTCGGCGTCCGCGCCGCGGCCTGTGCCGGGCGCGGCGCGGCAGGCGAGCACCGGGGCGGGGACGACCGGCCCCCGGGACACGGGCCGACCGGCCCTTATGTGGCCGTGCGGGCGCTGAGAGGGTGTGATGGAGGAAGGACATCTGCCGCGTACCTCCGGGTGGTGAGAGCCATGACACCGGATGGCGAGGGAAGCACACGACATCCCGCAGGTCAGGACGTCGATCCCCTGGGAGATCCGTTTCTGCGAACCCGCTTTGTCCTGCCGGCGACCCCTTTGACGTTCCTGCGGCGTGCACGGCTGGCCGCACACCTCGAACGGTCGTCGACGACACCGCTGGTGATGGTCAACGGGGCCGCCGGAGCGGGCAAGACCTTGCTGGTCGCCGACTGGGCCGCGCACCTCGAGCAGCCGCTCGCCTGGCTGACCGTGGACGCGGCGGTCGGGCGGCCCGGCATGTTCTGGGCCCACCTGATCAGGGCGCTGAGCACGGCGGATGTGCCGATGCCCGCCGACGTCGGTTTCCCCTCCGACGCGCGGCACGTGGATCACACGCTGCTGAACCGGCTGGCCGCGCACCTCAGCAGCGGCAGCACCGACGCGACCGTGGTGATAGACGAGTACGACAAAGCCGCGCCCGAGGTCTCGGAACAGCTGGCGTTCGTCCTGCACCACGCCGGGCCGGGTCTGCGTGTGGTCCTGATCAGCCGGAGCGAACCGCTGCTGCCGCTGCACCGCTACCGGGCGGCCGGCGAGCTGACCGAGATCAGGGACGCGGAGCTGGCCTTCACCCCGGAAGAGGCCGCCGAGCTGCTGGAACTGCACGGGCTGCGGGTCTCCCTCGCGGCGGCGGGCGCTCTGGTGGAGCGCACCCGTGGCTGGGCGGCGGGCCTGCGGCTGTGTGCCATGGCGGCGCAGCACAGCCAGGACCCCGAGCGTTATCTGAAGGAGTTCGAGGCCGGCCACAGCACGGTCGCCGACTTCCTGCTGGCCGAGGTCCTTCAGCGGCAGCCGCTCGCGACGCAGGAGCTGCTGCTGCGGGTCAGCGTGCTGGACCGCTTCTGCGCCGACCTGGCGGACACGCTGACCGGTCGCCATGACGCCGCGCTCATCCTGGCCGATCTGCACCGCGTGAACGCCTTCGTCGAAGACCTCGGGCACTCCTGGTACCGCCTGCATCCGCTGTTCCGGGAGATCCTTCGCGTCCATCTCCGCGAGCGGCGCCCCGGCCTCGAGCCGGAGCTGCACCGGCGGGCCGCACACTGGCTGCGCCGGTCCGGGGCGCTTCCGGAGATGGTGACGCACGGCGCCGCCGCGGGTGACTGGGACTTCACAGCGCGTGCCGTGGTCGACGACCTGGCGATCGGGCAGCTGTTCACCGGCCTGCCCTCCGATGACATGGCCCGGTTGTTCGCGCACATGGAGCCGGTCGTGACGACTCCCGAGTCCGACCTCGTCCAGGCGGCCCGCGACCTGTCCCGACACGATCTGGACCGAGGTCTGGCCCACCTGCAGGATGCGAAGGAGCACCTCGCCGCCGACGGTGCCGGGCCCCCGGCGGCGCATCTGAGCTGCGCTTTGCTGGAGGCGCTGGCCGCGCGGCTGTCCGGGTCCCCCGGCAGGGCGGAGGAGGCCGCGCAGGCGGCCAGGGAGCTCCAGCGGGAGGTGCCCGTCCACCTGCTCGACCAGCACCCGGAGCTTCCCGCCCTGCTGCTGACCCATCTGGGCTCCACCAGGCTGTGGGCGGGTCACCTGGACGAGGCACGCGACGCCCTGACCGTGGTGACGGGCGACCCCGGCCGTGCGTCGACCGCGGTCCCCCGGCAGGAGTCGCTGGTCCACCTGGCCCTGATCGACTATCTCAACGGATGGCCGGAGAGGGCCCGGCACCACGTGTCGGCGGCCGTTGCGGAGACGCAGCGGTTCAGCCTGCCCGACCGCGCCGACACCGGGCTCGGGGGGATCGTCATGGCGGCGGTGGCCGTCGAGCGTGATGAACTGGACCACGCCCAGACGCTGCTCGACCAGAGCATGCCCGGCGAGCCGCCGGACCCGGTGACCGCAGCCGGCCAGGCCCTGGTGACGTCTCGGCTGCTGCTGGCGCGGGGCAGGGCGCGCGCCGCCACGGCGGCCACCGCCGCGGACGTGGCGGCCGACGTGGCCTCTCCCTGGGCGCGGGCGCATGCCGCCCTGGTCGCATCCGCCGCCCACCTGGCCGAAGGGCGGCCGGGCGCCGCCGCGGACGTGCTGCGTGAGCTGGCCACCGAGCAGCCGGTGTGTGCGGTGGGCGCGGCCCGGGCCCACCTCGCGGCGGGTGACCGGTCGGCGGCGTTGCGCGTACTGGACGACATACCCGGCGCGAGAAACCTCGGCCCCGCGGTGCGCGTCCGCGCGCTGCTGGTGCGGGCGCAGGCCGCGTACGCCGAAGGCGACGACGCCGCCACCCGTCGGCTCCTCACCGAGGCACTGCTGACCGCTCGCCGCGACAGGCTGCGCCGGGCCTTCCGGGAGGCCGGACGGTGGCTCACGCCGTTCCTGGCCCACGCGCCCTTGCGGGAGCTGGCGACCGGCTGGCTCACGCCGGGTGACGGGGCGACCGTCACCGGCGGTGAGCCGACGCCGGTACTGATCGAACAGTTGAGCGCACGCGAGCGGGAGGTCCTGGAGCGCATCGCGATGATGATGTCCACCGAGGAGATCGCCGCGGACCTGTTCGTGTCCCTGAACACGGTGAAGACCCACGTCAAGAACCTCTGCCGGAAGCTCGCGGTCAACCGGCGGAGCGACGCGGTGCGGCGGGCACGCGAGCTGGGACTCCTCTGACGGCACACGGCGGCCCGTCCCGCCGTCGTGCGCCGTCGGGCCCCCTCCCCCGCCGGGGGTGAGGCGGCCCGCGGGTGTTTCGGGTGCGATGGGGGGCGGCGGCAGGACGTCCGGCCGCCGGCCCGGGTGCGGGTGGCGTGGCCCGGAGGGATGGACTCGGCGAGGTGGACACCGTGGGATGCCTGAGCTGCGAGCTGCATCGGCCTGGCCGGCGGCCTGGTGGTCCCAACGGTGCCGCTGCGGGCCGGGGCGCCCCCGGGCCCCCTGAGCCGTCGTCGGGAAAGCAGCCGTCATGCTGAGACCCGACCCGGCCGCTGCTCGAATCCGGCGCAGGGAGCGCCGCACGCACGCCGACTACACCGGCGGCGTCTACGGCTCGATGCTCGCCGCCACCGTGGTGATCGGTGCCGGGACGCTGGGCTCCTTCCCCCGCCTGGAACTGGTCGCCCTGCTGCTCCTGAGCGGGGTGGCCTTCTGGATAGCGCATGTGCACGCCCAGCTGTTCGGCGCCCGCCTGGCCCAGAACCCGCTCGACCGGCACACCGTCCTGCACGTGTGCAGGGACGAATGGCCCATCGTCAAGGCGGCGGTCCCGCCCGCCCTGGCCGTGGCGGTCAGCCCCCTGCTGGGGCTCGACGTGGCGGGCGCCCTGTGGCTGGCGCTCGGTGTGGCCGTGGCCGGGCAAGTGGGGTGGTCGGTGGCGGCAGCGCGACGGGCCGGCGCCCCGGGCCGCATGCTCGCGCTCACGGCGCTGGTCAACCTGGTCCTCGGACTGCTGATCATCTCTTTCAAGCTTTTCGTGAAGCACTGACCCAGAGGTCGTATGGACGCCACCCACCACGCCGTGCCGCTCACGGGCGGGCGGCCCCGCGCCGTGACGCCGGCCCGCCCGGCGTCCCCGCAAACGAAGGGATCTGATCGGAGATGTGCCGCTGGATCGCCTATTCGGGCACTCCTGTCCTGCTGAGCAAGGTCCTGTTCGAGCCGTCGCACTCGCTCATCGACCAGAGCCTGCACTCCCGTATGGGGGTGGAGACGACCAACGGGGACGGCTTCGGCATCGGCTGGTACACCGAGGACACGACGGTCACTCCGGCCGTTGTCCGGGATGTGGGCCCGGCCTGGAACAACCGCAATCTGCGGGAGGTGGCCCACCACGTCCGATCGGGTCTCTTCTTCGCCCATATCAGGGCGGCGACCGGGACGGCCGTGCAGCAGGCCAACTCCCATCCCTTCCGGCACGACAACTGGATGTGGATGCACAACGGGATGATCAACGGATTCCGCCTCGTCAGGCGTGACCTCGCCGTGGCGGTCGATCCCGCGCTGTACCCCGACATCGAGGGCTCCACGGACTCCGAGCTCATGTTCTTCCTCGCGCTCACCTTCGGCCTGACCGAGGACCCGCCCGGTGCCGTGGCGCGCATGGCCGGCCTGATCGAGGACGCGGGGCACGCCCGCGGCATCCGGCACCCGCTGCAGATGACCGTCGCGGTGAGCGACGGCGAGCGCCTGTGGGTCTTCCGCTACTCCAGCGAAGGCCACTCGCGATCCTTGTACTTCAGCACCGAGGTGTCCTCCCTGCGCGCCCTGCACCCGGACACCGGGTTCCTGCACGACATCTCCGACGAGACCCGTCTGGTCGTCTCCGAACCTCTCGGCGAACTCGTCGGCGCCTGGAACGAGGTACCGGAGAGCAGTTACGGAGTCGTCCAGCCGGGACGCGACGCGCTTCACCCCTTCCGGCCCGTGCCGGGCGGCTGACGCCCCTGCAGGGGCGCTCGGTGTCCGGCCCCGGCGCCGGGCTCAGTTCCGGTTGCCCCGGGGTTTCAGCGGTACCGTCGGCAGTTCGGGAGCAGGGAGCGCGTCACCGTCGTAGCCCCGCACCTCGCCGAAGCGCCGGCCTTCCGTCCAGTCCCGGCGTGCCTGGGCGATCTCCTGCGTGGACCGGCCGATGAAGTTCCACCACATGACGATCTCCTCCTGGAACGGCGGACCGCCCAGCAGGATGAGGCGGGCCGGCTCGTCGGCGGGGTTCGTCAGGGTGAGGGTCGTGCGGTGCGGGGCGGCGTAGCCGAGTTCCGCCTGCTGCAGCGCGGTCCCGTCGAGGACGATGTGACCGGTGTCGACCAGGACGCCGTGTTCGAAGTCGGGGGCGACGTCGAGGGTGAGCGTGGCGCCGGGGGCCACGTGCAGCTCGGCGCCCAGCAGCGGGGTGAAGGTGCGCACCGGGGAGGTGTCCCCGGCGAGGGTGCCGAGGAAGACCCGGGCCTCGCCGCCGTCGAGCGGCACCGGCGTGGGGGCGTGGTGCTGGAAGTCCCGTGCGGTGTCGCGGTGTTCCGCGGGCAGGGCGACCCAGAGCTGCACGCCGTGCAGGATCGTCGTCGCGGGGGTGGACACCTCGGAGTGGCAGATGCCGTGGCCGCTCGTCATCAGGTTCAGCTCGCCGGGGCGCACGAAGGCGTGGATGCCGAGGCTGTCACGGTGTTCGATCTCGCCGCTGAAGAGCCAGCTGACGGTCTGCAGGCCGATGTGGGGATGCGGGGCGACGTCCATGCCACCGCTCGACGCGACGTCGTCCGGACCGTAGTGGTCCGCGAAGCACCAGGCACCGATCAGCGTCCGGGCGCGCTGCGGCAGTGTGCGGCGCACGCGCATGGCTCGGGGGCCGCCGAGCGGTACGTCGCGCGGGGTGAGGACCTCGATGTCCGCGGGTGGCGGACCGCCGGCCTCGCCGCCGCACGGGACGGGGGCGGGCAGTGCTTCTGTGTTGCTCACCGTTCAGCTCCTCCCCCGTAAAGGGTAGTTCGTTTTTCAACATTCACTGTTGATGATAGGACGTACATCGTAAGATCACGCAATGAAGGAGAACACGTGGCGGAGACGGTGGCGGAGACCGTGACGGCGACCACCGGCGGACGGGTGTACGTCGACAAGCAGAGCCCTGAGGCCTATCGCGCGATGACCGCCACCGCCGAAGCGGTCCGCAAGGCCGCCGCCGACGCCGGACTGGACCGCGTCCTGGTCGAGCTGGTCAACATCCGGGTGTCACAGCTCAACGCCTGCGCCTTCTGCCTGGACCTGCACACCCGGGCGGCCCTGCGCGCCGGGGAGACCACACAGCGGCTCGGCGTACTGCCGGCCTGGCGCGACACCGAGCTGTTCTCCCCGCGTGAGCGCGCGGTGCTGGCGCTCGCCGAGGCCACCACCCACCCCGCGGACGCCGAGGCGCAGAGCACCGCGTACGCCCTCGCCCGCACCTCCCTGTCGGACGACGAGATCTCCGCCGTGATCTGGGTCGCGATCACCATCAACGCCTTCAACCGGGTCTCCGTCATGAGCAAGCACCCGGTGCGCCCGGCGCCTCCCCGCTGACCGCCCCGCACCCGGCCGCCTCCCGGCATTGCGCGCGCCCGGCCACCTCCCGGCATTGCGCGCGCCCTGTGCCGGCCCGCGCGCCTAGCATGCGTGGGCAAGCGAGGTCGCCTGAGGGAGAGTCGTAGGGATGCGCATCGATCTGACAGGACGTACCGCTCTGGTCACCGGGTCCACGCAGGGCATCGGCGCGGCCATCGCCGCCGGCCTCGCCCGGGCCGGCGCCCGGGTGGCCCTCAACGGCCGCACCGAGCAGCGCGTGACCGAGGCCACGGCCCGGCTGACCGACGAGGTGCCCGGCGCCGACGTGGTCCCCGTCGCCGCGGACGTCACGCACGAGGAGGGCACGGCCCGGCTGGCCGAAGCCCTCCCCCACGTGGACATCCTCGTCAACAACCTCGGCGTGTTCGGCGCCGCCGACCCCCTGGAGATCACCGACGACGAGTGGCGGCGCTACTTCGAGGTGAACGTGCTCGCCGCCGTCCGCCTGACCCGCCTGTATCTGCCGCAGATGACGCGACGCGGCTGGGGGCGGGTGCAGTACATCGCCAGCGACTCGGCCGTGGTCATCCCCGCGGAGATGATCCACTACGGCATGTCGAAGACCGCGCTCCTCGCCGTCGGCCGCGGATTCGCCAAGCAGGCGGCCGGCACCGGCGTGACGGTGAACTCGGTCATCGCCGGGCCCACCCACACGGGCGGGGTGGAGGACTTCGTCCACGAGCTGGTCGGCCGGGATCTGCCCTGGGACGAGGCCCAGCGCGCGTTCATGCGGCAGCACCGGCCGCAGTCGCTGCTGCAGCGGCTGATCGAGCCGGAGGAGATCGCCAACATGGTGGTCTACCTCAGCTCCGACCAGGCCTCCGCCACCACGGGCGGCGCGCTGCGGGTGGACGGCGGGTACGTGGACTCGATCCTGCCCTGAGCGCTTCCGGGCTACGCCCGCACCAGGGGCGTGTCGACCAGGTGCTCGGCCAGGAACCAGGTCTGGAGCTCCCCTGTGCGGATCACCTGGGAGACCAGCAGGTCGTTGGTCCCGTCGTCGCCCAGCTCCGCGACACGGGCCGCCGCGTCATGGGCGTCGGTGAGGATCGTCTCGTGCGCCTCGAGCAGACGGGAGAGCATCGCGGGAACCTCCTCGACACCGTCGGGCGGGCGCGGGATCGCGGTCAGCTCGGCGACATGGCGGGCGTCGCCGACGGCCACGCCGCCCAGCGTCTGGACGCGCTCGGCGAGTGTGTCGACGAGTTCCAGCTGCTCGCCCGCATGCTTGTCCAGCACCAGGTGCAGCTGGTAGAAGGTCGCGCCGCGCATCAGCCAGTGGTGCTTCTTGTACAGGCCGTAAAGGATCTGCGTGTCCGCGAGCACCTTGTTGAGCCGCTGGCAGGAGTACATGCGGGCCTCGTAGGACAGGGCCAGCGGGAACTGCTTGACGGTGCCGAACTCCTGGATGACGCGGCCCTTCTGGTGCAGCCGGGGCTGGCTCCCGGCGTGCGCGGTGTCGGTGGTCATGTCCGCCTCCTGCGGTGTGTGCGCTCTGTACACCGGTGACGCTAGGCGCCGCAGCCCGGGCCGCCTTGTCCGAGAGCGCATGGCCGTGTGCGCGTCAGCGCAGACGTGCCTCCCGACCGCGGCGGATCGCGCACGGGCATGCCGAACGGCCGCGCGGGCGGGGGGAGTCGCCTGCGCGGCCGGGTCACGGGCCGTGCGGTCAGCCGGTCGCGCGGACCGCCTGGAGGATCAGGTCCGCGACCGCCTCGGGCTGCGAGACGGCCACCGCGTGGGAGGCACCCTCCAGCTCGACGATCGTCGCCCCGGCCCGCTTCGCGCCGAAGCGCTCGACCTCCGGGTTGATCGCCTGGTCGGCGGCCGCCACGAGCGCCCAGGACGGCTTGGTCCGCCAGGCGGCCGCGGAGGCGGTCTCCTCGAAGGCGGCCGCGGCGAGCGGGCGTTGCGCCGCGGCCAGCACCTTGGTGGTCGCGGCCGGTACGTCCGCGGCGAACACGGACGGGAAGGCGTCCTCGGCGATGGTGACCTCGACGGCCGGCTCACCGTCCGGCACCGGGTACGTCCGCTGCTTGAGGTTGCTCACCAGCGGGGAGAGCGGGAAG
The DNA here is from genome assembly GCF_040637635.1 of Streptomyces sp. NPDC028635. NCBI lineage: Bacteria > Bacillati > Actinomycetota > Actinomycetes > Kitasatosporales > Streptomycetaceae > Streptomyces > Streptomyces sp. NPDC028635. Next base: position 22,308 of record NZ_JBEZWX010000051.1, on the reverse strand, counting down.
CGGCCCTGCAGCTGGCCCAGGCTCTCGCCCTCCTCCAGGACGTAGGCGGCGACGTAGACGAGACCGACGACGTTGTCGGTGGTGCCGGCCACGGTGATGAGGGCGCCGCCGTAGGAGTGCCCGACCAGCACGACGGGCCCGTCGATCTGGGCGGCGACAGAGGCGACGTAGGCGGCGTCGGAGGCGAGGCCGCGCAGCGGGTTGGGCGGGGCGACGACGGGCACACCGTGGTCCTGCAGACGGGAGATGACGCCGGCCCAGCTGCCGGCGTCGGCGAACGCGCCGTGGACGAGGAGGACGGTGGGAGTGGTCATGAGGGGTGCTCCTCGAGGGTTCAGGCGTCGTGCAGGGCGGTGTGCAGGGTGCGGACGGCCATCGTGATGGCGGCTTCGGCGGCGTGCGTCCCGCGCAGCGCGTTGAGCATCACGAAGTCGTGGATGACGCCCTGGAAGCGGACGGCGGTGACGGGGACGCCGGCCGCGCGGAGCTTGTTGGCGTACGCCTCGCCCTCGTCGCGCAGCACGTCCGCCTCACCGGTGATGACCAGCGCCGGGGGCAGCCCGGTCAGCTGCTCGGTGGTGGCGCGCAGCGGGGAGGCGGTGATCTGGGCGCGCTCGGCCTCGTCGGTCGTGTACTGGTCCCAGAACCACTGCATGCCGTCACGGCGCAGGAAGTAGCCGGTGGCGAACTGGTGGTACGACGGGGTGTCGAAGTTCGCGTCGGTCACCGGGTAGAACAGCACCTGCCGGCGCAGCGGGAGCCCGCCGCGCTGCTTGGCCATCAGGGTGAGGGCGGCGGTCATGTTGCCGCCGACCGAGTCGCCGGCGACGGCCAGCCGCGTGCCGTCCAGGCCCCGGCCGGCGCCCTCGTCGACGATCCAGCGCGCGACGGCGTAGTTCTGCTCGATGGCGACCGGGTAACGGGCCTCGGGCGACAGGTCGTACTCGGGGAAGACCACGGCGGCCTCGGCACCGACGGCCAGCTCGCGCACCAGGCGGTCGTGGGTGTGGGCGTTGCCGAACACCCAGCCGGCGCCGTGGATGTAGAGGATGACCGGCAGGGTGCCGGTGGCGCCGGCCGGCCGGACGATGCGTGCGCGGACGCTGCCGGTGGGCCCGCCCTGAACGGTCACCCACTCCTCCTCGATCGCCGGCTTGGCGATCTCGCCGGACTGCACCTCGTCGACGGCCTTGCGGCCTTCGGCGGGGGTCAGGTCGAAGAGGTAGGGCGGGTTGGCGGTCGCCTCGGCGAACGCGGCGGCCGCGGGTTCCAGCACGGGCTGTACGGGCTCGAGGGCATCGGGCATGTCTGTCTCCTGGCTCTGTGTTTCGACTGCGCCGGTGAGCCACGCTAGGTCCGGTCGAAAAGGCGGGATTGCCGACGCGTGCACGCCCCCTTTCCCCACAGCGCACGCGGCGCATTTCCGGCCGGTTCGGGCGGGGATCGCACGGCGCGCGTCCGCACCTGAACGGGTGCTGCCTGCACCATGTCCTGCAAGTGCACCGGACCGGGCGGGGTGGAAGCCTGACGGCATGCGCCGCAGCTGCCGCGCCGGCCGTCCGCCGTCGTGGGAGGAGAGCCGTATGCGCCGCTCGCCGAGGGACGCCCTGCGCGCCCTGGTGCCCCACCGGGACGACCGGCACGGGCCACTGCCGGCGCTGCTGCTGATACTGACCGTGGTCACCGGGCTCGTCGACGCGGTCAGCTACCTCGCCCTCGGGCGCGTCTTCGTCGCCAACATGACCGGCAACGTGGTCCTCCTGGGCTTCGCCCTGGGCGGCAGCACCAGCCTGTCCGCGCTCGCGTCCGTCGTGTCGCTGGGCGCCTTCCTCACCGGCGCGCTGGCCGGGGGCCTGGTCGGCGGCCGGCACGCCGCGCACCGCGGGCGCCTGCTGCGCGCGGCGACGGGCGCGCAGACGGTCCTGGTGGCGGTGACCGTGGCGGTCGCCGCCGCCTGCGACGGGCAGGTCACGACCGGCGTCCGCTACGCGCTGATCGCGTTCCTGGGGCTCGCCATGGGTCTGCAGAACGCGGTCGCCCGACGGCTCGCCGTCCCCGACCTGACCACCACGGTGCTGACCCAGACCCTGACCGGACTGGCCGCCGACTCCACTCCGGCCGGCGGACAGACCTCCCGGCCCGGCCGGCGCCTGCTGTCGGTGCTGACGATGTTCCTGGGCGCGCTCGTCGGCGCGGCCCTCGTCCTGCACGGCCACCTGGTCCTCACCCTGGCCGTGGCCCTGGCCCTGCTCGCGGTGACCTCGGTGACGGTCCACCAGCTGTCCGCCGGTGACCCGGACTGGGTGCGGCCGGGAGCCAAGTGACGGCACGCCTCGCCCGGCCCCGTGCCCGTCCCGCCCGGCCGGTGCCCGCTCCTCTGCCCCGCGCCGCGTCCCCGGGGCCCGCGAGCCGGGCCGTCCCTCGTCCGCGCGGGCGCACCCGCCCGTCCCCGTGCCGAGCACGCCGTCCACACCGGCACCGGCACCCCGTGACCCGGCACCGTCCACCGACACCAGGTCGCGAAATAACCGCGGAGGCCGTCGTGTTGATCACGGCATGACTCAAGGACCCGCCCCTCGACCGCTGTCCGACGACGCTCTCTCGGAGCTGCTCGGCGCGCAGCGCTTCGGTACGCTCGCCACCGTCAAGCGCAGTGGCCACCCGCATCTGACGACCATGCTGTACAGCTGGGACCCCGAGGCCCGCATCGCGCGGTTCTCGACGACCGCCGATCGCGTCAAGGTCGCACACCTGCGGCGCGAGCCGCGTGCGGCGTTGCATGTGCAGGGCGGCGACGTCTGGTCGTTCGCCGTCGCCGAGGGCGAGGCGGAGGTGTCGCAGATCACGACCGCCCCGGGTGACGCCGTCGGCCGGGAGCTGCTCGGCATGATCCCGCAGGACGCGCGGCCGGCGGACGAGCGGGGCTTCCTGGAGCAGCTGGTCGCCGAGCGCCGTGTGGTCCTCCGGCTGAAGGTCGACCGCCTGTACGGGACGGCGCTCGACATCAACGGCTAGGAGCAGGAGGGTGGGTGGGGCTCGCACCGCACCGGACGACGGCCCGCACGGCACCCGAGCGACCCGTGTGCCCCGCCCGCATGCTCCCGTTGCGCCCGGATCGCGCCCTTCCCCACCAGGGGCCGCCGACTGCACGCTCGGGTCCATGGGGCACGACACCGAACGCATCATCCCGTTACCCGGCCCGGACGGACAGCGGCAACGGCCGCCGGGTACGCCCCTGCCGTGGGAGAAGGCGGACCGCGCTCAGGCCGCCCGTGACGGCGCGACCGGCCCCGAGCCGCCCGCGCCTCCCCTGTGTCCCCACTGCGGGCTGGCCGGTGACCGCCTCCGCACCTACACGGGGCAGCACGTGCTCCTGGAACCCCGGCTGAAGGTGCCGGCGCATCTCGTTCCGGGCGGGCACCGCTGGCATGTCGACGGCAACGGTGTCGCCTGGAACGGTGGTCTGGAGGAGCCGCGCCCCGGTGAGACCTGCCGGATCCCGCACCAACTGGCCTGTCCGGGGCTGACTCTGGACGAGATCAAGCCGTGGCGGTGGCTGGCAGCGGTGCGTGATTACAACGCGGTCCTGGCACAGCGGAAGGCGGACGAGCAAGGGTTCCCGGAACGGCTCACCGACGCGGGCTGACACCGCGGGACTCGGCCTCACACCGCGGGACGCGGGCTCACGCAGCAGGACGGGCCGACACTGCGGTCCCGCCCGGCTGAAGAAGGTCACGCCCTTCCCCACGCACACTGTGGTGCGGGCGCGGCAGATTCGGTAAAGGGTCCTGTGGCGCTAAGGCAGCGACGGGTCCTCGTCCGGCTCCGCCTCCGCCTCCGCCTCCGCCGGGGTGCCGACGGTGTAGACGTCCTTCACCTTCACCTCGGTGACGCCGCGTCCTTCGGGGAACACCGCGCGCCAGTCGCCGATCACATGCAGCTCGTCCGTGCCCATCGCACGGACGACCATCAGGCCCTCGTCGTAGGCGCGGTGCGCCTTCCACCACAGGTTCACGAAGGCCTGGGAGCGGATGAGATGCATCCAGTCGGTGCGGTACAGCTCGCGGTTGTAGTTCGACTCCCCCATCGTGGAGACGAACTTCGAGTACATCGCCTTGACGTACTCCAGCGTGACGGTGTCGTCCTCGGCCAGCGCCCGTTCCCGGGCATCCCTCAACGCGACGCGGAACTTCTCCAGCAGGCCCTCCGTGGCGCCCGACGTCCAGGACTCGTGGATCTCCGGCGGGTCGCACAGGCCGTACTTGGGTCCCGACAGGCGCAGCAGCAGGCGCAGGGTGGGCTCGGTGACCCACAGCGGTCCCGGCTCGTCCCGGCTGCCGATCGGGTTGGGCAGGTAGGCGTCGTGCTCCCAGTCGGGCGGGGTGATGAGGTGGACTCCGGCGCGGCGGCGGTCGTGCTGGTCGCCGGCGCTGTGCTCCAGCTGGCCGAGCGGCAGATGCGTCTTGAGCGCGGACAGGTAGGCGCCGTTGATGTCGAGGGCGGTCACCTCGTGCTCACCGGCGGGGAGGTGGGTGCGCGACCACTTGGGCCGGCCCTCCCAGATCTCGTCGGCGCCGCGCGCGGTCTGCTTGCGCAGGATGTCGGGGAGCCAGGGGTGGGCCACGATGTCGTACCTGCCGCCCTTGCGGGTGGCGTCCAGCAGGGCCATCGCATCAGGGATGGCCCGCTTGACCAGCGCCTTCGTGGCCGCGTCGACGTCGCCGCCGTGCTCGGCGAGGGCGGCGGACACGGCCGCCCCGATCATGTCCGGGGTGTCGGCGCTCTTCAGCCGGCGGCCGACCGGGACGACCTTCTGCGCGCCCGGCCGGTCCGCCGGCGCCGACCGCCGGGGGTGGGGGGCCCGCGCGGCGGCCTGCCCTCGCTGCGGGGGGCGTGCGGTCTGCGCGGGCTGGGACGTGCCGCATTCGGCGGGGTCGAGGTGCTGCGCGAATCCCGCGACCTGATGCCGGGCGGGCTGCCCGCACAGGACACAGGGCTCGGGTACGGCCAAGGGTTCGACGTCGTCCAGACCGGAGTACGGGTCGGCTTCCGCGGCGGCGGTCCGGGCGGCCGGGTGGTCGGCGGCCACGTCCTCTTCGGCGGGCGCCTCCTCGACCGCGACGGGCTCGGTCTCCGCCGCTGCCGGCTCGGCCGCCGCCGCGGTGGTCTCTGCCTCCGCCGCGGTGGCATCGAGCTTGCTCCGCGCACCCTTGAGGAAGTACGCGTACTTCTCGCGTACGTCGCCGCTCGGGTCGCGTCCGCTCTCCCAGCCCGCCACGGTGGACGGGCTGACACTCAGCGCCTGCGCGAGTTGGGCGCGCGAGAGGTTCAGTCCTTCGCGCAGGGCACGCCGCTCCTCGGCGGGCGGCAGCGGTACCTCTTTGCGGGCGCCGGCCAGCAGGGCGTCGATCGCTTCGAAGTCGGTCACCGCGCTCCACCCTCCCCTACGGTCTCAGGACGCGCGGTGGCGGTGTTCCGGCCGGTCACGCGACGGCGCTCGTCGGGCAGCGCCTGAACGGCCCGGGTCGGTCCGGCGAGAAGGTCGAGCACGTCGATACCGTAGTGCGCGGCCACCGCGTCGCAGTGCGCCAGACTCCATGAGGCGGTACCGGACTGACGGCGGCTGACCTGGGCCTGGCTCACCCCCAGCCCGGCGGCGAGATCCCCCTGCGATTCCCCTGAGGCATGCAGCAGCGCGGCCACAGCCGACCGCACCCGCTCATCGAGACCCATCACCACAGGGCCACTCTATCGCGCAAGAGGCATGCCTCATACGCATTGCGCATGGGCGCGCCACACGGAACCGATCCCTCCACCCCTCCCGTTCACGTTCTCCTCACATTAACGCCACGCATCTCATACGACCGATAGGCTCCAGCCCGCACCACTGCCACAACTGAGGGGGGATCACCTCATGCGCATCCGCTTGCGCCACGCCGTCACGTTCGCCGCCGCTTCCGCCGCGATGATGGCCGTCGTGACCGCGACACCCGCCCAGGCCGCCGAGTACTCCTCGGCCCTGAAGATCAAGGGCGTCCAGTACGACGCACCGGGCCGCGACGACAACCGCTGCAACGGCGGCAACACCAAGAACGAGTACCTGACGATCAAGAACTACTCACGCAGCAACGTCAACCTCAAGGGCTACGTCGTCAAGGACGCCGCCGGCAACAGATTCGCGTTCACCGCGAACCACACCCTCGAGCCGGGCGACTACGTCCAGCTGCGCGGCGGCCGCGGTACCGACTCCGACCGCTACAACGTCGTCTACCGCCAGAACTGCAACTTCATGTGGAACAACGACAAGGACACCATCTACCTGTACAAGCCGGGCGGCGCCCGCGCCGACGTGCACTCCTACACCAAGAGCGCCAACGACCGGGACGGCAACGGCTACATCACGTACCACGGCTGAGCCACCCACGCCCTGAAACCGGTCGCGGACCGAACCCCGCCCCGCGACCGGCCGCCCGGCCGAGTGGCAACGGCGCGGAGCCGTAAGCCACCCACGGCCGGCCGCCACGCCGTCACGCGTGTGTGCCGTGGTCAGGTGGTCCAGGTCCAGTCGGTGACCTCCGGTAGGTCCGTGCCGTGGGTGCGGATCCAGTCGTGGTGGCGCAGGCGCGTGTCCTCCATGCGCTGGCGCAGGGCCGCGGCGCGTACCGCGAGGCCGGGGACGCGGTCGACGACGTCCATGACGAGGCGGTAGCGGTCCAGGTCGTTGCGCACGACCATGTCGAACGGTGTCGTGGTCGTCCCGATCTCCTTGTATCCGCGGACATGGAGGTGCGGGTGGCCGGTGCGGCGGTAGGCGAGCCGGTGGATGAGCCACGGGTAGCCGTGGTAGGCGAAGATGACCGGCTTGTCGGTGGTGAACAGCCCGTCGTACTCGAAGTCGCTCATGCCGTGCGGGTGTTCCTCCGAGGGCAGGAGCCGGGCGATGTCGACGACGTTGACCACGCGCACCGCGAGCTGCGGCAGGTGCCGGCGCAGCAGGTGCGCGGCTGCCAGGACCTCCTGGGTGGGCACGTCCCCCGCGCAGGCGAGGACGACGTCGGGTTCCCGGGCGCCGTCCTCGGTGCCGGCCCAGTCCCAGATCCCGGCCCCGCGGGCACAGTGCGCCTTCGCCTGCTCCATGGTGAGCCAGTCGAAGCACGGCTGCTTGCCCGCGACGACGACGTTGACGTAGTCACGGCTGCGCAGGACGTGGTCGGCCACCGACAGCAGCGTGTTGGCGTCCGGCGGCAGATAGACACGGACGGCCTCGGGGCTCTTGTTGAGGATGTGGTCGACGAAGCCGGGGTCCTGGTGCGAGAAGCCGTTGTGGTCCTGGCGCCACACGTGCGAGGTCAGCAGGTAGTTGAGGGAGGCGATGGGGGCGCGCCAGGGCAGGCGGCGTGTCACCCGCAGCCATTTGATGTGCTGGTTGACCATCGAGTCCACGATGTGCACGAACGCCTCGTAGCACGAGAACAGCCCGTGACGGCCTGTCAGGAGGTATCCCTCCAGCCAGCCCTGGCAGGTGTGTTCGGAGAGGATCTCCATCACCCGGCCGTGCCGGTCGAGATGTTCGTCCACCGGCAGGGTCTGTGCCTGCCATGCCTTGCCGCTGGCGGAGTAGACGGCCTGCAGGCGGTTGGAGGCGGTCTCGTCGGGGCCGACGAGCCTGAAGTCGCGTCGGTCCTCGGTGGCCGCCATCACGTCCCGCAGCATGTCGCCGAGGACGCGGGTCGGTTCGTGCAGGGTGGTGCCGGGCTTGTCGACGTCGACGGCGTACTCCTCCAGCGCGGGCAGCGGGAGTCCACGCAGCAGCAGGCCGCCGTTGGCGTGCGGGGTGGCGCCGAGGCGGCGGGTGCCGTCGGGGACGCAGGCCAGGACGTCCGGGTGGGGGCGGCCGTGCTCGTCGAAGAGTTCGTCGGGCCGGTACGAACGCAGCCACGCCTCCAGCTGCCGCAGGTGCTGCGGGTCGTCGCGGACGGCGGACAGCGGCACCTGGTGCGAGCGCCAGGTGCCGGCCACCGGCAGGCCGTCGACCTCCGGCGGGCCGGTCCAGCCCTTCGGGGTGCGCAGCACGATCATCGGCCAGTGGGGACGCTCGTCGGCGCTCTCCTCGCGGGCGGCGTGCTGGAGCGCCGCGATCCGGTCGAGGGCGGTGTCCATCGCGTGTGCCATCACGCGGTGCACGGCCGCCGGGTCGTCGCCGGTGACGTACAGGGGGTCATGGCCGTAGCCGCGCAGCAGGTCGTCGAGCTCGCTCTCGGGCAGCCGGGCCAGGACCGAGGGGTTGGCGATCTTGTATCCGTTGAGGTGGAGGATCGGCAGGACGGCGCCGTCGTGCACGGGGTCGAGGAACTTGTTGGAGTGCCAGGACGCGGCGAGCGGTCCCGTCTCCGCCTCCCCGTCCCCGATGACGCACGCCACGGTCAGGCCGGGGTTGTCCAGGGCGGCGCCGTAGGCGTGGGAGAGCGAGTAGCCGAGCTCTCCGCCCTCGTGGATCGAGCCGGGCGTCTCGGGCGCGACATGGCTCGGGACACCCCCGGGGAAGGAGAACTGCTTGAACAGCCGGGCCATGCCGGCCGCGTCCCGGGTGACGTCGGGGTAGGTCTCGGTGTACGAGCCCTCCAGCCAGGAGTTCGCCAGCACCGCCGGTCCGCCGTGCCCCGGACCCCAGATGCACAGGGCGTTCAGGTCACGGGCCCGGATGACCCGGTTGAGGTGCGTGTGGACCAGGTTGAGGCCGGGTGAGGTGCCCCAGTGGCCGAGCAGCCGGGGTTTGACGTGTTCGGGCCGCAGCGGCTCGGTCAGCAGGGGGTTGGCCATGAGGTAGATCTGGCCGACGGCAAGGTAGTTCGCGGCGCGCCAGTGGGCGTCCAGGGTCCTCAGCTCCTCGTCGCTCAGCCGAGTGGGCGCCTGCCGGGTGTCGACGGACATGTCGGGTCCCTTCCGGATCGGATGTCGGGCGGTGGCGTGCCGGTCCGCACTCCCCCACCCTCCCGCGCGCGCCGGGTACCCGGCAGGGCCGAACGGACCATACGGAGCAGTGGCCGTCCGCCCTCCGGTGTGCGACGGCGGCACGGCAGCCAGCAGCGCGGCCGTGCCCTCGCGCAGTCCGGAGCGGCTCAGACGCTGCCCTTGCGCTCCACGACGAGGACGCGAGCCTGCGGCTTGGGACGGGCCACATGGGCGTCGCCGGGCTCGACGAGGCACACCCGCCCGGGCGTCAGCCGCTCGACGCGTTCGACGCCGTCTTCGCGGTAGTGCATGTCGACGGCCCCGTCGAGGACGACGAAGACCTCCGGATCGTCGTTGACGTGCCAGACGTAGGGCTGGTCGGTCCAGTGCAGGCGGACCGTCGCCGTGTCGAGTTCCGCCAGGCCGACGGCGTCCCACGGGCGGTCGGCGGTGTACTCGGCTGCGTCGAGGAAACGCATGGGCTGCTCCACAGGAATGAGGTCGGCTGTCCTCGCCGGTGCGGGACGCTTCACCCTCTCTTCGGCGGCCGGTACCGCACGAGTGGCAGCAATGCCAGCTTCCGTAAGATTGCTGCCATGCATCACGTGGTGGCGCTTGCCCTGACCCGCGTGGTGGCGTTCGATCTCGCCATCCCCGCGCAGATCTTCGGCGATCCGAACGGGCCGGGCTCCTACCGGTTCACCCTGTGCGCGGCGGCGCCCGGGCCGGTCCCGACCACCACGGGCTTCGACCTCGTCGCGCCGCGCGGCCTGGAGGCGCTGGCCGCGGCGGACACCGTGGTCGTCCCCGGTTACGACCCGCTGATCCCCCCGCCGCCGCCCGTCCTCGACGCGTTGCGCGCCGCGGCGGCACGCGGCGCGCGCATGGTCTCGGTGTGCACCGGCGCGTTCGCGCTCGCCGCGGCCGGGCTGCTCGACGGCCGCCGTGCCACCACCCACTGGATGGACGCCGACGAGCTCGCCCTGCGCCATCCCGAGGTCGACGTCGACGCGGACCTGCTCTACACCGAGCGCGGACCCGTCCTGACCAGTGCCGGGTTCGCCGCCGGGATCGACCTGTGCCTGCACCTGGTGCGCGAGGACCACGGCGCCGAGGCGGCCGCCGAACTGGCCCGCCGGCTCGTCGTCCCGGCGCACCGGGAGGGCGGGCAGGCCCAGTATCTGACGCGCAGCATGCCCAGTGCCGGCACGGGCATGGGCGCGGTGTGCGCCTGGGCGCTGCAGCGTCTGGACGAGCCGCTCACGGTGGCCGACCTGGCACGCCGGGCGGGTGTCTCCCCGCGCACGTTCGCCCGCCGCTTCACCGCCGAGACGGGCACGACCCCGCTGCGCTGGCTGATCGCGCAGCGCCTGCACGAGGTGCGCCGCCTGCTGGAGCTCACCGACCTGCCCGTCGAGGAGATCGCCCGCCGTTGCGGCCTGGGCACCGCGGCCAACCTCCGTCTGCACCTGGCCCGGGACGCCGCCACCACACCCACGGGCTACCGCCGCACCTTCCGGGCACGCCCCCGTCCGGCCCCCGAGGGTTCGTGACCCGCCCGGCCGCCGCCGGCGCGCGTCGCCGCCTCCGCCTCACCGCCCGCCCCTCGCGCAACGACAGGAGCGGCGGTACGACGTCGTCGCGGGCCGGGGCGTCACCGGGCGCGCCGTCAGGCGATGCCGCCGTTGGCGTGGAGCACCTGGTCGTTGATCCAGGGGCCGGGGCCGGCCAGGAAGGCCACCGTGTCGGCGGGGGTGCCCAGGCGCTCCAGCGGGGTCTGCGCCGCCGGTCGCCGCACGGTCGCCTCGTCCTTGCCGTCGGGGAGGTGCGGGGTGGCCGTGGGCCCGGGGGCGACGGCGTTGACGGTGATGTCGCGTCCGCGCAGCTCACGGGCCAGGACGAGAGGCTTCATCGCACGGGACTCGCGGCGGCCGTTCCGGACGGACCCGCGAGGCCGTCCGTCGCCCGCAGCGCCCGAAGCGGGGTGCGGCGCTCGGGTCGCCAGGTGGCCACCAGCGCGGCCGCCAGGAGGAGTTCGGCGATGTCACCGCCGTAATACATGATCTCCGCGCCTTGCTGCACCTGGTCGATCGGCGCGTGGATGTCGACGAAGAAGCCGCCGTACATGGCCTGGGCGATGAGCGCGTGCGCGGCGATCGCGATGCCGAGGCAGACCAGCCGGGGGCGCACGCCGGGCCGGGCGGGCGCGGGGTCGGGGCCCGCGACGACGTAGGCGAAGAGGAACCCCGAGGCGAGGAAGTGCGCGTGCATCAGCCCGTGCCCCGCGGGGTGGGCCATGGCGGCGTTGTACAGCGGCGTGAAGTACAGCAGCCCCAGGGTCCCGGTGCTCAGCGTCAGCGCCACGGCCGGGTGGGCGAGCAGTCGTGCCGGCGGGCTGTGCAGGAGGGCGGTCACGAGGCGGGCCGTGGCCGGTGGCAGCGTGCGCAGCAGGAGGGTGACCGGGGCGGCCATGACCAGCGCCGTCGGCGCGTACATCCCGATGAGCAGGTGCTGGGTCATGTGGCCGCGGAAGTCGGTGTGCGCGGCCGGGGCCAACGGCGGAAGCAGGGCCACGGCCAGCAGGACCAGCCCGCTGAGGAAGGAGAGCGTCCGCAGGCGGCTCCAGCCCCGGGCGGTATTGCGGCGCCGGACCCGGCGGGCGGCGAGCAGGTAGCCGGCGGCGGTACTCAGCAGTGCGAGGACGATCAGGACGCTCGCCGGGCCGGTGACCCCGGCCTGTTCGCTCCCGGGGTGGGTGTGGTGCATCAGGCGTGGCCTCCGGTCCGCTCGGCACCGGGCGCCACGTCGGGCTCGAAGGGGCGGCCGCTGCGCTGGAGAAGGTGGCCGCCGACGACGAGCGCGGCGCCCAGCAGGAGGAAGCCCGCGTCCCACCAGGCCTGGTGGGGGCCGCCGCGGACGTGGTGGATGCCGAGGATCTGGTGGTCCAGGAGACCTTCGACGAGGTTGAACAGGCCCCAGCCGGCCAGGATCCACCCCCACAGCACCCTCGAGGTCCACACGGCCCTCCGCCGGTGGGTGACGCGGGAGTAGAGCACGGCCAGGCCCAGCAGGACGGCGAGCCAGCACACGGTGTGGAAGACGCCGTCCCACACGGTGTTCATCTCCAGTCCGGAGACGGTGTGGGGGTCGTAGTACTTCACTCCGATGTGGTCGTGGTTGGTGCTGGTGAGCATGTGGTGCCACTGCAGGAGTTGGTGCAGCGCGATGCCGTCCACGAAGCCGCCGAGCCCGACGCCGAGGATGATGCCCGGCAGCTGAAGACTGCCCGGTGCCGCAACCGCCCGCCCTGCACCCGCTGTGGTGGCCATCGCCCGCTCTCCGTTCCGTCTGGGCACGGTTGTTCCGGCACGGTTTCCCCCGCGCCCAGACTCCATCACTCCCGCACGCCGCGCCTCCCTCGTTTCGGCCATGCGGAAGAGCACCCGCTCTTTCGGCCACCCGGGAAGCGGAGTGAACCGGCCAGGGAGTCGCCGGTCCAGCCGGTGGTCAGCGCCCTGGAGAGACCCAGGACCCGCGTACCGCCACCGCGACCGGATCGGCGAGGGCCGCCATGTCCGCGGCCGGGTCTCCCCGTACGACGAGCAGGTCGGCGTCGAGTCCCGGGCGGAGCCTGCCCTTGCGGTCACCGACGCCGCACGCGTCCGCCGCGAGCGAGGTGGCGGTGGCGAGCGCGACGTCCGCGGGAATGCCCCCCGCGGTCAGTTCGGCGACGGCCGCGGGCAGCACGCCGTGGGCCTTGGCGGCGTTGATACCGCTGTCGGAACCCGAGACGAGGCGGACGCCCGCGCGGTGCATCCGTGCGGCCGCGCGCTGCCGCTGTTCGAGGCCGAGGCCGAAGCGGTCCATGACCGCCTGCACCTGCGGCGGCGGGACGCCCTCGGCCGTCTTGCCGAGCGTCGGGCACACCGCCGTGTTCCGCCGGGCCAGGCGTTCCAGCAGCTCGTCGGGGATCAGGACGCCGTCGGCGGTCAGGCACGTGCAGTGCTCGATGCCGTCCACGCCGGCGTCCAGCGCCTGTTCCACGGCGACGAGGGCGTGCGCGTGCACGGTCACCGGAAGACCCGCGGCGTGCGCCGCGTCCACGACGAGCCGCAGCTCGTCCAGGGTGAACTGGCAGCGCGCCACGTCGGTACCCGGCGTGTGGACCCCGCCGCTGCCCATCACCTTGACGACGTCGACCTCCCGCTCGACGCGCTCGCGCACCGCCGCGCGCAACTCCTCCGGGCCCTGGGCGCCCCCGCCCATGAACGCGCAGTGACCGTCGTGCGTGGTGATCGGCGGCCCGGACGCGACGATCCCGGGAGCCGGCACCCCCGTGCTGTCGGGGCTGCGGGCCAGGTCGCGACGGCGGACGACGGACCAGTCGCGGTCGCCCAGGTCCCGCACCGTGGTGACCCCCGCCGCCAGCTGGCGCCGCAGGGAGTCGTCGATGACCTCCTCCAGCCGTGCCGGAGAGTCGGTGGCCATCCGCTCCAGTGCCCCGTCGTGACTGTCGGCGCCGAGATGGCAGTGCATGTCGATCAGTCCTGGCAGCAGCGTCGCGTCCGGGTGGTCGACGAGCTCCCAGCCCTCCGGGACCGGCGTCCGCGCGCTCTCGACGCCGGCGATCCGCCCGTCCCGGACGAACACGGCCGCACCGCCCGGCAGCACGCGTTCCCCGTCGAAGGCGCGCGCGGCGCGGATCACTTGGGACGACACCTGCATGGGAACCTCCTGCGGCGCTCTCACCGGTGAGCGTATCCACCGGGCACCCGCCTGTCCGGCGAGCCGCGCCGCAGGTGCCGCCGACCGGTGAACCGGCTGATCGCGGGCACAAGGCGGGAGTCGATCGCGTACCTGTCAGGAGGGGGACCGCACCACCGTGACCACACCCGCTCGCCGCATACGCGGCACCGGGCGCCGCCGGTTCGACCTGCGCGCCACCGCCGTCTACTTCGGCCTTCTCGCCCTCGTCGTGTGCGCCCTCGGGTTCGTCGTCCGCACCGTGATCGCGGCCGCTGCCCGGCGGCCGGTGTGGCAGGCCGCCCTGTGCCTCGTGGCCGTCTCCGCGCTCCTCGCACTGGGCCGGCGCAGGCGCCGCACCACCGCCGCCCGTACCGCCCGGCGGGCCGCAGCGGCGCTGGAGGCGGCGACGGACACGGCGCTGGAGGCACTGGAGACACCCGCCGCGCAGTCGCCGCTCGTGCCCGGGCAGGCCGGCGGGAGCCTGCCGCCGGCGGGGGCTGGGGACGTCCTGCCGCGCCCGAGGGCCGGCGAGACCTTGCCGCACCCGGAAGCCGGCGAGACCTTGCCGCGCGAAAGTCCTGTCGACTACGACGCCCTCGACGCGGACGAGTTCGAGCAGGCCGTGGCCGCGCTGTGCGAACGGGACGGGTGCACCGGAGTCGAAGTCGTCGGCGGCGCCGGCGATCTGGGCGCGGACGTGCTGGCCGTGACGCCGGACGGACGGCGGATGGTCATCCAGTGCAAGCACTACAGCGGTGAGCACCGGGTGGGCTCCCAGGACCTCCAGCGGTTCGGCGGCACCTGTTACACCGTGCACGAGGCCGATGTGGCCGTGCTGGTGACCACGAGCGACTTCACGGCACCGGCCGCCGAGTACGCCGACCAGTGCGGCATCCTCTGCGTCGACCGGTCGGCGCTGCACGCCTGGAGCGACGGCAGCGGACCCGCTCCCTGGGTGCTCGTGGGGTTCGCCGCCGCGGACGACGACGTGATCTGCTGAGCCGCTTGCCGCACCGTGCCGGCTCCGCCGAGCCACCTGCCGCAAGGTGCCGGCTCCTCTCCGGTTGGCTGAAACCGTGCCCTCCTCGCGGGGGACGCGGAAAGGCCCCCTGCGAGGCAAGCCGCAGCGTCGTTCCAGGAGCCGGCCGCCGGATGTCCCTGAGCGGCCCGGTGCGGCGGGCGCGGCCTCGCCTGCGTCCGTGCGGCGGCCGGCACGGGTGCCGGCGCGCACGCCCCACCCGGGGTGCTCGCCCAGGGACATGGCGGCCGCCGGTGGAACCCGCGGCTGCCCGGCCACGGGACGCGCCCGGCGCCAGGGGCGGGGTGGCGGAGGCCGCATAGCACACACAGGGGATGCACCGGTTGTTTTCCGACGAAGTGAACTCGTGCGTGGGGCGGCCCGGTTACCCGCGTCCCGGCACGGCACGGCGTGGCTAGCATGAGCGGCGCGTTTGATCCGGAAAGGTCCGGAAGGCTCCGGAAGGGTGTGCATGGCCCGAACCTCCCGGCCGGACCGGCCACCGGATCGCGGCAAATCGTCCCCGACGTGCCCGCACGTCCTGCTCGCACCGACCGAGGAACCGCGGAATGCCAGTGCCTCCCCCTCCCCGCCAGCGTCGATCCGCCGAAGGGGCACGCTCCTCGCCGGCTCTGGCGGCGGTGGCGCTGTCGGTGGCGGCCCTGGGCGTCGCCGTCGTGGCCGCCCTGGCCCCCACCACGGCGCGGGCATGGGCGCTGGGGACGGCGATCGCCGGATTCGGCTGCGTGGCGGCCGTCGCCGGGTCCGCCTCCCGGATGCTGCTGCGCGCCCGCCGGCGGGCCGCGGCGCGTGCGGAGGAGCTGGAGCTGGTCCGGCAGAACTGGACGCAGCACAGCGCGGGGACGGCGCAGTTGGTCAACGTGACGCTGCCGGCGGTCACCCAGCAGCTGCACAGCGGGGCGAGTGCGGACGAGGTTCTCTCCCGCGTCGCCGTGCCGTCCGACCCGCTGCAGAGCCGGCTGCTGCACCTGGTCGTCACCGAGCTCGCGGAATCGGTTCGGCGAGGTGACGAAGCGCAGGCCTCGGAGCAGGCCGCGCGCGGCGAACTGGCCCAGGGCACGGCGGAACTGGAGCGGCTGACCGGCGAGACGCTGCCCACCGCGATGGCACTGCTGCGGGAGGGAAGCTCCGCCGACACCGTCCTCGCCCGGTTCGACTGGCCGCGCAGCCCTCTGCTGCAGGGGTCCGCCGAGTGGTTCGTCCGCCAACTCGCCTACAGTGAGCGCCGCTCGGCCGCCGCCCAGGCCGCTTCCGTCAAGGCGCTCAGCCGGGTGCAGGCGAAGACGGTCAGCATGCTCGCGGCGCTGCGGGAGATGCAGGACCGGCACACCGGTGAGGTCTTCGGCGATCTGCTGCGCCTGGACCACAGCACCTCCCAGCTGGGACTCATGACCGACCGGCTGGCACTGCTGATGGGCGGCCGTCCCAGCCGGGTCTGGAACAAGCCGATCGTCATGGAGAGCATCCTGCGCGGTGCCGTCGGCCGGATCGCCGCCTACCGGCGGGTGCGTCTGCACTCCTCCAGCAGGGCGGCCATCGCCGGCTTCGCGGCCGAGGGCGTGATGCACCTGCTGGCCGAACTCATGGACAACGCGGCCAACTTCTCGCCCCCCATCGACGAGGTCCACGTGTACGTGGAGGAGCGCAGCGCCGGTGTCGTGATCACCATCGAGGACAGCGGGCTGAAGATGTCCGACGCCGCCCTGCGCCGCGCGAAGGACGCGGTGTCGGGCGAGATCACCGACCTCGCCTCGCTTCAGGGCACGCGGCTCGGGCTGGCGGTCGTCGGCCGGATCGCCGCCAAGTACGGCATCAGCGTCAACTACCGTCCGTCGTCGCGAGGCGGGACGGGCGTCGTCGTCCTCGTACCGCCTCAGCTGGTGGCGCAGCAGCGCGAGCCGGTCGCGGCCGAGGCGGGGCTGCCGGCTCCGGCGACCGAGACGCCCCTCCCGGTACGGCAGGCACCGATCCCCTCACCCGACGGCGCGCCGGGGCCCCGCGCGGACGTGCCCCGGCGCCGCGCCGCCACGCCCAACGGGCTGCCGGTCAGATCGCCGGGGCGCACGATGGCGGAGGCGGAGCGGTCACGGAACGAGCCGGCGCCCGGCTCTCCCGCGGCCGAGGCGGACCAGGGGCGGGTGGCACGCGATGCCGGGAGCCGGTTCGGTGCCTTCCACCGGGGCCGGCAGGGCGCCGCCGACCCCGCCGCCACGCCCGGCGCCGACCACAGGCCCGACGCCACGGCCGACGACTAGGGTCGGGCCACGCACCTTCCGTGCGACTCCAACTGCCTGACCCCGCACCGATTCACAGCACCTCGTTGGATTGGAGGAAGGGGCCGGACGACCGCCGACCGGTCGCCCCGCCCACCCACCATGGAGACCACTGACAACAGCCTCACCTGGCTCCTGAAGAACCTCCTGGAGCGCACGCCGGGCACGCGCCACGCGCTCGTCCTCTCCCGGGACGGTCTGAAGCTGTGCTGGACGGATCATCTGACGCTGGACCAGGCCGACCAGCTGGCCGCTATCTGCTCCGGCATCCAGGCCCTCGCCCAGGGCGCGTCCATGGAGTTCGGCGACGGATCGGGCGGCGTCCGGCACTCCATGACGGAGTTCCACGGAGGTCTGCTGTTCATCGTGCAGGCGGGTCAGGGCGCGCATCTCGCGGTCGTCGCCCAGGAGAGCGCCGATCCGGGCATCGTGGGGCACCAGATGACGGAGATGGTGGAGCAGATCGGCGAGCACCTGCGGGCGGAGCCCCGCGCCGCGGTCGCCCGGGGCACCACCGCGTGATGCACCACCCCGTGGACGTCGGCGATCCGGACCGGCTCTACACGGTCACGGGCGGCCGGAGCGAAGCCGACGAGAGCTTCGACCTGGTGACGCTGATCGTCAGCGAGTGCGAGCCGGGCTCCGGGATGCAGTCCGAGCACGCGCGGATCCTCGACCTGTGCCGGCACCCCACGGCGCTGGTCGAGATCGCCGCCGAGCTGAAACTGCCGATCACGGTCGTACGGATCCTGCTCGGCGATCTCCACAGCACCGGCCAGATCAGCGTCAGGCACCCGCGCGCCGCCCCGTCCGTCGCGTCCCTCCCCGAAACCGCACTGCTCCAGGAGGTGCTCCATGGGCTCCGCAACCTCTGAGCTGCCCTCCCAGCGCCCGCCGCTGGCCGACGCCGTCGACACCGGTCTGAAGATCGTGGTCGTGGGCGGGTTCGGCGTCGGCAAGACCACCCTGGTGCGGTCGGTCAGCGAGATCCGGCCGCTGAACACCGAGGAGTTGATGACGCAGGCGGGGCAGGGCGTCGACGTGACGGCCGGAGTGGAGCGGAAGAACACCACCACCGTCGCCTTCGACTTCGGGCGCATCACGCTCAACGAGCGCATGGTGCTGTACCTGTTCGGCGCACCCGGGCAGGAGCGCTTCTGGTTCCTGTGGGAGCGGCTGTTCTCCGGCACGCTGGGCGCGGTCGTCCTGGTCGACACCCGCCGTATGGAGGAGTCCTGGTACGCGATAGACCGGCTCGAACACCACAACACCCCTTTTGTGGTGGCCGTGAACCGCTTCGACGGTGACGAGAACCGCTTCTCGCTGGAGGAGATCCGGCAGGCCCTCGCCCTGAACCGGGACGTGCCGATGGTCGACTGCGACGCGCGGGTCAGGTCCTCCGGCAAGGAGGTTCTCATCACCTTGGTGGACCATCTGTACGCATTGGCCCTGTCCCAGGAGAGAACACCGTGAGCGACACCACCGGCTTCCCCCACGCCGGCGCGCCCGCACCCGGCTGCCCCGCGCACGCCTCCGCCGTGCGGCTGGGCGGCCTGGAGTACCAGCAGACCCCCGCAGAGTTGTACCGCGCCCTGCGTCAGGAGCACGGCCCGGTGGCGCCCGTGCTGCTCGAGGGCGGCATCCCGGCCTGGTTCGTGCTCGGCTACCCCGAGGTCTGCTATGTGACCAGCCACGACGAGTTGTTCGCACGGGACTCCCGGCGCTGGAACCAGTGGCCCCACATCCCCGCGGACTGGCCCCTGCTGCCGTTCGTCGGATACCAGCCGTCGGTGCTGTTCACCGAGGGGCCGGAGCACCAGCGGCGCGCCGGTGTCATCACCCAGGCACTGGAGGGCGTGGACCAGTTCGAGCTGGCCCGTGAGTGCCAGTCGATCGCCGAGCAGTTGATCGCGGGCTTCGCGGGCAGCGGCCAGGCCGAGCTGATGAGCATGTACGCCCATGTCCTGCCGGCCCGCGGCGTGCTGTGGATGTGCGGTGTGGAGTCGGGCGGCGCGGACACCGAGCGGCTCGTCGACGATCTGCGGATCTCGCTCGACGCCGGTGAGGGCGACGACGCGGTCGCGGCGTACGTGCGGGTCGGTGAGCGTCTGGCCCGGCTGGTGAGGGAGAAGCGGGAGCGTCCCGGGCCCGATGTCGTCTCCCGCATGCTGCTGCATCCGGCCGGGCTCAGTGACGAGGAGATCGCGCAGGACCTGATCACCGTGATCGCCGCGGCCCAGCAGCCGACCTCCCACTGGATCTGCAACACCCTGCGGCTGCTGCTGACGGACGAGCGCTTCGCGGTGAACGTCTCGGGCGGCCGGGTCAGCGTCGGGGACGCGCTGAACGAGGTGCTGTGGCTGGACACGCCGACGCAGGCGTTCCTCGGCCGGTGGGCCGTGCGCGACACGCAGCTCGGCGGGCGCCTCATCCGCGAGGGCGACTGCCTCGTCCTGGGCCTCGCCGCGGCCAACACCGATCCGCAGATCTGGCCCGAGGCCCACGTGGGCCAGGAGAACTCCGCGCATCTGTCCTTCAGCAACGGCGAGCACCGCTGCCCCTATCCGGCTCCGCTGCTGGCGGACGTCATGGCGCGTACGGCGGTGGAGACGCTGCTGGAGCATCTGCCGGACCTGGTGCTCGCGGTCGACGTCAAGGAGCTGACCTGGCGTCCGTCGATCTGGATGCGCGGTCTGACGACCCTGCCGGTCCGGTTCACTCCGTCGATCCGTTAGAAGGGCTCCTGCGGGCGAAGGGCCGTCGCGGCAGCCGTCGGCGCGCCGGGCCGGAGCAAACAGGCGGGCCCGTGCCGACGTTCAGGATCACCGGGATGCGAGGGGCCGCGGTGTCACCGCGTGAGAAGCCCCGGCCGGCTCGGGGGAAAGCCGACCGGGGCGGTCAGGGGCGGGGGCGGAGGGCGGTCGCCTCGCGGCGAGTGGCTCCGTGGGGCTTCAGCCGAACGATCGTCCCCACGGGCGATGGGTGAGGCCCGGGGACACTGTCCCCTCCGTACCCGCATCAAGTTGAACGGTCAACCTGGTGGGTTTCTTTCCCCAGTGCGTGTGAGACGCACCACTCGGTGGTACCGGCATGGGAGTCGCTTCACCCGAGTGCCACGACCGCACCTCGTCACGGCCGCGAGCCGGGGCAGGATGAGGAAGGGGCCTGGAACGGGAGGCCGTACATGTTCGAGGCGGACGACATCCGTAACTGGCGCGGACACGACGTCGTCGACAGCGACGACCACAAGATCGGCGTTCTGGAGTCGGTCTATGTGGACACGTCGACCGACCAGCCGTTCTTCGCCACCGTCACCGTCGGCCTGCCCACCCGCCGCCGTCTGGTGTTCGTGCCGCTCACCGGCGCCACCGTAGGACCGGGCTACCTCAGGGTCACCCCGTCCAAGAACGTGATCAAGAAGGCTCCGTCCATCGACGTCGACGGAGTGCTCCCGGCCGAGGACGAACCCTCCGTCTTCGCCCACTACGACATCGAGTACATCCCTGGAGTCGGCGGCGAACGGCGCCTGGCCCGTCGCTGACCGGCCCGCCCCGAACCGGGAGGGCAGGATGAGCCTGTTCCTGCTGCTGATCATCGTGGCCCTGATCCTGGGCATCATCGGGGCGGCCGTCCACGGCCTCCTCTACCTGCTGATCATCGGCGTCGTCGTCCTGGTGGCCGATCTCGCCTACGGAGCCATGCGGTTCCGCCGCGGGGGACGCCGTCACCGCCGTATGCGCTGACCCCGCGCCACACCCCGCGGCGGGTACACCTCGGCCCGCGGACGTCACGCCGCGCTGCGGTGCGCCCGGCGGCCGCAGGCCGTGTCGTGGTCGGCGCCGAGCGAGGTCCACCAGCGCTCGCAGCACGCGGCCGACAGTTCCCGCCGGGCGAGCGCCTCGGCGGCGTCCACGTGCCGCGTCCCGCGCCGCCCGTCCCGCTCGCGCCCGGCCCGGCGCCGGTCGGCGACGAGGGGGCGGACGACGCCGGCGAGCACGGTGGCGGCAGCCGCGGCCATGATCACACTGATCCACGTCGTCGCGGCGCCCCAGGTACGGACCGTGCACCAGACCAGCCACACGCCTACAGCTGCGTGCAGAGCGGTGAGTATGCGGCTTCCTCGGTTCATCAAGATCCTCCCCTGGCGACGTGAGTCGGCAAGGTCGCGGATGCCCGCGATCGGCCCGATCAAGCGATCGCCCCGGGGACCGGTTCACGGCTGTCAGGCGTGCGGGGTGCCGCCGCCCTGGGGTGCACGGCCGGTCAGGTCGGTCACCTGCCCGGCGGGCGGCGCCTCGACGTCGACGTCCGTGCCGAAGTCGGAGTACTCCAGGACCGTGACGATCCTCAGCTGCTGCGGTGCCGCGCTCTGCCCGGAGGCCGGGGCGGACGCGGGGATCGGCGTCCTGACGGCCGTTTCGATCTGCTGGCGCCGGATCCTGCCGTCGTCGTCGAGCCAGAGCTGCATCGGCACGGCCGGGCCGAGTTGCCGGCGCAGGTCCGCCCCGCCGGGAAGGGCGGCCACGTCGACGGTGACCCGGTAGCGGGTGGTGGCCACGCCGCCCACGGTCTCCCGGCCGGCCTCGGTCACCCCCCGGTCCGTGACCGCCTTGGCGAACGCGGTGGACCGGGCCGGGTCGCCGATCCCCTGGGTGCCCAGGCCCTGTTGTGCGGCCATCCGCTTCAGGTCGACCCGCACCCAGGGCTTGCCAGCCGGCGTGCGGGCGCCCGGCACCTTCTGGTAGAGGATCCGGTCCACCACGCGCTGCTCGACCGGACGGCCCTGGGCGGTCACCGTCAGGGCACTGTCGCCGTCCTTCAGGTCGACGACGCCCCGTCCGTCGGAGGCGGCCGTCTGCCCGTCCGCCGTGGCCCTGACCCGTACCGTCAGCTTCGCCGTGCCCGCCTCGGCCGTCCTGTCGTAGGCGGCGCGCACGGCCGCGGTGCCCTGTTCCGGCGCGGCGCCGGACCGGCCGGCCTTTCCTGGCGTGTCGGCCCCGCCCTCGGTTCCGCAGCCGGCCAGGACGCCGCCCAGCACGGCCGTGGCCACCATGAGCGCACCGGACCTCGTCCACGCGTTCCGCATGATCCGCCTTCCCCCTCTTCGACCCGTGGCGGCTGCCGGCCAGCCGCCGTCATGTCGTCCCGATTGCCCCGGATGCATCCGAACACACAGGGAGCGTGGGCGAGTTGGGTCGCAGGGAGGGGCGGCGCGGCTGGGACCGGTAGGGGGCTGATGGAGCGCCGTACCGGAGGGCATGGGGAGGGGCGGGGGTGCCGGCGGTGGACGCCGGCACC
>NZ_JBEZWX010000050.1:0-41608 GCF_040637635.1 Streptomyces sp. NPDC028635 | reverse complement strand
CCCTTGGCGTGCTGTTTCTCGACGGCGCGTTCCGAGCCGGCGTGCGTCGCTTCCTCGATACGGCGCTGCAGATCCGCGAGCTTGCCCGCGGTCGTACGGATGTCGATGTCGTTCACTTCTCGCTCCACCAGGACTTTCTCTCGCTCCACCGGGTGCTCTCGCCGCACCGGGACTTCGCTGATCAGAACGTGTCGTGCGGGACGTGCACGCCCCACACGTCACGCAGGGCGTGGGACACCTCGCCGACGGTCGCCCGCTGCCGCAGCGCCTCACGCATCGGCGGCAGCACGTTGTCCGTGCCCCGGGCGGCCTCCCGCAGGGCGTCGAGGGCGCGCTCGACGGCGTCCTTGTCGCGCTCCGCGCGCAGCACCGCGAGACGTTCGCACTGGTCGATCTCGATCTGCGGGTCGACGCGGAGCGGTTCGTAGGGCTCCTCCTCGTCGAGGACGTACTTGTTGACCCCGACGACGGTGCGCTCCTGGTGGTCGATCTCCAGGGCGATGCGGTACGCCGACTTCTCGATCTCCGACTTCTGGAAGCCCTGCTCGATCGCGGCGACCGCACCCCCGCGGTCCTCCACGGCCTGGATCAGCTCCAGGGCGGCCGCCTCGATGTCGTCCGTCATCGACTCCACCACGTAGGACCCGGCGAAGGGGTCCACGGTCTTGGTCACGTCGGTCTCGTAGGCGATGACCTGCTGCGTGCGCAGGGCGAGGCGGGCCGCCTTCTGCGTGGGCAGGGCGATGGCCTCGTCGTAGGAGTTGGTGTGCAGGGACTGGGTGCCGCCGAGGACCGCGCCGAGGCCCTGGAGGGCGACCCGGACCAGGTTCACCTCGGGCTGCTGGGCGGTGAGCTGCACACCGGCGGTCTGGGTGTGGAAGCGCAGCATCTGCGACTTGGGGTTCTTCGCGCCGAACTCGTCCCGCATGATCCGCGCCCAGATGCGGCGGGCGGCGCGGAACTTCGCGATCTCCTCCAGCAGCGTCGTGCGGGCGACGAAGAAGAAGGACAGGCGGGGCGCGAAGTCGTCCACGTCCAGACCGGCCGCGAGCGCGGCACGCACGTACTCCTTGGCGTTGGCCAGGGTGAAGGCGATCTCCTGCACGGGCGTCGCCCCGGCCTCGGCCATGTGGTAGCCGGAGATGGAGATGGTGTTCCAGCGCGGCAGTTCCTTGTGGCAGTAGCCGAAGATGTCGCTGATCAGCCGCAGGGACTGCTTCGGCGGGAAGATGTAGGTGCCGCGGGCGATGTACTCCTTGAGCACGTCGTTCTGGATGGTGCCGGTCAACTGGTCGCCGGAGACGCCCTGTTCGGCCGCGACAAGCTGGTACAGCAGGAGCAGGGTGGAGGCGGGGGCGTTGATCGTCATGGACGTCGACACCTTGCCGAGCGGCAGGCCCTGGAACAGGGTGCGCATGTCGTCGAGGGAGTCGATGGCCACGCCGACCTTGCCGACCTCGCCGCGGGCGATCGTCTCGTCGGAGTCGTAGCCCATCTGGGTCGGCAGGTCGAAGGCGACACTCAGACCGCCCGTGCCCGCCGCCACCAGCTCGTGGTAGCGCTCGTTCGACTCCTTCGCCGTGCCGAACCCGGCGTACTGCCGCATGGTCCACGGGCGGCCCGTGTACATCGTCGGATACACGCCCCGGGTGAACGGGAACCGGCCCGGCGCGCCGAGCCTGGCGTCCGCGTCGGCCTGCGACAGCGCCGGTCCGTCGTACACCGGCCGGATCGGCAGACCGGACTCGCTCTGTGCCACGGAATCCACGCCGGGACCTCCTCTTGGTACTCGATATACATTAAACGGTACTCAGTACCGTTGGCAGGGGCAAGAGCAATCCGGCCACCGGGACGGGAGAGGATGTGGGGTCATGAGCAAGCCACCCGCGCGGATCCGACTCGCGGACGCCGCCTTCGCCCTCTTCGACGAGCGCGGATACGAGCAGACCACCGTCGACGACATCGCCGAACGGGCCGGACTGGGACGCACGACGTTCTTCCGGCACTACCGGTCCAAGGAAGCGGTGATCTTCCCCGACCACGACCGGCTGCTCGACCTGATCCGGGAACGGCTGGCGACCTCCAGCCACCGCACGGCGCTCGTCGCCGTCTCCGACGCGGTGCGCCTGGTGCTGCTGCACTACCTCGAGGAAGGCGACCTCGCGCGCCGGCGCTACGCCCTGACCAGCAAGGTCTCCGCGCTGCGGGACCGGGAGATCGCCAGCGTGGCGCGCTATCAGCGGCTGTTCCGCGAGTTCATCGCGGACTGGATGGGCGACCCCACGACGGCGGCGTCACTGCGCGCGGAACTGATGGCGGCGGCCGTCGTCGCGGCGCACAACCATGTGCTGCGCCGCTGGCTGCGCGGCGAGTCCGCGGACCCCGTCGCGGAGATCGACGAGGCGATGGGCGAGGTGCTCGCCCTGTTCCCGGCACCCGCGGCCGACGGCACCGGCCCCGAGAGCGGTACGACGGTCGTCGCCTTCCGCAGCGGACAGGACCTCGACGCGCTGCTGCCCGCGCTGCGGCGACTGGTCGAGGGCGGCTCGGTGAACTGACCGGGGGCGGGACCGCGCACAAGGGAGCAAGGCCCCTCGCGGCGAGCGGAGAAGCCCTGCGATGTCCCTGGTCGAAGATGTCCCTGGTCGAAAAGGCCCCGCAGGTGCGGGCGGGCGGCCTACGCTGACCCCGTCCGTACGACATGGGGGAAACATGACAAGCAGGTTCACCGAGCTGGTCGTCGACTGCCACGATCCCGAGAGGCTCGCGGCCTTCTGGTGCGAGGTCCTGGACTTCACGGTGATCGACCGGGGCGAGGGCAAGGTCGAGATCGGCTCCTGGGTGCCCACCGCCGAGGAGGTCCGGGCCCGCCAGATGCCGCCCACCCTGGTGTTCATCCGTGTGCCCGAGGGCAAGACCGTCAAGAACCGGCTCCATCTCGACGTCAGCCCGATCGACCGCAGCACCGAGGACGAGGTCACCAGACTGCTCGGCATCGGCGCCACCAAGACGGACGTGGGTCAGGGTCCGGACCGCACCTGGGTGGTCATGGCCGACCCCGAGGGCAACGAGTTCGACGTCGTGCGCACCCTGGCACGGCAGGACTAGCGACTAGAGCCGCGCGCTGCGGTGCGTCGGACGGCCGTCCAGCACCGTGAGGACGACTGGCAGCTCCGGCAGGTCCGTGGCGGCCGTGGTGAGCGGGTCGCCGGCGAAGGCCGTCAGGTCGACCCGGTGACCCACGGCGAGCAGGCCGGCGCGGTCCTCCTCGCCGGCCGCGTAGGCGGTGTTGACCGTCATCGCCTGGAGCGCCTGCAGGGCGGTGAGCGCCTGCTCGGGGCCGTGCGGCGGCTGGGTCAGGTCGCGGGTGGGGCGCCGGTGGCGGGCGCCGGACATCACGGTCAGCGGGGGATAGGGAGCGATGGGCCAGTCGGAGCCGAGGACGACCCGCGCGCCGGCGTCCCACAGGTCGCGGCAGCGCCAGGCGCGGGCGGCGCGTTCCTCGCCGAGGCGGCGCGACCAGTTGTCGGTGTGGTCGGCGCGGGTGAAGTCGCAGCAGTGGGTGGGCTGCATGGAGGCGATGACGCCCAGCTCGGCGAAGCGGCGCACGGTGTCGTCCGGGACCGTCTCGATGTGCTCGACGCGGTGCCGCACGGCGGGGCCCCCGGTGGTGCGTGCCCGGTCGACGGCGTCCAGGACGTGCCGGACGGCGGCGTCGCCGATGGCGTGGGTGGCCACGGGCACCCCGGCGCGGTGCAGCTCGCCGACGACCCGGGTGTAGGCGGCGGGGTCCGGCCAGAACGCGTGCGTGGACTCGCCGTGGCAGTCGGGCTTCTCCAGCCAGGCGGTGCCGTTGTCGATGGTGCCGTCCATGAAGATCTTCACGCCGTCGACCCGCCACAGCCGGCCGCCCGTGCCCTGCTGCTCGATCAGCGCGCGCACGCCGTCCCCGTCGGTGCCCGGCGGGCACCAGGGCGCCACCCGCAGCCGCAGCGGCAGTTCACCGGACTGATCCAGCTCTCGGTAGAGGTCCAGGCTGTCGCCGCCCGCGTCCATGACATGCCCGCCGGTCAGCCCGGTCGCGGCCATCGCGCGCAGGGTCGCCGCGAGACGGGCGCGGCGCTCGGGACGGGTGGGCTGCGGGGCGGCGCGCTCGACGAGTTCGCAGGCGGCGTCCTCCAGCAGCAGTCCGGTGGGGCGGCCCGCGGCGTCGCAGACGACCTCGGAGGCCTGGTCGAAGGTCCGCGGCCCGTCGACGCCCGCCAGTTCCAGCGCGCGGCGGCTGGCCAGCGCGGAGTGCGCGTCGAAGAGCAGCAGCAGGGCGGGTACGCCGTCGAGGACGGGGTCGAGCGCGGCGGCCTCGACCGGGCGGTCGCCGAAGACGTTCGGGTCCAGGCCCCAGGCGTGCAGCCAGGCCCCGGGCGCGAGACGGCGCACCTCACGGGCCAGGGCCGCCCGCACCTCGGTGAGGTCCGCGCAGCCCGACAGGTCCAGGCCGTGGGTGAGTTCGGCACCGGAGACCGGGTGCAGATGGCCGTCGGTGAGACCTGGCGTGACCACGGCGCCCTTGAGGTCGATCACCGTGGTGGCGGAGTCCGCGAGGGCGCGGATCTCCCGGTCGTCACCCAGGGCGGTGATGCGTCCGCCGGCCGCGGCGAGCGCGGTCTGCGGCAGGAAGGCGCCGGTGACCGGATCGAGCAGACGACCGGAGAGCAGGACGAGGGACGTGCGCACAGCGGCTCCAGGGAGTACGACGGGACAGGCCGCCCCGGGGGCGGCGGACGGGGGGATGGGGCGCGGCCCGGAGCCGCGGTGGGACGAAGCCGCGGTTGCCGCAGACGCCGGGTTCAGCTCAACGCGCCGTGCGACAGCCCGAGTTCGCGTTCCGCGGTCGTCGCGGCCAGGCGCACGATCGCGGCGGGCCGGTTCGTGGTGTCGGTGTTGGCGTGGACGCCCAGGCCGTCGAGCACGACCAGGATCTGGATGGCGGCGACCAGGGGGTCGTCGGTGCGGAACTCCTCCGCCTCCACGCCCTGCCGGATCAGCCCGGCCAGCCGTTCGCGCCATGCGGCCTCCTGCACGGCGACCCGTTCGCGCAGCGGGGGCCGGTAGCGGCTGAGGTGGCGGGCGTTGATCCACAGGCGGCTGATCGAGTCGTAGGCCTCGCCCCTGGTGAGGGAGAGGAAACGCGCCAGCCGCTCGGTGGGGGTGCCGTCCTGCGGCCCGTCGGGCAGCAGCGCGTCCAGTTCACCGGTCGCGGCGTCGGCGAACGCCTGCGCGACGAGATCCTCCACGGCGGGGAAGTAGTGGCTGATCAGGCCGGGTCTGACGGTGAGCTCCTCGGCGATCCGGCGCAGCGTGACGGCCTCCAGCCCCTCGGACAGGGCGACCTCGGCGGCCGCCGTGACGATCTCCGCGCGCCGGGCGGCGGGGTCCTTGCGAACTCGTGTGCGCTGAACGCTTGACGGCATACCCCGGATGCTATTGAGTGTGCGACCAATAAGCAAGCGGTGGCCGCACGGACGGGCCGCCGCACCCCCCCAGCGGCGCCCGCGGCCTCGAAGCGGGCCCGCCCCCGGCCCGACCAGCGGGCCCCGCACCCCAGCACGTGGAGTGACCTGATGGCCTCACCGACTCCCAGACCGTCCACGGACACCGGCGACCGTCCCGACGACCCGGCCCCGCCCACCGGCCGCGTCGAGGCGCACGGCGTCGACCACATCCCCGACAGCGAGCGCCGCGGCCGACCGCGCGAGCTGTTCCCGGTGTGGGCCGCGGCCAACGTCAACTACCTGTCCCTGCTGGTCGGCGGCGCCCTGGTGCTGATGGGCCTGACCCTGTGGCAGGCCCTGGCCGTGATCGTCGTCGGCAACCTGTTCTGGGCCCTCACCGGTCTGCTCGCGGTGTCCGGGCCGGCCGCCGGCGCCCCCAGCGAGGTGATCACCCGCGCCCTGTTCGGCGTGCTCGGCAACCGCGTGAACAACGCCGTCACCGGCTGGATGATCTCGGTCTGCTACTTCGCGCTGAACCTGTCCTCCGCCGCCGTGGCCGCCTTCGCCCTGATCGAGCAGGCCGGCCTCACCGCGACCACCCCCGTCAAGATCGTGACGGTGATCGTCATCGCCGCGCTCACCCTCGCGATCAGCATCTACGGCCACGCCTTCATCCTGCGCGTGTATCTGCCGATCACCCTCGCGCTCAGCGCCGTCTTCGCCGTCGTGGCCGTCGGGGTCGTCCGGCACACCGACTTCGCCTACACACCGCAGCAGCCTCCGACCGGCACCGCCCTGTGGGCCACCCTCATGGGCGGAGTCACGATCATCGCCTCGGGCCCGCTGTCGTACACCACCAGCGCCGACTTCTCCCGCTACCTGCCGCGGGCCACCTCGGCCCGGGCCGTCGCGGGCTGGACCGCCCTCGGCGGCTTCCTGCCGAGCGTCGTGGTGTGCTCGCTCGGTGCGTTCGCCGCGACCGCCGTCGACATGAGCGACCCTCAGACGGGCCTGGAGGCGGTCCTGCCGGGCTGGTTCACGCCGGTCTTCCTGTGCGCCCTGGTGCTCGGCACCATCGCCATCAACGCCCTGACCGGTTACAGCGCCGGCCTCGCCCTGCAGGCGGTCGGCCTGCGCATCCGCCGGACCGTCAGCGTCCTGTTCGACGGCACCGCCGCCGTCGCCCTCACCCTGTACGCGCTGCTGGTCTCCGACTTCCTCGACACCGTCAGCCAGGTCCTGCAGCTGACCGTCATCCTGCTCGGCCCCAGCATGGCCGTCTACGCCACCGACATCGTCCTGCGCCGCAACCGCTACGACGGGCTCGCGCTGATGGACGAGACCCCCGCGAGTGCCTTCTGGTACCGGGGCGGCGTCAACCGGGCCGGGGCCGGCGCCCTCGCCGCCGGCGTCACCGCCGGAGCCCTGTGCGTCGACACCCTCTACACCGGTCCCGTGGCCGGCGCCCTCGGCGGGATCGACCTGTCCCTGCCGGCCGGCATGACCGTCGCCGCCGTCGTCTACGGACTCACCATGCGTCGCTCCGCCGGCGTACGCGCCGCCCGGGAGGTGGCGTGAACCGCCCCGAGATCACGGTCATCACCGGGGACACCCCCAAGCAGCGCGGTCGCCACCGCGGACGGCTGGCGCGCGCCGGGATCGCCCGCTCCTGGGCCCTGTACGACCGGCTCTTCGCCACTCTCGCGGCGCAGCACGGGCGCACGATCGACGTCCCGGCCCTCGCCGAACGCTCGGCCGAGGCGACCCGGGCCTGGGCACCCGCGCTCGTCGAGGAGATGGAAGGCGTCGCCGAGGGCGCCGCAGTGCCGTTCCCGGTCGTCGCCGCCCTCAACGCGCGCACCGAGATCCTCGCCGAGGCCGGTGCGCCCCGCACCGGCGAGTGCTCCACGGTCGTCCGCACCGGCCCGCCCACCACCGGCGGCCAGTGCTGGGACTGGCACGAGGAACTGGCCGACGCCTGGCACGTCCAGACCGTCACCGGTGGCGCGCGCGGCTTCGCCGGCATCACCGAGTACGGCATCCTGGCGAAGATCGGCGTCAACGACGCCGGGGTCGGCGTGCTGTTCAACATCCTCGGTCACCACGACGACGGGGCGGGCGGGGTGCCCGTCCACCTGGTCGCCCGGCAGGTGCTGGGGGAGGCGGGCTCCTTCGAGGAGGCCCTCGCCCTGCTCGCGGACGCGCCCGTCTCCGCCTCCACCGTCCTCACCGTCGTCACCGCCGACCGGGCGGCGTCGGTCGAGCTGAGCCCGGCCGGCAGCGCGGTCGTCCACCCCGACGCGGAAGGGTGGCTGGTGCGCACCAACCACTTCCTCGCGCCCGGCCTCACCGGGGGCGAACTGCGCGGCCGACGGGAGCCGGAGACGTACGACCGCCACCGCGTCCTCAGCCGGCGTGTGCGCGGACGTACGGCCCCCGCCGGCCCCGGCGAGCTGGCCGCACTGCTCACCGCGCACGGTGGCGACGACGGCGCCCAGGTGTGCTGCCACGCCCCGGACGGCGGGGAACTGGGCACCCGCTGGGCGACGCTGGCCACGGTCGCGCTCGACGTCGCCGGGCGGCGGCTGGCGGTGCACAGGGGCGGACCGTGCGGTGCGGGACCCGCCACCTGGACGTCGGTCACGGCGCCGGCACGCTGACCGGCCCGCCATCTGGACGTCGGTCACCGCGCCGGCACGCTGACCGCGTACCGCCCCGGGCCGGCAGAGGGCGGGGGCGGCGCGAGAAGCGGTGTGGGGCGGCCGGCGGTGCCGGAAGCGGCTTGGGCCGTGCCGGAAGCGGCTCGGGCGGTACCGGTCACGGCTCGGGCCGTGCCGGGAGCCGCGTCGGGCGGACGCCCGGCTGCGGCCGGCGCCGCCGGGCAAACGGGCGGGGCCGTGGGACACACCACCGGACGGGCGGACGATGGTCCGGGACACGCCGCCGGACGGGCGAACGGCGGGGCGGGACACGCCACCGGACGGACGAACGACCGGCCCCACGCCCAAGTCGGTCATACCGTGCCACATATGATGAAACGCCACTTCTCCTACCTGGCATGCACCGCCGTGCTCGCCGGTGCCGGAATCGGCGCGGCCCCGCCCGCGCCCCAGCCGCACACGCACGTGGTGCATCCCGGGCAGTCCATCCAGAAGGCCGTGGACGCCGCGCTTGCCGGGGACACCGTGCTCATCGCCCCCGGGACCTACCACGAGAGCGTCACGGTGCGCACGGCAGACCTGACCCTGCGCGGCATGGGCCGCGACACGGTGATCAAGCCGGCCGTCAAGAAGGCCACGACCAGCTGCGCCGCCAACGGCAACGGCATCTGCGTCATCGGCAACAAGAACCACAACCTCAAGGGCGTCACCGTCGCCTCCCTCACCGTGACCGGCTTCCCCAAGAGCGGGCTCTTCGCCATGGCCACCGACGGGCTGACGGTGCGCCGGGTCAGCGCGGTGAAGAACGGCGTCTGGGGCATCGCCCAGGAGCGCTCCGTGCGCGGCGTGTTCGTGCACAACACCGCCCGTGAGAACGGCGACGCCGGCCTGTTCCTCGCCAACACCGTCACGCGTGAGGCGGGCGCGACGAACACCCAGGGCACGGTCGTCGAGTACAACCGGCTGCAGGACAACCGGATCGGCGTCACCGTGCGCCGGC
Source organism: Streptomyces sp. NPDC028635 (assembly GCF_040637635.1). Classification (NCBI taxonomy): domain Bacteria; kingdom Bacillati; phylum Actinomycetota; class Actinomycetes; order Kitasatosporales; family Streptomycetaceae; genus Streptomyces; species Streptomyces sp. NPDC028635. Next base: position 32,456 of record NZ_JBEZWX010000050.1, on the reverse strand, counting down.
TGCGCAACCTGACCGTCGCGCACAACGGCATCAGCGGCAACTGCGCGGGCGTCTTCGTCGTGGGCGACGAGAACAAGCCCAAGGCCGGCGACATGACGGTGGCCGACAACCGCATCGCGCAGAACAACAAGTCCTGCCCCAAGACCGAGCGGCTGCCCGCCCTCCAGGGCTCCGGCATCGTCCTGACCGGCGCCGAGAAGGTCCTGGTCACCGGCAACGAGGTCACCGACAACTCGGGCGCCTCCCCGCTGTCCGGCGGCATCGTGCTGTTCAAGTCCATGGTGGGCGCCACCAGCGAGCGGAACACGATCCGGGACAACAAGCTGTCGGGCAACGCCCCGGCCGACCTGGTGAACGCCGACACCGCCAAGAACAACACCTTCACGGGCAACACGTGCGCGGCCTCGCGGCCCGCGGGCCTGTGCTGATCCCTGGACCCGACGCCCGGTGAATCCGGACAGGAAGGAAGGCGGCGCATGACGACCGCACAGACCGCCCCACCGCCGCCCATGCGGCTGAGGGAGCTCGTGTTCGGGGCGGCGTGCGCCGCCGCCCTCCGCGCGGCCGCCCGGCTGGGCGTCGCCGACGCGCTGGGGGACACCCCGACGGCCGTGGAGGACCTCGCGGCGGCCGTGAAGAGCGAGCCCAAGCCGCTGCGGCGCCTGCTGCGGGCCCTGACCTGCTACGGCGTCTTCGCCGAGCAGGCCGACGGCACCTTCGCGCACACCGAGATGTCCCGGCTGCTGCGCGAGGACGACCCGCACAGCCTGCGGGCCATCACCCTGTGGTGCACCGAACCGTGGACCTGGGACGCCTGGCCCCTGCTCGACGAGGCCGTGCGCACCGGCCACAACGTCGTCGAGGAGCTCTACGGCAAGGAGTTCTTCACCTATCTCCACGAGGACGCGCCGGAGTCGGCGGCCGTCTTCAACCAGGCCATGACGACCTCCAGCCGCCAGTCGGCGCAGGACGTCACGCGACTGCTCGACCTGTCGGGGAGCACGTCCGTGGCCGACATCGGCGGCGGCCAGGGACACGTGGTCGCCGGCTTCCTGGAGAAGTACCCGGCGATGCGCGGCACCCTGCTCGACCTGCCGGGCGTGGTGGAGAACGCCGACCCGCGGCTGCGCGAGGGCGGCGCCTTCGCCGACCGGGTGGAGATCGTCGCCGGTGACTGCCGCGTCACCATCCCGGTGAAGGCGGACGTCTACATCATCAAGAACATCCTGGAGTGGGACGACGAGAGCACCGCGCGGTGCCTGCGCAACGTCGTCGAGGCGGGCGGCCCGGGTGCCCGGGTCGTGGCGATCGAGAACCTCGTCGACGACACCCCGTCGATGCGGTTCAGCACCGCCATGGACCTGCTCCTGCTGCTGAACGTCGGCGGCGCCAAGCACACCACCGACAGCATGGTGCGCCGGCTGACGGCCGCGGGGCTCGTCATCGACGACATCAGCCCCGTCAACCCCTACCTGCACGCCTTCGACTGCACCGTGGCCGGCTGACCGGCGGGCCATCGGCACACGACGGAGGCGGGACCGCTCGGGTCCCGCCTCCGTCCTTGCGCGCCGGCCCAAGTCACTCCCGCGGCGAGCGGCGGTCCGTGATCGGCTCCATCCGGGCCAGCGCCACGACGTGCCGCAGGTCCACGCCGTCGGCCACGGCGCCCTCGCCGTCCAGCAGCGTCGTCAGATCGGCGACCTGGCGGGCGTCGGTGAGGCCGAGGACCCGGGCGGGGTCGGCGTCCAGACCGCCGCGCACGTCGAGCAGCCGTACCACGATCTCGTCGCGCTGGAAGATCGTGCTGCGCAGGACCGGGCTCTTCGGGTCCTCCGCGGCCGCCTCGTCCCGCTGCGCGAGCAGCTCGGCCAGCCGCATGCCCTCACCGGGCCGCGCCGGGTAGTACAGCGCGTGCCGCTCACCCTCCGCCTCGCGCAACCCCTGGTCCGTCGTGACGTGGTGGACGGCCGGCAGCCCGGCGCGGGTGAAGAACACGCGCGCGGAGTCCGGGTCGTCCAGGTCCCGGTCCTGCTCCAGATGCGGGTTGATGGCCTCCTCCACCGCGCGCACCTGCGGCTGGCGCGCCACGTGCCGCAGCGCCGCGAGCAGGTCGCCGCGCACCTCGATGGCGCGCACGACCCGGTTGCCGTGCATGAACAGGGACGTGCGGCACAGCCGGGTGGTGTCGTCCACGCGCGGCTCCGGCGAGGCGTAGTCGGCGAGGATCTTGGCGACGACCTCCTCGGTGCCCGGCTTGACGGTGAAGGTCAGCGCGTGCCGGATGATGCCGTCACCGATGCGCGGCGAGGCCTGCAGCGTGGCCGTGGGGGCCGCGGCGGCCGGCTCGGACCCGGTCTCGCGCACGACGTGGAAGCGCAGCGAGCGGGTGTCCCGGACGCAGCCGTGCAGCGGCCGCACCATCCGCACGTGCTCCTCGCTGTTGACCCAGGCGAGGAACGGCGGGGCGCTCTCCCACTCGCTCGTGATGAGCCACTGGGAGGGGTTCTCGATCGACTGGCACAGCTGCTCGCTGACGTGCCCCGGCACGGACGCGACATGGCTGCACAGCTGCTCGTAGGCCTCCAGGAACTGCTGCTGGGCGCCGTCGTTGACGTCCACCAGCAGGACGACCCGCAGTCTGGAGCCGTCGAACACGGACTGGGAGACCCGCTGCGACACCTGCCGCGCCGGCGGTCGTTCTGAGGTGGTGGTCATCCTGCGCACGTCTCCTTCGCGGGACAGCGGAAAACGGGGGAACCTGCGTCCGATCCTGGGCCGCTCCCACCGTCGCCGCGACTCGTGCGGACCACGCGGGTGAGTGCCCGGGGCGGCGTTGATCGGCGGAGGTGAGGAGAAGGTCCCGCAGGGTACTCGCCGCCCGTCCCACCCGCCCGCGCGGAGGTGTACCGTGTCCCGACCCGCAGACCGCGTCCAGGACCCCTGGGGCGCCCGGACCCCCTACGCGCCCGGCAGCCCCTGGCCGCAGCGCACCGACCAGCACCTGGCCGACGGGGTCACCGAGGACCAGGTGGAACGCTGGGTCCCCGCCGCGTCGGTGCTGCACTCCAACGGCGACGCCATGGACATCGCCGTGTCCCGGGGCAGGATCGTCGGCGTGCGGGGCCGGCCCGGTGACCGGGTCAACCGCGGCCGCCTCGGCCCCAAGGACCTGTACGGCTGGCAGGCCAACAACTCCGCCGACCGGCTCACCCGTCCCCTGGTGCGACAGGGCGGGCGGCTCGTGGAGTGCGACTGGGACACCGCGATGGAGCGCGTCGTCGCCCGCAGCAAGGAGCTGCTGGACGACAAGGGGCCCGGCTCGATCGGCTTCTACACCACCGGCCAGCTGTTCCTGGAGGAGTACTACACCCTCGCGGTGCTGGCCCGTGCCGGGATCGGCACCAACCACCTCGACGGCAACACCCGGCTGTGCACCGCCACCGCCGGAGAGGCGCTGAAGGAGACCTTCGGCTGCGACGGGCAGCCCGGCTCGTACGAGGACATCGACCACTGCGACACGCTCGCGCTGTTCGGGCACAACATGGCCGAGACGCAGACCGTGCTGTGGGCGCGCGTGCTGGACCGCCTGGACGGCCCGGCGCCGCCCCGCCTGGTCTGCGTCGACCCCCGTCACACGGCGGTGGCACGGAGGGCCGAGATCCACCTGGCCCCGCGCCCCGGCACCAACGTGGCCCTGCTCAACGCCCTGCTGCACGAGATCATCCGCACCGGCCGCATCGACCTTGATTACGTCGAACGCCACACCGTCGGCTTCGAGGAACTGGCCGCGATGGTCGAGCCGTGCACTCCGCGCTGGGCCGCCGGCATCTGCGACGTACCGGCCGCCGCCATCCAGGGCGCGGCCGAGATCCTCGGTGACGCCCAGCGCCTCACCTCCACCGTCCTGCAGGGCGTCTACCAGTCCCACCAGGCCACCGCGGCCGCCGTCCAGGTGAACAACCTCCACCTGATCCGCGGCATGCTGGGCCGTCCCGGCTGCGGGCTGCTGCAGATGAACGGGCAGCCCAGCGCCGAGAACACCCGCGAGTGCGGCGCCGACGGCGACCTGCCGGGCTTCCGCAACTGGCAGAACGACGAGCACGTCGCCGAGCTGGCCCGGCTGTGGAACGTCACCCCCGAGACGATCCCGCACCACGGGCCGCCCACCCACGCGATGCAGATCTTCCGCTACGCCGAGCAGGGTTCGATCCGCATGCTGTGGATCTCCGGCACCAACCCCGCAGTCTCCCTGCCCGAACTCTCCCGCATCCGCTCGATCCTGGCCCAGGAGCGGCTGTTCGTCGTGGTGCAGGACCTGTTCCTCACCGAGACCGCCCAGCTCGCCGACGTCGTCCTGCCCGCGGCGACCTGGGGCGAGAAGACCGGCACCCTCACCAACGCCGACCGCACGGTGCACCTCGCGGAGAAGGCCGTCGAACCGCCCGGCGAGGCCCGCCCCGACCTCGACATCTTCCTCGAGTACGCCCGCCGGATGGACTTCCGTGACAAGGACGGCGGCCCGCTGATCACCTGGCACGACCCCGAGTCGGCCTTCGCGGCCTGGCAGCGGTGCAGCGCCGGACGGCTGTGCGACTACACCGGTCTGAGCTACGACCGGCTGCGCGGCGGGGGCATCCAGTGGCCGTGCACCCCCGACGCCCCCGACGGCACCGCCCGCCTCTACACCGACGGCTTCCCCTACGCGCACCCCGACGCCTGCGAGAGTTACGGCAAGGACCTGGTCACCGGAGCCTCCCAGGAGCCCGTCGAGTACCGCTCCCTCAACCCGGACGGCAAGGCGATGCTCAAGGCCGCCGAGTACGTCCCGCCGCACGAGGGCCCCTCGCCCGAGCACCCGCTGCTGCTGATCACCGGCCGGACCGTCTACCACTTCCACACCCGCACCAAGACCGGCCGCGCCCCCGAACTCAACGCCGCCGCCCCCGACGTATGGGCCGAGATGAGCCCCGAGGAGGCGTCCCGGCAGGGCCTGGCCGACGGCGACCTCGTCCAGGTCACCACCCCGCGCGGCGCGATCCGCGCCCGGCTACGCACCACCGCCATGCGCGACGGCACCGTCTTCGTGCCGTTCCACTACGGCTACTGGGACACCCCGCAGGGCCACCGCCCGCCGGACGACGGACCCGGCCGCGCCGCCAACGAGACGACGATCACCGACTGGGACCCCGTCTCCAAGCAACCGCTGTTCAAGACGGCCGCGGCCCGCGTCACCCTGGTCGCCCGGCGCGACAGCGCGGAGCGCGCCCGCACCGAGGCAGGGAGCAGGACATGACCGGCATCAGCGTGACCCTGCGCACCCTGCACAACGGGGAGCGCGACCTGGAGGAGGCCCTGCTGGCCGCCGCCGAACGGCACCGCACGGAGCACGAGTTCCACCATGTCGCCGTCGACTGCGCCCGCTGGTCGCGCGAGCACAGCACCCGGCTGGCCGCCCTCGGCCACCACTACGGCCTCGACCTGTCCGGCCCGCACGACCACCCCACGCCCGGCGCCCTGGCCACACTGCGCGAGAAGGCCGCCGAAGCGCTCGGCCGGCGCCCCGAGACCGGGCTGCTGCTCCTGCACGACCTGCGCGATCTGCACCTGGCCGCAGGCCGCAACTCCGTCCACTGGGAGATGCTCGGGCAGGCCGCGCAGGCGGCCAGGGACGAGCGCCTGCTCGAAGTCGTCTCGTCCTGCCACCCCCAGACGCTGCGGCAGATGCGCTGGACGAACACGATGATCAAGGTGCTGTCACCGCAGCTGCTGCTGAGCACCTAGCCGCCACGCCGGCGCCAGGGCCTGTCTCGTCGGTCAGCGCCAGGGCCTGTCTCGTCGGCCAGGCGGGTCAGGCAGGTCAGGTCGGTCGGGCCGGCCCCGCGCCGGCCCGACCGACGGCACACCCCTAGTCCGCGCGGGTGAAGGTGTCCCCGGTCTGCCGGGCACGGAGGTCCTCCAGGGTGCGCTGCTGGCGGGCGGCGCGCTCCAGCAGCTCGTCGAGCCGGGCGGCGTCCAGGCGCGGTTCGACGTCCGTGAGGCGGCGCAGCGACTGCCAGCCCGACGCCTTGCCCTCGACCGCCAGCCGCAGCAGCTCGAGCTCCAGCAGGGTGCTCAAGGGGGAGCGGCGCACCAGGCGGCCGTTGGTCTTCAGCCGGCCCGCCTTCTCGCCGAGCCAGCCCGCGTACGCCTTGTACCGCCGCACCGGCACGTCCACCGCCCGCATGATCTCCACCAGGCTGCGGCGGTCCTGGTCGATCTCGGCGGCGACCGGACGCAGGGCCGCGCCGAGCGCGGTGCCCCGCTGAGCACGCGTCAGGTACCGCACGCGCTCGACCCCGGCCGTGGCGCCCGCGAGATGGTCGTTGAGGTAGATGCCGAGCAGGTCCCGGTCCACGGCTCCGGACGGTCGGTCGTTCATCGTTCCTCCTCGCGAGCGCCGGTCCCGTGCCCCGGCTCGGCCATCCGGCGGTGCACCGCGGCCTTGGCCGCGTCGGGCAGGACCTTGTCGGCGACGCCCTGCGCCTTCGTCTTCGCGGAGCCGGTGACCACCTTCCGGCGGCCCTTCATCACCGCCTCGAACGCCTGCGCGGCGACCTGTGCCGGATCGTCCTTGTCTGCGCTGCCCACCCGTGTGTCCGCCATACCGGCGCGGCGGAAGAAGTCGGTCTCCGTGGGTCCGGGCAGGAACGAGGTGACGGTGACGCCGGTGTCCTTCAGTTCCTCCTGCAGCGCCTGCGCGAAGGACTGCACGAACGACTTCGATGCGTTGTACACCGGCTGGAACGCACCCGGCATCATCGCCGCGATCGACGACGTGAACAGCATCCGGCCCACCCCGCGCGCCACCATCTGCCGCAGCAGCGGCTTGGCCAGCCGGACCGTCGACGTCACGTTCAGGTCGATCACCGCCTGGTCGTCGGCCAGGTCCGTGTCCACGAACGCGCCGCCCTGCCCCACACCGGCGTTCAGCGCCGCCACGTCCACGTCCAGACCGGTCGTGGCGGCGACCAGCCGGTCCACGCCCGCCGGGTCCCGCAGATCGGCGCGCACGGCCCGCACCGAGGCGCCCGTCTCCCGCAGCCGCTGAGCCGCGTGGTCGAGGCGGTCGTCCTCGGCGTTCACGAGCAGGTCGAAGCCGGCCTGCGCGAACTGCCGGGCGAGTTCGAATCCGATGCCGCTGGAGGCCCCGGTGACCAGGGCGAGCGGCCGCGTGTCAGTCATGACGACCAAGTAACCGTGCCCCGCCCCGCCAACCGTCCGGCACTCCGTGTTCGGCCAGCGGCCCCACCGTCAGGCCCGCCCGCCGGCAGCCGGTGACGATGTCCGGGAGCGCGTCGAGCGCGGCGCGCCAGCAGCCGGGGGCGGAGGTGACGTCGGAGTCGTGCAGCAGGATCGTGCCCCCGCCCTGTACCTGCGCCGTCACCGTCGCCCGGACCGAGGCGCCCGTCGCGTCGGGGGTCCAGTCCCGGCCCCAGGCGCTCCACAGCACCGGCCGCAGTCCGGCGGCGCGGGCGGCCGCCCAGCGACCGGAGGTCAGGATCCCGTACGGCGGGCGGTACCAGCGCGGACGGCATCCCGTCAGCTCCCGCACCGCCGCGGCGGCGGCCCGTACCTCCCGCGTGTCGCGCACCGGCGCCGGCAGCCAGGGGCGGGCGTGGGTCCAGCCGTGCACGGCCACCTCGTGCCCCCGGCGGGCCGTCTCGCGCAGCACACCCGGGTGCGCCGCCGCCCGCTGGCCCAGCACGAAGAACGTCGCCCGCACTCCCAGTTCGTCCAGCACGTCGAGGAAGCGCGGCGTGGACACCGGGTCGGGCCCGTCGTCGAAGGTGAGGGCGACATGCCCGGCGTGGCCCACCCCGGCCAGCCCCGGCAGCCAGCGCCGCCGCGGCCCCGGCAGCCAGGTGCCGGCGGGCCCGATGTGCCCGAGCGCCAGACCGACGGCGCCCAGGAGGGCCGTACGGCTGACGGCGGCGGGGTTCACGGGCGCTTCGCCTCCTCGTTCGGTTGCCGGGGGCTGTCCCAGGCGCCGGAGACCGACGGTGCCCGGGCCAGGCCCACGCTGCCCAGGCCGATCAGCGTCACGCCGATCAGTTCCGGCACGATCCGCACGCCGAGCAGGATGTGCTCCTGGAAGAGGGCCCAGCCGAGTGCCACGCTGGTCAGCGCGTCGCCCAGGGTCAGCGCGGGCTGCGACGCCGCCAGCGTGCCCGCCCGCAGCGACCCCTGCAACAGCACGAACGCCGTGAGCCCGGCGACGACGGTCGCGTACGGCGGCCACTGCTGCAGGACGGTGCCCACCCCCTCGGACAGCCGGCCCATGACCTCCTTCAGCAGGGCGGCCGTACACGCGAAGGACACCGCCGACGCGAGGCCCAGCAGGGCGGCGCGCGGCGCGCCCACGACCGTGCGGGCCACCAGGCCCAGCGCCACCACCACGCCGAGGGCGACCACCCCGGCCAGCAGCCAGCGCCCCGGCGAGGCGGTCGTGCGTGCGCCGGACGGCGCCGCCGTGCCCAGGAACAGCGCCAGCCCGGCCGCGAGCGCCGAGAAGGCGAGCCAGGTGCGACGGTCGGGCCGGTGCCCGAAGACCACGCTGCCCACCGCCAGCGTGAACAACAGCTCCGCGGTCAGCAGCGGCTGCACCAGGGACAGGCTGCCCCCGGCCAGCGCCGCCGCCTGCAACACCGTCGACGCCAGCAGCAGCAGCGCGCCGGCCAGCCAGTACGGCCGGCGCACCAGGCGGGCGAACAGGCGCAGCGCCCCGCGGGCCCCGGCGCCGTCCGCGGGCTCCTCGGCCGCCGCACGCCGCTGGAACACGGACGCCGAGGCGTTGGACAGCGCGGCGAGCAACGCGAGGACGACGGTGAGCGCGGTCACCCGGCGGTCTCCCACCGGCTCGGACGACGGCGCGCGCGGCGGCTCCACCGCATCCCACGCCTCATCCGCATCCCCCGGCTCATCCGCACCCCACGGCTCATCCGCATCCCCGGCTCATCCGCATCTCCGGATCATTCGCTTCCCACGGCTCATCCGAACCGGGCCGCGAGGCGCCGGTACAGGCCCGGTGCCATGCCGTGCACCCGCACGGGCAGCCGCAGCCAGCCGGGGACGTACACCTCGTCCAGGTCCCGGCGCACGGCCCGCCACACCGCGTCCGCCACCCGCTCGGGAGGGACCGGCCTGGGCCGCGCACGCCGGTAGGGCTCTCCCCGGCGTTCGAAGAACGGGGTGTCGACGACCCCGGGGATCACATGGCTGACCCGCACCCCGCTGCCGTCCAGCTCGTAGCGCAGCGCGTCGGCGAAGACGCCGAGCGCGGCCTTCGCGGCCGAGTAGACCGCCTCGCCGCGCACACCGACGGCGCCCGCCAGGGAGCCGACGAGCACCACCCGTCCGGACCCCGCCTGAACCATGTGCGGCACCATCTGCCGCACCAGGCCGATGGTCGCCGTGAGATCCACGTCGATCACGTCCTGGATGGCGCGCGGGGGCATGGTGCGGAAGTCACCGGCCCAGCCGATGCCCGCGCCCGCCACCAGCAGGTCCACCCGTCCGGTGCGGTCCAGCACGAAGTCGGCCAGCCGGCGGTCGCAGCCTGGCGTGGTCAGATCCGCGGGGAAGACGGCACCGGACGCCTGCCCGGCGACGCGCTCCAGACGCAGCATGTCGCGGCCGTTGAGCACCAGGTACCAGCCGCCCGCGGCGGCCAGCCGGCGGGCCACGGCGGCGCCGATACCCGACGACGCGCCGGTCACCACCGCCACGCCCCGGTGCGCGGGCCTGCCGTCGGCGCCGAGCAGCCCGGGATCGGCGACCCGGCCCGGCACGCCCGCGGGCGTCTGGTGGGCGGATCGGGCGCTGAGCGGGGCACGGGGCATGTCGGATGACCTCGGAGTGCGACGGAGAACGCCGGAGAGGAGTATCCCGTCTGAAGCCTGCCGAAACGCTCTCCGACCGGGGCACACCGGGTGACACCGGGCCATGAAGGCCCTGGACGATGGCCGCTCGGGTGGCCGCGACCGCAGGGCGGCGGGCGCTCTCTCGCTCAGGGGACCGGGGCCCGCGGGTGGCCGGAGCAGCCCGGCCGTTTGGGTGCGGACGGTGCGGGGGACAGCCGGAAGACGTGAACGACACCCCCGCCGCCACGGGCGGCCCCCGGCGCATCCTGGTCGTCAGCGCGAGCATGGGCGAGGGCCACGACACCGTGGCCGCCGAGCTCGTCCGCCGTGCCCGCGAGCGCGGCCACCGCGCCGACGCCGTGGACGTCCTCGCCCTGCTGCCGCACCCCCTGGGCGGGGTGGTGCGCCGGGGGTACCGGTCGTCCGTCCTGCACGCCCCGTGGGTCTACGAGGGCGTCTACCGCGCCCTGCTGCGCCGCGGCGACGGGCCGCGCCCCAGCGGGGTGCCGCTGGCCCGGCTCGCCGCCGGACGGTTCCTGGAGCGGGTCGAGCGCGACGGCGCCGACGTGGTGGTGCCGGTGTTCCACCTCGCGGCGCAGCTCACCGGCCACCTGCGCGAGCGCGGCCTGCTGCGGGTGCCGAGCACCGTGTGCCTGGTCGACTTCGCCGTCCACCGCCAGTGGCTGCACCCCGGCAACGACCGCTACTTCTGCCTCACCGAGCAGGCCGCCCGGGAGGTCGGCGCCGACCTCGGCACTCCGGCCGAGGCGACCGGCCCCGTGGTGTCCCCCCGCTTCTTCACACCCGGGAACGAACTCCGTGGAGCCGCCGCCGGGGACGGCACACCGGCCGGCGCGGCCGGCTGGAGCGCGCGCTTCGCCCGCCACGCCCACGGCGACCGGCCCGTCGTCCTGTCCGCGGGAGCCTGGGGAGCCGCCTCCCGACTGCCCGGCACCGCCCGGCTGCTCGCCCGGTCGGGTTTCCTCCCGGTCGTCCTGTGCGGTCGCAACGAACGCCTGCGTGCCCGCTGCGCCGAGCTGCCGGGCGTGCTGACCCCGGGCTGGGTCGAGGACATGCCGGGACTGCTGCACGCGGCCCGCGCGCTCGTCGACAACGCGGCGGGCCAGACCGCCGTCCAGGCCCTCGCCGCGGGGTTGCCCGTCGTCGCCCACCGGCCCGTGCCCGGCCATGGCGCGGAGGGGGTGGCCCGGATGGCGGCGCTCGGCCTGTCCGACGCGGCCGCCGACGAAACGGCCCTGCTCGCTTCACTCGAACGGCTCACCGCCGACGGCCCCGAGCGCGCCGGGCGGATCGCGCGCGGACGGGCGCTGTTCCGCCAGGACGTACTGACCCGGGTGGCCGAGAGCGCCCGCCCGGTACCGGCATGAGCCGCCGCGAGACACCGGCGTGATCACCGGGGCGGGTGTTCCGACGCGGCCACCGGGGCACCCGGCCGGCATGAACGTCAGCGACCGCCTCCGGTCCGACCGCTCGCTCACTGCCCTCACCCAGGGCTACACCTGGCTGCCCGGTCTGCTGCGCCACGCCTCCGGCGGGGCGGCGGCCACCCGCGTGCTGGGCCGTCCCGCGCTCGTCGTACGCGGGCCGCAGGCGGTGCGGTTCTTCTACGACGAGGACCACGTCCACCGCTCCGGCGCGCTGCCGGGCCCCGTGCTGAGCACCCTGTTCGGGCACGGCGCCGTCCACACCCTCGACGGGGACGCCCACCGCGCGCGCAAGCGGCTGTTCCTGCCCCTGCTGCACGGCGACCGGATCGCCGCCCTGGTCGAGCACGTGGGTTCCGCCTGGGACGACGCCGTACGGGACTGGAGCGCGGCCGAACAGGTGGTGCTGTTCGACGCGGCGGCCGAGGTGCTGACCCGCGGCGTGTGCCGCTGGGCGGGTGTGCCGCTCGACGAGGACGGCGGCGAGGCCCGGCGGCTCGCCCACGATCTCGTGGCGATGGTCGACGGCTTCGCCACCGCCGGCCCCCGGCACTGGCGGGCCCGCCGCGCCCGCAGCCGGCAGGAGAAGCGGTTCACCCGGCTGGTCGAGGACGTGCGCGCCGGTCGCGCCGACGCGCCCGCCGGCTCCCTGACGGCGGCCGTGTGCCGGCACCGCGAGGCCGACGGGGAGGAGCTGGACGCGCGCACGGCGGCCGTCGAGCTGCTGAACATCGTGCGCCCCACGGCCGCGGTCGCCTGGTTCGTGGCGTACACCGCGCACGCCCTGCACCGCTGGCCGCAGCACCGCGCGCGGCTGCGCGGCGGCGACCTCTCCGAGGCGGCCGGCTTCGCCAACGAGGTGCGCCGCTTCTACCCCTTCGCGCCCTACCTCGGCGGTGTGGCCGTGCGGGACCTGACCTGGCAGGGGGTGTCGGTGCCGGCCGGTGGGCTGGTCCTGCTCGACGTCTTCGGCCAGAACCACGACGCCGGGCTGTGGGGCGACCCGTACGTCTTCCGCCCCGAGCGGTTCCGCCGGCACGTCGACCGCGACGAACTGATCCCGCAGGGCGGGGGCGATCCCGCCGCCGGTCACCGCTGCCCCGGCGAGGGCCTGACCATCGGGCTGCTCGAAGCGCTCGCCCAGCGGCTGGCCGCCCTCGACTACACGGTGCCGCCGCAGGATCTGCGGATCTCCCTGCGCCGCCTGCCCGCGAAGGTCGCCGAGGGCTTCGTGATGCGGGACGTCCGTCTCCCGGCGACACCGCGCACGGCGCACGCCGCCTGAACGCACGCCCGGCGTCCGCCCTCGCCACGGACGGCCCCGACCGTCCGGCGGGAGGCCGTACGCGAAAGGGCCCGTGCCGTCTTCCCCAGCCGCCCGCGGCCCGACGAGCACCGCCGGCCACCGCGCTCAGCCCTCGGCGTTCTGCTGCGCCCAGGTCCAGGCGTACTGCAGCCAGTCCGCGGCCGTGACGGCGGTCAGCCCCGCGCACACCAGCCGGGTGCCGCGCGGGGCGACGGCGTAGGAGCACACCAGCGCGCCCGCCACCCACGCCGAGGTGCAGAACGGGCACGACACCAGGTCGCCCACGGCCCGCTGCGCACCACCGCCGCGCGGCTCGTCCATCACCTCACTGGCCTCACCCTGACGGGTGCGCCGGGTGAACGGCGCCCGCAGAAAACTGGTGATCTTGTCCCGGGTGAGCAGCCGGGACGCCTTGAACACCGCCGTGCCCATCAGGGCCACGTCCCACGGCGGTACCTGCTCGGGCGGCCGCACACCACGGCGGTGCGCGACGGCCGCGAAGAGCGCGACCCCCGCGGTGAAGGTCGTCGCGAGCGCGGCGTACCCCCCGAGGGGGACCTCGCCCTCGTCGTCGTAGCGGGGTGCCGTCATGAAATCCTCCCTGGTCGGCCGGTCGGGCCGGGCCCGAGTGCCCCGCCGCGCGCGTGGCCACACGCGACCGCACAATGAACACAGCGCCACACCCTCGGGCCACCCGTGCGCGCGAGGGTGTTTGCCCGGGGCGGCGCGGGCGACCCGGGGCCGACGGCACGACGCAGTACGCCCGGCGGCCAGTGCCCGCCGGCGCGTTCCGAGGAGGTCCGGATGACCATCACCGAGCCCTCGCCGACCGTCCGGGGCGGCCCACGCATCGGCGTGCTCGGCTCCTACGGAGGCTTCAACACCGGCGACGAAGCCATCCTCACCTGTGTCCTGAGCTGTCTGCGCGCCCACCGGCCGCAGGCGCGGCTCGTCGTGTTCAGCCGCGACGCCGGCCACACCCGCGCCCACCAGAGCCAGGCCGACGAGGTCGTCGACTGGGAGGGCGTCCCGCAGAAGCCGGTCCTCGACGTGCTGGCCGGCCTGGACCTGCTGGTGCTGGGCGGCGGCGGCATCCTGTACGACGGTGAGGCCCGCCGGTATCTGCGCCTGGTCGGCGCGGCCCAGGCCCGGGGCGTGCCCACATTCGCCTACGCGGTCGGCGCGGGGCCGCTGCGCGAGGCCGACGACCGGGCGGCGGTGCGCACGGTGCTGCCGGCCATGGCGGACGTGGTGGTGCGCGACGAGGAGTCCCGGCTCGTCCTGGAGGAGGTCGGCATCGACCGTGACCTCACCGTCACCGCCGATCCGGCCCTGCTGCTGCCCCCCGAGCCGTTCACCGAGCAGATGATGCGGCAGGAGGGCGTCCCGGGCGGGGTACGGCTGGTGGGGATGTCGGTGCGCGAGCCGGGCCGGGCGGCGGAGAAGCTCGACGAGGGCGACTACCACGCGCTGCTCGCCGACGTCGCCGACTTCCTGGTCCGCCGGCTCGACGCGCACGTGGTGTTCGTGCCGATGGAGCGCCAGGACGTCCGGCACGCCCACGGCGTACTGTCCCGGATGACCGCGCCCGACCGCGGGCGCATCCTGCACAACACATACAGCCCCGGCCAGATCCTGGGCTTCATGAGCCACCTCGACCTGGTGGTCGGCATGCGCCTGCACTTCCTGATCTTCGCGGCGCTGGCCGGGCTGCCCGTGCTGCCGCTGCCGTACTCCGGCAAGGTCTTCGACTTCGCCCGCCGCCTGGGCGCGCCCGCGCTGGTCGGCGTGGCCCGCGAGCAGGCCGGACTGCTGCTGGCCGAGGTGGACCGGCTGTGGGACGAGTTCCCGCAGCGGCGCCCCGACTTCGACGAGCGGGTCCGGCAACTGCGGGAACGCTCACGCGAGACCTGTGCGCGCTGCGGCGCGCTCCTCGACACCCTCCAGGCCCTCCCGGCCGACCCGGCCGGCGTCCCCGGCGACGACCGCCTGGCCGCCGGCGACCCGCCGCGGGCCCACACGGCCTTCCCGGTCTGACCTCCCACCGGGCCGCCGCCCTGCCGAGCACCCCGGAACCAGCCGACGGGAAGAGGACATGCCCCTCCTGGAACCGCCCAGCGAACCCCGCACCGTCACCCTGCCCGCGCGCCCGGCCCGGCACGGAGGCCGCACGGACGTCCTCGTCGTCGGCGGCGGGCCGGCCGGCACCGCCGCGGCCCACGCCGCCGCGGAGGCCGGCGCCGACGTCGTCCTGGTGGAGCGCTACGGCTTCCTCGGCGGCAACGCCACCGCCGCCCTGGTGATGCCGCTGATGTCGTTCCACAACGAGCAGAAGCAGGCCGTCTTCGACGAGGCCGGGCAGGACGGCCGGCTGCTGCCCTCCGACCACGGCGAGGGCGAGGCGGTCGTGGCCGGGTTCCTGTGGCGGCTGCTGGACCGGCTCACCGCGCGCGGCGGCTGCATCCCGCCCTCCCTCGACACCGGCTACACCGTGCCGTTCGACCCGGAGATCTTCAAGCTCGTCCTCCTCGACCTGCTCGACGAGGCCGGCGTACGGCTGCTGCTGCACTCGTTCGCCTCCGCCGCGCTGCCCCTGGACGACGGCTGGCGGGTGGTGTTCGAGACCAAGTCCGGGCCGGTGGTGATCGACGCAGGCGTGGTCGTCGACGGCACCGGGGACGGCGACGTGGCGGCCGCCGCCGGGGCGCCGTTCGAGGTCGGACGGCCCGAGGACGGGCGGGTGCAGCCGATGACGCTGATGTTCCGCGTCGCCGACTTCGACCCGCAGGGCTTCGCCGGGTACGTGCAGGCCCACCCCGACCAGTGGCGCGGTGTGCACGGGCTGTGGGACCTCGTGGAGGAGGCCACCAGGGACGGCGAACTGCGGCTCGCCCGTGAGGACATGCTCTTCTTCGGCACGCCCCACCCGCACGAGCTGAGCGTCAACAGCACGCGCGTCACCAGGGCCCTCGGCATCGACGTGTGGGACCTGACCCGCGCCGAGTGCGTCGCCCGCCGCCAGATGGAACAGATCGACCGCTTCCTGCGCACCCGGGTGCCGGGCTTCGAGAAGGCGTACGCCGTGCAGAGCGGCACCCAGATCGGCGTCCGCGAGACCCGTCGCATCCTCGGCGACTACCAGCTCACCGGCCACGACATCCTCGGCGCCCGCTCCTTCCCGGACGTCGTCGCGCACGGCGCCTACCCGATCGACATCCACAACCCGCGCGGCACCGGCACGGTCCTCAAACGCGTGCCCCGCGGCCGCTTCTACGACATCCCGCTGCGCTGCCTGCTGCCCCGGGGCACCGAACGCCTCCTGGTCGCCGGGCGCTGCATCTCCGGCTCCCACGTGGCGCACTCCTCGTACCGCGTCATGCCGATCGCCATGGCGACGGGCCAGGCCGCGGGCGCCTGCGCCGCCCTCGCCGTACGCCTCGGCCGCTCCCCGCGCAGGGTCCCCGCCGCCCTCGTACAGCAGGAACTCCTGCGCCAGGGCGCCCGCCTGCAACTCCCACAGGGCGGACACGTCCAGGCGGCGGGAGGCTAGCGGCCGCACCGGATGCCACGGCGAGTACCGGGCTGCGTGCGCGGGCCCGCGTCTGCGTGCGCCGGCCCGCGGTTCGCCCGGTGCCCGCCGGGTACCCGGGCGCCCGGACAGCACGGAGTGCGAGGAGCGAACGATGCCTCCGCAGGCACACAAGGCCGCGTCCGGCCCCCGCCGCGACGGCCCGGCACGGGCCCGCACGTCACGGCGCCGCGATCCGGTCGGCGGACTCGACGACGAGCCGGACCTGCTCGGTCAGTACCTGGCGCAGATCGCGGCCACCCCCCTCCTGGACGCCGGGCAGGAGGTGTGGCTCGCCCGGCGCATCCAGGCCGGCGTCCAGGCGCTGGAGGAACTGGAGCAGGCCGACGCGGGGGAGCGCGCGCCGGCCCCGCGGCGGCGCGCCGCGCTGGAGGCCGCCGTGCGCGACGGGCAGGCGGCCAAGGACCACATGGTGCGCGCCAACCTGCGCCTGGTGGTGTCGATGGCGAAACGGCACGCCCACCGCGGACTGCCGCTGCTGGACGTCATCCAGGAGGCAACCTCGGTCTGATCCGGGCGGTGGAGAAGTTCGACCACACCAAGGGCTTCAAGTTCTCCACGTACGCCACCTGGTGGATCCGTCAGGCCATCGAACGGGGCCTGGCCAACAACGCCCGGTCGGTACGGCTGCCGATGCACGTCGTCGAGCAACTGCAGAAACTCGCCAAGGTGGAACGGCGTCTGCAACTGGCCCTCGGGAGGGATCCGACCCCCGAGGAGGTGGCCGAGGAGGGCAAGCTCGCCCAGGACAAGGTGGTGTGGCTGCGCCGTGTGGGGCGGCAGTCCGTCAGCCTGGACACCCCGGTCGACGAGACCGGCGAGACGGTCGTCGGCGACCTCATCCCGGACACGGACGTCCTGCAGGCCCCGGAGGTCGCCGAGTACCAGGCGCTGGCGGAGGAACTGCGCGACGCCGTCGGCACCCTCGCACCCCGCGAGGCGATGATCCTCAGCCTGCGGTACGGCCTGCACGACGGCCGGCCGCGCACCCTGGAGGAGGTGGCCCGGCACGTGGGTCTGACCCGTGAACGGGTGCGGCAGCTGGAGAAGCAGTCGCTGGCCCTGCTCCGCGAGCGCGAAACGGGCGAACGCCTTGTGGAGTGGGCGAGTTGACCCTCCGCGCCACCCGGATTCTCACGGGACGATCACACTTCCCCCATCTCCTTGCCTAAGTCAATCAATTGTCCTACCTTCGTGGGCCGTATCGATGCGCGCTGCCCTCACGGAGGCCCGACAGCCATGTCTCACGCTCATCCCCGGCCCGCCGAGCAGGTGACCGCTCCTGGGCGGACCAACCTCGTGGTGGCGGTGCTGGCCTTCGGCGGGATCGTCGTCTCGCTGATGCAGACCCTGGTGATCCCGATCGTCCCGGAGCTGCCGAAACTGCTCGGCGCGTCCGCCTCCGACGCGGCCTGGGCGGTCACCGCGACGCTGCTGGCGGCCGCCGTGGCGACGCCGGTGACGGGGCGCCTCGGGGACATGTTCGGCAAGCGGCGCCTGCTGCTGGTGAGCGTGGTGCTGCTGGTGGCGGGCTCGGTGACGGCCGCGCTCAGCGACAGCCTGGCGCCGATGATCGTGGGCCGGGCACTGCAGGGCCTGGCCTCCGGTGTGATCCCGCTCGGCATCAGCATCATGCGCGACGAACTGCCCGCCGAGCGGCTGGGCTCGGCGACGGCGCTGATGAGCGCCTCACTCGGGGTCGGCGGCGCACTCGGCCTGCCCGCCGCGGCCCTGATCGCCGACCACTTCGACTGGCACGTGCTGTTCTGGACCTCCGCGGTGCTGGGCGTGGTGGCGTTCACGCTGGTCCTGACGCTGGTGCCGGAATCGGCGGTGCGCACGGGCGGCCGCTTCGACGGCGTCGGCGCGCTGGGCATGGCCACCGGCCTGATCTGCCTGCTGCTGGCCATCTCCAAGGGCGCCGACTGGGGCTGGGCCGGCCGCACCACGCTCGGCCTGTTCGCCGCGGCCGTCGTGATCCTGCTGCTGTGGGGCGCGTACGAACTGCGCACTGCGGAACCGCTGGTCGACCTGCGCACGACCGCACGTCGCCAGGTGCTGGTCACCAACCTCGCCTCGATCGCGTTCGGTTTCTCGATGTTCGCGATGTCGCTGGTGCTGCCGCAGCTGCTCCAGCTCCCCGAGGCGACCGGCTACGGCCTCGGCAGGTCGATGCTCGACGCCGGTCTCGTCCTGGCCCCGACGGGCCTGGTGATGATGGCGACGGCGCCCGTCTCCGCCGCCGTCTCCCGCGCCAAGGGCCCGAAGGTGACGCTGATGCTCGGCGCGGTGATCGTCGCGGCCGGCTACGGGCTGAACATCTGGCTGATGAGCGCCGTCTGGCAGCTCGTCCTCGTCTCCTGCGTGATCGGCGCCGGCGTCGGCTTCGCCTACGGCGCGATGCCCGCCCTGATCATGGGCGCGGTGGAGCCCTCCGAGACGGCAGCCGCGAACAGCCTCAACACACTCATGCGCTCCATCGGCACCTCGACGGCCAGTGCGATCGCCGGAGTCGTCCTGGCCCACCTGACGACGCACCTGGGACCGGTGGCGCTGCCCAGCGAGAACGGGTTCAAGGTCGTGATGGCCACCGGCTGCGGCGCGGCGGTCCTGGCCCTGCTGGTCGCCGCCTTCATCCCGGGCCGGCGCCCGGCCGCGGCGCCCGCCCCCGCGCCCGGACCGGCGCCCGCCCCGGCCGAGGAACCCGCAGCGGCCGCCGCCGAGGAGGCCGTCGGCGCGGCGGTCGCCGTTCCGCTGGCCCGGGCGGTCGCCGAGCTGGTGGCGACGGTCCCGGGCCTGACCGGCGACGAGCCGGCGCCCGGCGCAGCCGAGGTGCGGGGCCGGGTGCGCGGCGCCGAATCGGCGCCGGTCCCGGGCGCCGCCCTGACCCTGATCTCCCTCGAGGGACGGCAGTTGGGCCGGGCGGTCACGGACACCGACGGCTCCTACGTCCTGCCGGCGCCCGGGCCGGGGACGTATGTGCTGATCGCGGCGGCCGACGGCTGCCGGCCGCAGGCCACCACCCTCGTCGTCACCGGCCCCGAGACCGCCCATGACGTGCTGCTCGACGGCTCCGGCGGGCTGAGCGGCGTGGTGCGGTCCGCGGACAGCGGGGCGCCCGTCGCCGACGCGGTCGTCATCGTCACCGATGTCCGCGGCGACGTCCTGGCCACCGGACGCACCGACGCCCTCGGCGAGTTCACCCTCACCGACCTGGTGCCCGGCCCCGTCACCCTCGCCGTCAACGCGCCCAAGCACCGCCCGCTGGCCCTGCACGCCGAGATATCCGCCACCGGCGTCACCCGCGTCGACCTCGACCTGACCGCCGGCGCGTACGTCCGGGGCACCGTGCGCGGCGCCGGCGCACCGCTCGGTGACGCCCGGGTCACGCTGGTGGACGCCGCGGGCAACGTCGTCGGCACGACCACCACCGGCGCGGACGGGGCGTACGCCTTCTCCGACCTGGACAGCGGCGCGTACACGGTGATCGCGACCGGCTATCCGCCCAAGGCGACCGGGATCACCGTCGCCGGCGGGGGAGACGGGGAGCACGACATCGAACTGGCCCACCCGGTGTCGTAGACCGACCCGCCGGCGGAAGCGCGGAAGACGCTGCCCGGCCCGCCCGCGTGCGGACCGGGCGCCGTGCTGGCGGACGCCGGTCAGTGCCCGTACGCACCCGTGTGACGGGTGGGATCGGATCCTCCCCGCTCCCGAAAGGTCCCCCTCACGTGGCCTGTCGGGGTCCCCGGTCGATCGCTAGGCTGACCGCGGACGACGAGTCGGGAGGAGCACGGACGTGGCCGAGAGCACCATCCAGCAGCAGCCGCTCACGGGCTGGGACAAGCCGGAGCTGGACCTCAGCAACGCCCAGTGGCAGTCGGGGAGCCGGGGCCTGGGGGATGTCCAGATCGCTTTTGTCGAGGGGTTCATCGCGATGCGCAACAGCCGCCGCCCCGCGAGCCCGTCCCTGATCTTCACACCCGCGGAGTGGGGCGCCTTCGTCTCCGGCGCACGAGAGGGCGAGTTCGACCTGACCTGAGCCGCGCCGCCGCCCGTACGATGCGGCGGTGACGATCACCTACGAATGGCGCGGCGACTTCACCGACGACGAGACCGACCATCTGCACGCGGAGTGTTTCGGGCACCCGCCGCTCGGAGCCGAGTGGCGGGCCCGCCTCCTCGGACACAGCCTCGGCTGGGTCTGCGCGCGGCGGGACGGCGTACTCGTCGGCTTCGTGAACCTCGCCTGGGACGGCGGCGCCCACGCCTTCGTCCTGGACACCATGGTGACCGCGCCCGAACGCGGGGCGGGCGTCGGCGCCGCGCTCGTCGCCGAGGCCGCCCGCGGGGCCCGCGCGGCGGGCTGCGCCTGGCTGCACGTCGACCACGAGCCGGAGCTGACGGCCTTCTACCTCGGGGCCTGCGGCTTCAAGCCGACCAGCGCGGGCCTGCTCGCCCTGTGACGGCCGACGTCCCGCGAAGGCCGCCCCGTGCGTCGGCATCCCGCGAGGGCCGCCCGTGTGCTGTGACATCCCGCGAGGGGCCGCCCGCGTTCTTTGCACCCCGTTTTCCGGACACGCGACCCCACCGGCCGCTCCCGGCGCGCCGCCTGCGCCAGGCTGGCCCAGGATGAGGAAGGTCTTGTTCCGGAGGTGAGAGACGCATGAGCACCCTGCCGGTCATCGCGGCGGTCGACGGCTCCGAGGACAGCCTGCGCGCCCTGGACTGGGCCGCCGACGCGGCCCGGGCGCGCACGGCTCCCCTGCAGGTCGTCCATGTGCGGCAGTACGTCGCCTGGGCGCAGCCCGGCGCGCCGGTCGTCCTGCCGCCCCCGCCGGAGGAGGACCCGGTGCTCACCGACGCCCGCGCCCGCCTCGAGACGCGCGGACAGGCCCCGGCGGCGGCGTACATCGGCATCGACGGCGCACCGGCCGCCGCCCTGCCGGAACTGGCCGCCGACGCCCAGCTGCTCGTGCTCGGCTCCCGGGGCCGCGGCGGCTTCACCAGCCTGCTGCTCGGCTCCAACGGCATGACCGCGGCGCGGGAGGCCCCGTGCCCCGTCGTCGTCGTGCCCCGGCCGGACCGCACCGTGGAGGGCGCCCTGCCGGGCGAGCCGGGCCCCCGCGTGGTCGTGGGCCTCAACGCCGACGGCCCCGACGAGACCACCCTGGAGTTCGCGTTCACGGAGGCCGAGCTGCGCCGCGCCCGTCTCCAGGTGGTCGCCGCCTACCCGTGGCCCGCGCAGACCTGGAGCACACACGGCGAGATCCTGCCGCCGGCCGTCGACCAGGCGGCCGTGGAGGCCGAGACCCGCGCTCTGACCGAAGGGTTCCTCGCCCCGCACCGCGAACGCCACCCGGAGGTGCGGGCCGAGCCGTCCGTGCTCCCCGGCGACGCGGCGGGCAACCTCGTCGCCGCCTCCCAGGGCGCCGACCTGATCGTCGTCGGCCGCCACCGCCGCCGGATCCTGGCCCCGCGGCTGCTGGGCTCCGTCACCCACGCGGTCCTGCTGCACGCGGTGTGCCCGATCGCGGTCGTCCCCCCGCATCCGCCGGAGGAGTGACCCGCGGCCCGTGCGCGGCGCCGCCCCGGCCACCGGCCGGACGCCACCGCAAGATCACCTGGCCGGCGGCCCGCACGACGACAAGGGGCCCCGGGCACGTACCATGGGCCGCATGTCGTTCCTCCGTCGCCGCAGCGCCACCCCCGCCGGCCCCGACTTCGACGTGCTGGCCATGGACCCGGGTGACTGGCCCGGAAACCTGGGCGCCGGTCTGCTGCCCGCCCCCGACGGCACCTGCCAGGGCGTCTACCTGCGCTACGACCTCTTCGGCGGCCGCGGCCCGGCCATGATCATCGGCAATCTCCCCGAGGGCTCACCGGCCCGGGAGGTCGACGAGGGAGAGGTCCCCTTCGAGGTGGCCCAGCTGCTGCTGGCGCTGGAGAACGACGAGGAGGTGACCGTGGTCGGCACCGAGGACGTGCCCGTGCTGCAGGGCGACAACCTGCTCATCGTGCGCCGGCTGAAGCTGTCGGAGTCCCGCATCTCCTGCGTGCAGTTCGACCGCAGCGACAACGTCCTGGTCACCATCGCCGCCTGGGACCGTCCCATCACGGACGACCTGTACGCCCTGCTGAAGCCGCTCCCGGCGGAGCTGTTCCAGCAGGGCTGAGGCCCGCCGCCGCTACTCGGCCGACTGCGCCACCCGCACATCGGCCGCCCGCACGAACGCCACGCGGTGGCCGTACTGGATCTCGTAGTACAGGTCCTTGCCGGCCACCACCCGGTGCGAGGCCTCGTCGAAGGTCACCGCGTAGTAGTACTCACCCGGCACCTTGTCGCCGACCACGTAACTCTGGCCCGCCGGCACCTTGTACGGCAGCGGGGACACCGACTGCGCGGGGACACCCGCCGGATAGGCCGAGGCCTCCGGGTACGCCCTGCCGTACACCGGGATGCTCGTCGCCCCGGCCTTCGGGGTCACCACCAGGCCCGCCGCGGGCACGGCCGCCGGCTTGCCCTTGGGGTTCTTGAACCAGGCCTTCTGGCCCAGGTACCAGATCGCCGTCCAGTCGCCGTCCTGGCCGGCCACCGCGAACTGCTGTCCGGTGGACACCCGTGACGACAGGTCGTTGACGTCGGTCGTCGGCGTCGTCCCCGTTCCGATGTCCTTGATCAGCGGGGAGTTCTCGTCCGGCTGCGAGTACAGCCGCACCTCGCTGGAGCCGTGCGCCGGGCACGGCTGGCCGCTCTTGGCGCAGCCCGTGTACACCGGCTGGTTGGCCGCGTAGTCCGGCCGGATCGTCACCAGGCCGCCGCCGCGCGCGGTGCGCTTGACCGGGTGGCCCAGCAGCTCGAAGTAGTGCCGCCAGTCCCAGTAGGGGCCCGGGTCGGTGTGCATGCCGGGGATCGTGCCCGTGGTCGGGCCCGGCACCGTGTCATGGCCCAGGATGTGCTGCCGGTCCAGCGGGATGCCGTACCGGCCCGACAGGTACTTCACCAGCCGGGCGGAGGCCCGGTACATCGCCTCCGTGTACCAGGCGTCCGGGTTGGCCAGGAAGCCCTCGTGCTCGAGGCCGACGGACGCGCCGTTGATGTACCAGTTGCCCGCGTGCCAGGCCACGTCCTTGGCCTTCACGTGCTGGGCGATGTGTCCGTCGGTGGAGCGCAGCGTGTAGTTCCACGACACGTACGTCGGATCCTTGATCAGGTTGAGGACGCCCTCCCAGCTGCCCTCGGTGTCATGGACGACGATGTAGCGGATGCGCTGCGAGGCGGGCCGGTCGCCCAGATCGTGGTTGCCGTAGTCGTTGTCGCCGAACTCCTCGTACGGCGCCGGCACCCACTCGCACGACACGGACGCCGGGCACTCGGTGTTCGCCGTCGACGCCCGGCGCAGGCCCGTGCGCGTCAGCTGCCGGGTGTCCGGGGCCACGCCGGGCTGCGCGGCGAGCGCCACCAGCTGGCCCGAGTCCGTGAAACGTTCCTGCCCGGTGTGGATCACGTCGAACACGTCGTTCGCGTACGCCGCTGCCGTCGCCGTGTCGTCGGCGCCGGAGAAGCGGGCGACGGCGCCGTACCACTCGGCCGGGTCGGCGCTGAGCGGCTCGCCCAGGTCCTTCTGCGCGGCGGCCAGCAGCGCGGCACCGCCCGCGATGTTCGCGGCCGCGTCGGAGCGCAGCTCCCCGTCCGGGATGCCGGTCAGCTCGGCGGCACGCGTGAGGGTCTTCAGCCGCGCGGGCAGCGCGCTCTCCTTGGGGAGCCTCGGCTCGGGGCGCAGCGCCGGACGGGATTCGTCGCCGCGGGCGTCCTCGGTGCCGTCGCCGTGGTGCGGCGCGGTCGCCAGGGCGGTGCGGGCGTCGGTGAGGTGCATGGGGCCGTAGCCGCCGGTCACGCTCGGCGCGCCCGCGTGCGCGTCCCAGCGGGACTGGAGGTAGGAGACGCCGAGCAGCACGCTCTGCGGCACGTGGTACTCGGCCGCCGCGGTGGCGAAGGCCCGCTGGAGCGCGCCCGCCGAGTCGTCGGCGTGGGACGGTCCGGCGCCGAGCAGCGGCAGCAGCAGCGCGCCGGACGCCATGGCGACGGCTCCCCGGTGGGCGAGCCGTCTCGGGCCGGGGGAGAGGTGGGGGTCGGTGACGGAACCGCGCAAAGCTGCCTCCAGAGACGGGCGGTCATGACGGGGCGTGCGGGGCCGAACCCGGTCAGTGGTACCGGTTGGCCGACGATCCGTCAATCATGCGGTCGTGGAGGCGATTTCCCACGTCAAGCGGTGGGTGGGGCGGGTTTCGTGACGGGCGGTTCACCCGCCTGCGCGGCGTCAGTGGCCCATACCAGTGGTCGCGGTCCGCCACCCGGCGGCCGTCCGCGGTGCGCCGCCGCTGCGAACGCACCGCGGACCACGGCCCCGGCACGGGAGCACCGACCGGCGTGGGAGGGTGCCGGTGCTCGGCGGCCGGGGTTTCGGGCGCCCGGCCCACGGCGGCCGGGCGCACCGCTGGAGGGGCTGCCTTCGGTGAACGCCGCGTCTTCGCCCGCGGCGGCCGTCGGTGCGCACCGCTCGTACCCGGGCCGTCCGTCAGCGCGTGCCGACCGCCGCGCGTACCGCCCGGCGGACCAGCTGGCAGTCGTCGTGCAGGCGGCGCAACAGCAGGCGCAGTTCCTCACCGGAGGGCGCGGCGCCCGGATGGGCCGCTCCCGGGGCCGCCGGGGGAGCGTCGTGCATCGAACGCTGCACGGCCGTCTCGTAGGTGCGGATCTCCCGGGTGAGGACCAGCATCAGGTTCACCAGGAACGCGTCCCGGGCCGCCGGTCCCGCCTGCTGCGCGAGCTGGCTGATCTGCCGCCGGGCCACGGGCGCGTCTCCGAGCACGGACCACAGCGTCGCCAGGTCGTAGCCCGGCAGGTACCAGCCCGCGTGCTCCCAGTCCACCAGCACTGGACCGGCCGGTGACAGCAGGAGGTTCGACAGCAGCGCGTCGCCGTGACAGAACTGGCCCATGCCGCCCCGGCCCGCCGCGTGCGCGATGCCGTGCAGCAGCTTCTGCAGGTCGCCCAGGTCGCGGTCGGTGAGCAGGCCCAGTTCGTGGTAGCGGTTGATGCGGGCCGCGTAGTCCAGGGGGGCGCCGAAGGTGCCGGCCGGCGGCCGCCAGGCGTTCAGCCGGCAGATCGCCGACAGGGCAGCCCGTACGTCCGCCCGCGGCGGTGCCTCCACCGGATGCCGCTGGAGTGCCGCCACCCGTCCCGGCATCCGCTCCACGATCAGCGTGCAGTTGTCCGGATCCGCCGCGATCAGCCTCGGCACCCGCACCGGCGGGCGGTGCCGGACGAACGTGCGGTATGCGGCTATCTCCTGCCGGTACCGCTCGGCCCACTCGGGGGAGTGATCCAGTAAGCACTTGGCGACGGCCGTGCTGCGACCGGTCGTGCCGACCAGGAGCACGGAACGTCCGCTGCGGCGCAGTACCTGCACCGGGGAGAACTCCGGGCAGATCCGGTGCACCGACGCGATCGCCGAGCGCAGCTGCGCTCCCTGGGGGCCGGACAAGTCGAGTCTCCCGCTGAGCGGTTGCGTGCCGGCCCCCGGGCCGCGCCGGCCGCGGCCGGCACCGAGCACGGGGGCCGCCCCACGCGCGGGGGCCAGGTAGGGGCCGCTGCCGCCCACCGCGGGGCGGGGGAGCAGCGGCCGGGGCGGGGCGGACACGGAGGATGATGCTGCGTACATGGGCGAAACAGATCCCTTCGTGTGCCTGCGACGTCAAAGCGCCGTCCGGCCCGGCCGCCGTGGTGCACCCTGGGGAGTGCGCCCGTCGCGATGGCTGCGAGCGGGTGGCGACCGGGTCGGGGTGGCGCATATCTACCTGACACCCGACAGCCACTGGCACACCATCTGGCGGACCCTGGCGAACCCTGGCGAATAGTCGCTCGGCACCTCCCACCGGGCTAGTGTCAACTCAGCCGAGAACCTGGGGGCTTGAGTGAGCGGACAACCCAACACCCGTCTTTCGGACCTGTTCGGCATGGCCGGCTGGTCCAAGGGAGAACTCGCGAGGCTGGTCAACAAGCAGGCGGCGGCCATGGGCCACCCCCAGCTGTCGACCGACACCTCCCGGGTGCGGCGGTGGATCGAGACGGGGGAGATCCCGCGCGATCCGGTGCCGCGGGTGCTGGCGGCCCTGTTCACCGAGCGTCTCGGCCGTGTCGTGACCATCGAGGACCTCGGTCTGGTCAGGCACGGGCGCGCGGGGAAACGGCAGGGCGACGGGAGCGTGGAGCATCCCGACGGTGTGCCGTGGGCGCCCGAGCGGACCGCGGCGGTCCTCACCGAATTCACGGGAATGGACCTCATGCTCAACCGACGCGGCTTGGTGGGCGCGGGTGCCGCGCTCGCCGCGGGATCCGCACTCAGCGGAGCCATGCACGACTGGCTGCACACCGACCCGACCCTTTCCGCCGACGCCCCCCACATCGACCACCCCCTGCACGCCGACCCCGCCGGGTTCGACCGCTACGAGGCCGCCCCCATCGGGACGCAGGAGGTCGAGGAGCTCGAACGCTCGGTCGAGGTCTTCCGTGCCTGGGACGCGGCCCGCGGCGGCGGGCTCCAGCGCAAGGCCGTGGTGGGCCAGCTCAACGAGGTGGGCGGCATCCTCTCCTACCACCACTCGCCCCACATCCAGCGCCGCCTGTGGGGCGTGGCCGCCAACCTCGCCGTCCTGGCCGGCTGGATGTCGCACGACGTGGGCCTGGAGCCCACCGCGCAGAAGTACTTCGTCATCGCCGCCCACGCGGCGCGCGAGGGCGGCGACCGTCCGCGCGCGGGCGAGGCTCTGTCCCGGGCGGCCCGGCAGATGGTGCATCTGGGCCGGCCCGACGACGCGCTGGACCTGATGAAACTCGCCCAGTCGGGCTCCGGCGACCGGCTGCTGCCCCGGACCAAGGCGATGTTCCACACCATCGAGGCCTGGGCGCAGGCGTCGATGGGCAAGGGCCAGGCGATGCGCCGCACCCTGGGCCGGGCCGAGGACCTCTTCGTCTCCGACAAGGCCGACGAGGAGACGCCGGACTGGATGCAGACCTTCAAGGACGAGGACCTGTACGGCATGCAGGCGCTCGCCTACCGCACCCTGGCGGAGTTCGACCCCGGTGCCGCCGTGCACGCCCAGTACTACGCGCAGAAGGCGCTGGACCTGCGGATCGACGGCCGGGAACGCTCGAAGATCTTCGACCACCTGTCCATGGCGTCGGCCTGCTTCATCGCCGACGACCCCGAACAGGCCGACCGCTACGCCCGCCTGGCCCTGATGTCGATGGGCTCGAACTCCTCCCGCCGCACCTGGGACCGGCTGCGCCAGATGTACCGGCTCACCGCCGAGTACGCCGGCTACCCGGGGATCCAGGAGCTGCGCGAGGAGATCATGCAGGCCCTGCCCAAGGGCAAGAGCGGCAGGGCGGGGGGCAGCGCACCGGCGTGAGAAGCGGGCGGCCGCGGTGACGCCACAGCGCGCGCTCCCGGCGCAAGACGCGGGCGATCCCGGAACAGGCGACAGGCGCCACCGCCGTGAGGAAACGGGGTTACGACTCCACCCGGGCCACCAGGACGCACGCACCGTCCTGGCGCTCCGCGGCGTCGAACTCCGCCACGACCGCGCGCACGCAGTCCTGCGCATCGGCGGCTTGCGCGCACCGCGGGGCCAGGTCGAGCAGGGCGTCGGAGCCGTCCGTCCCGGCGTGTGAGGGCAGCAGGCCGGCGGTGTGCAGCAGGAGCACGTCGCCGACCTCGAGCACCTCCTCGGCCTGGCCGTAACCTGCGGTCGGGGTGGCGCCGAGCAGGACGCCGTCCGGGGGCACCAGCCTGCGCCCCGACCCGGCGCGGTACAGCACGGGGGCGGGATTCGCGGCCTGCGCCCACGTCAGGGTGCGGTCGGCCGGCCGGTAGCGGCAGCAGACGGCGCTACCCAGGGCCGGCCGGCCGGCGGTGTCCAGTAACTGGTTGAGCAGCGCCATGAGCTGCCCGGGCGCGGTGCCCGCCATCGCCATGCCGCGCACGGCGCCGAGCAGCATGGCCATGGTGGACGTCACGACAGGTCCGTGGCCGGTGAGGTCACCGACGCCCAGCAGGCTCTCACCCGCGGGCAGTTCCATGGCGTCGTACCAGTCGCCGCCGATCAGCTCGCCGGCCGAGGCGGGCAGGTAGTGGGCGGCGATGTCGAGGGAGCCGGTGCCGCGGCGCGGGAGCCGCAGGGAGCCGTGCCACGGGGGGAGCACGGCTTCCTGCAGCTCGACCGCGACCCGGTGCTCGGTCTGCGCCCGCTGCCGGCGGCGCCGGAGCGAGTCACGGGTCTCGCTCACCGCCCGCTCACTGCGCCGCAGTTCACTGACGTCGCGCAGCACCGCCCACATGGACGTGGTGCTGCCGTCGGTGTCGAGCACCGGCTCGCCCATCATGTGCACCGTGCGGACCTCACGGTCCGGGCGCACGATGCGGAACTCGCCGTCGATCGGTTTGGCGTCGATCAGGCAGTCCGTGACCATCGCCGTCAGCTGCGGCCGGTCCTCCTCCAGCACCAGGGAGGGCAGTTCGTCCAGGGTGAGCGCCGGCCCCGACGGGTCGCGGCCGAGGATCCGGTACAGCTCGCCGGACCAGGTGGCCTCGTCGGTCAGCAGGTTCCACTCCGCGCTGCCGACCCGGCTGAGCAGCGCACCGCTCGGTGCCCGCTCGGCCTCGGCGGGCGGCTCCTCGGGCGCGGGCCCGGCGGGCAGCGGTCCGTCCCGCAACTGCGCCAAGTGCTCGTCGAGGTCGTCGAGCTGGTGCAGGGCCAGGTCGTACAGGGCGCGCTGCCAGCGCTCCGTGGGGTCGCTGCCGTCGCCCTGGGTGCCGCGCCGGACCGCGTCCACATCGCCCTTGAGCCGCCGCGCCTGCGATATCAGCGCGTCCACCGAGCCGCGGGAGGGCGGCTGGGCGGAAGAGCGGTCCGCGGAGACATGGGACGGCATGACGCACTCCGATGCGGGACGGTACGGCCAGGCGGACGGGTGGGGCCGGTTACGACTGTTGCACAGCCCGCGAGGCCGTGTAAGGGATTTGGCACCACACGATACGGTGGTGCTTCTGGCATATGCCACAGTCTTCCCGGACCGACGGCGCGCTACGATCGGAGTAGTCGCCGCCAGGGGTAAATCGTAGTCGTTGTACGTGACTTGACGGACCGTCGGAGATTGGGGGCAGACAATCAGGCGAGTGTTCGACGGGCATGTGTTCGCCCCTCTCGTCGTCTCCTGTTCACTGCCCTCTCACCGCACGGGTATGGACCCCGCCCCTCACCGGGTGCACCCTTGCGCGCGGTGTGCCGCAGGGGCACTCCGTGACGAGGACGGGGCCGATGACACCGATCAGCCGAAGAGGTTTCGTGAGTCTGGGCGCCACCGTGGCGGCGGGCCTGGCGACGGGCGCCGCCGCGCGGCCCGCGGCCGCGGCGGGGTCCGCGGCGACGGGCACCATCTCCGACGTACGGCACGTGGTGATCCTGATGCAGGAGAACCGCAGCTTCGACCACTACTTCGGCCGCCTCAAGGGCGTCCGCGGTTTCGACGACCGGGCGACGATCACCCTCGCTGGCGGCCACACGGTCTTCGACCAGCCCAACGGCACCGGCCGGCAGTACCCCTGGAAGCTCAGCGCCACCCCCGCCGCGGGCGGCACCGACGGCGAGACCCTCGCCCAGTGCTCCGGCGATCTGCCGCACTCGTGGACCTCGCAGCACGCGGCGTGGAACAAGGGCCGTCTGGACAACTGGGTCGCCGGCGTCGGCAACGTCCGCTCGCTCGGCTACCTGGACCGCGCCGACATCCCCTTCCACTACGCGCTGGCGGACAACTACACCGTCTGCGACGCCTACTTCTGCTCCGCCCTCAGCGCCACCGGACCCAACCGCACCTACCTGTGGAGCGGCAAGGTCGACTCCACCAGCTACGACGGCGGCGAGGAGTCCGGCCTGACCTGGCAGACCTACGCCGAATCCCTCCAGGCCGCCGGGGTGAGCTGGAAGGTCTACCAGAACGCGGCGGACAACTACGGCGACAACGGCTGCGCCTACTTCAAGAACTTCACCGCGGCGGGTCCCGGCACCCCGCTGTACGACCGGGGGATGTCCTCCGTCCCGAAGGTCACCGGCTCCACCCCCGACGACATCGCCGCCGCCATCAAGGCCGACGTCCTCGCCGGCACCCTGCCGCAGGTGTCCTGGGTGGTCCCCAACCAGGCCTTCTCCGAACACCCCTACGCCCCGCCCGGCGACGGCGCCCACTTCGTCCACCTGGTCTACCAGGCACTCGCCGCCGACCCGGACGTCTTCGACTCGACGGTCCTGTTCCTCAACTACGACGAGAACGACGGCTGTTTCGACCACGTCCCGCCTCCGGCACCGCCCGCCGGCACCGCCGGGGAGTTCCTCAACGGGGTGCCGTTCGGCTTCGGCTTCCGCGTCCCGATGATCGTCGTCTCGCCCTGGACGCGCGGCGGCTGGGTCTCCTCGGAGGTCTTCGAGCACACCTCGGTGCTGCGCTTCCTCGAGACCTGGACGACCGCCCTGGGCAAGCCCGCCAAGTGCCCCAACATCAGCGACTGGCGGCGCAGGGTGAGCGGCGACCTGACCGGCGTCTTCGACTTCGCCCGTCCGGTGTACGGCTCCGTCGCGCTGCCCGCGACCAAGGTGATCGGTTACTCCACCTGCGGCCCGCTGCCGAACCCGGTCCCGACCGGCAACGCGCTGCCCGCCCAGGAGACCGGCACCCGCCCGGCCCGCGCCCTGCCCTATCAGCCCAACGGCTACCTGGACCGGCTGGAGTTCGGCAGCGCCGGCAAGATCCTCGCCTGGTTCACCCTGTCCAACCAGGGCACCCCCGCCACCCGGGCCGCCCACTTCTCCCTCCACCCGGCCGCCTACCGGGACACCACACCCTGGCAGTACACGGTCGACCCGGGCGGCACGACCGCCGACTCCTTCAACATCGGCACGGGGTACGGCGACGGGAAGTACGACTTCACCATGGCCGGCCCGAACCGCTTCCTGCGCCGCGTCACCGGCGACGCCACGAAGGCCGGCAAGGCGGCCGAGGTCCACAGCCGCTACGCGGTGGAGCCGGGCACCGGCAAGCTCGCCGTCTACCTGAAGATGACCAACACGGGAACGGCGGCGGCGAAGTTCACCGTCACCGCGAACCACTACCGCGGCGACGGCCCGTGGACCTACACCGTCGCCGCCGGTTCGTCGACGGAGGACTTCTTCAACGCCGTCGCCTACAGCGACGGCTGGTACGACCTGACGGTGACCGTGGACCTGGACCCGTCCTGGTCGCGCCGGTTCACCGGGCACCTGGAGACCGGCGCGCCCAGCGTCAGCGGCTGACCCCGGCGTACAGCGGCGGGCGCGGGGCCGGCTCCACGGCCACCCGCCCGCCGTTCTCCAGCGAGCGCACGCCGGCCTCGGCGACCAGGGACGCCGCATAGCCGTCCCACGCGCCGGGACCGGTGACCCGGCCCTCCCGGGTGGCGTCGACCCAGGCCTGCACCTCACGGTCGTAGGCGTCCGCGAACCGCACCAGATAGTCCTGCGGCACCTCGACGCCCGCGCCGCCGCGCGCGGTGAGGGCCATGCCGTGCTCCTCGCCGATCCGTGCGCTGCCCGCCTCGCAGACGGCCTCGCAGCGCACCTGATAGCCGAAGCCGCAGTTGACGAACACCTCCACGTCGACCAGGGCGCCCCGCTCGGTCTCGAACAGCACGAACTGCGGGTCGGCCAACCCCCCGGGGGCTTTGGAGGAGGAGCGCGGACGCAGCACGGTCACCGCGGTCAGCTCCTGCCCCAGCAGCCAGCGCGCGGCGTCGATCTCGTGCGAGACGGAGCTGTTGACCAGCATCGCGCTGGTGAAGCCGGGCGGGGAGGAGACGTTGCGGTGCACGCAGTGCAGCATCAGCGGCCGGCCGAGCGTCCCGCCGTCCAGCAGCGCCTTCAGCCGCTGGTACTCGGCGTCGTAGCGGCGCATGAAGCCGATCTGCGCCAGGCGCCGGCCGAGCCGCGCCTCCGCCTCGACCACCCGCAGGGCGCCGTCGGAGTCCGGGCCACAGACCACGGCATGGTCGGGATTGCGGCCCGTGGCGAACGCGTTCGGCATGTCCATCTCGGACACGGCGACCACCGGCTTGGGCATGTCGGCG
>NZ_JBEZWX010000049.1:0-42355 GCF_040637635.1 Streptomyces sp. NPDC028635 | reverse complement strand
CGCGAGGGGTACTTCTAGAGATGAGCACGATCACCGCCCGTTCCCGACGAGGGCGCCCTCCGCCGGTGCCGGCCGCTGCGGGCGGACACCCCCCACCCCGTCCCCTTCCCGCCGTCGGCGGCTGCGGGCCGTCGCCCCTTCCCGGGTCGGTGCGGGCCGTCGGCTCCTGTGGGTGCGGGGCGGTCGCCCCTGCGGTTCCGGTGCGGGCCGTCGGCCCTTCGGGCGCGGGCAGGGTGGTCCGTCCTGGGCGGGCGGTGACCGCAACCCCCTAGGGGCGCGGGGAACTGCGCGACCAGCCACAACGCGCCCGCACCTGACAACGCACCCCGCGCCGGGGTGGTTACTTCAGCGCCAGCCAAGCCACCGCCGCCACGATCGCCACCGCTGCGATGATGCCGATGATCAGGCCGAGGCGGGGGCCGGAGGACGCGGGGGCGGTCTCCTGTCGGCGGCCCTGGGGGGCCTCGTCGACGAACGCGCGGAACATCTGGGTGCTGCCGGCGGGGTCGTAATTGCCCTGGGGGCCCTGGGTGTTAGCCATGGGCCGAGACACTAGCGAATCTGCCGGTGCGGCCCAAGTGCGGGGCCGACCACCCCCGCGTCCATCCTCACCTGCACGTTTACTTTCGTAATACTTGTCTTTGCCAAGTTTTTATGCGGAGCGCTCCCGTTTTATTTGCCTGTGGCAACCAACCAAGCCTATGGTTGCCCTAAGCAACGAACACGGGAGGCGTGATGGCCGCAAAGGCGCAGTACGAGGAGCTGATCCGTCAGTTCAGCGCCTTCGGCGCCGTCAAAAGGGAGCTCGGACGGATCCTGCCCTCCGACTGCCCCAGCGGCTCGGCCGCCGTACTGACGCTGCTCGGCCGGTACGGCGACATGCGCATGAGCAAGCTCGCGGAGCTGCTCGCCGTGGACATGTCGGTCACCAGCCGGCATGTGGCGCACGTGGCCGAGCGGGGCTGGATCGAGCGCTCCCCCGACCCGGCGGACAAGCGGTCGCGCATCGTGCGGCTCACCGCGGCGGGGAACCTCAAGCTCGACGATCTCTCGCAGGCCACCACCCGGCTGCTGGCCGAGCGGCTCGGTGACTGGAGCGACGAGGAGGTCGCGCAGCTCACCCGGCTGATGCAGAGGCTGCGGGCCAGTTTCGACGACTGCCGAGCGCCCCTCAGGCCACCCGTGCTCGAGACGACCACCCGTACACCCGCAAGCACGTAAGTAAAGGAAGCCCATGGCAACGACCACACCAGCCGGTGTGCGGGCTCATGCCAAGCACGGGGGAGGCGCCTCCGGCGACCACGCTCCGATGACGCACCGGCAGATCATGGAGGCGCTCTCCGGGCTGCTGCTCGGCATGTTCGCCGCCATCCTGTCCTCCACCATCGTCTCCAACGCGCTGCCCGAGATCATCACCGACCTCGGCGGCGGTCAGAGCGCGTACACCTGGGTCGTCACCGCCTCGCTGCTGGCGATGACGGCCACCACTCCCCTGTGGGGCAAGCTCGCCGACCTGGTCAGCAAGAAGGCGCTGGTCCAGATAGCGCTCGTGGTCTACATCGCGGGCTCGGTCGTCGCCGGTCTGGCGCAGAACCCCGGCATGCTCATCACCGCGCGTGCCGTGCAGGGCATCGGCGCCGGTGGTCTGTCCGCCCTGGCGCAGATCATCATGGCCGCGATGATCTCCCCGCGTGAGCGTGGCCGGTACTCCGGCTACCTCGGCGCGACCTTCGCCGTCGCCACCGTCGGCGGTCCGCTCATCGGTGGTGTCATCACCGACACCGACTGGCTCGGCTGGCGCTGGTGCCTGTACGTCGGTGTGCCGTTCGCGCTGATCGCGCTCCTCGTGCTGCAGAAGACGCTGCACCTGCCGGAGACCAAGCGCAAGGTCAAGGTCGACTGGGCCGGCGCCTTCTTCATCACCGCGGCCGTCTGCCTGCTGCTGATCTGGGTCACCTTCGCCGACGACAAGTACGACTGGCTGTCGTGGCAGACCGGTGTCATGGTCGGTGGCGCGGTGCTGCTGACGCTGCTGTTCGTCTTCACCGAGACCAAGGCCAGCGAGCCGATCATCCCGCTGCGCCTGTTCAAGAACCGCACCATCACGCTGGCCTCGATCGCCTCGCTGTTCGTCGGTATCGCGATGTTCGCGGGCACCGTCTTCTTCAGCCAGTACTTCCAGCTGGCCCGGGACAAGTCGCCGACGATGTCCGGCGTCATGACGATCCCGATGATCGGCGGCCTGTTCGTGTCGTCCACGGTCTCCGGTCAGGTCATCACCCGCACCGGCAAGTGGAAGGCCTGGCTGGTGACCGGCGGTGTGCTGCTGACGGCGGGCCTGGGCCTGCTGGGCACGATGCGCTACGACACCCCGTACTGGCACCTGGCGATCTTCAT
The DNA here is from genome assembly GCF_040637635.1 of Streptomyces sp. NPDC028635. Taxonomy (NCBI): domain Bacteria; kingdom Bacillati; phylum Actinomycetota; class Actinomycetes; order Kitasatosporales; family Streptomycetaceae; genus Streptomyces; species Streptomyces sp. NPDC028635. The sequence goes on along the minus strand of NZ_JBEZWX010000049.1, from coordinate 39,958 downwards.
GGCGCTGATGGGTCTCGGCGTCGGCATGATGATGCAGAACCTGGTGCTGTCCACCCAGAACCAGGTCGCCCCGAGCGACCTCGGCTCCGCGTCCTCCACGGTCACCTTCTTCCGCTCCCTCGGCGGTGCGGTCGGCGTCTCCGTGCTGGGCTCGGTGATGACCACCCGGATCAGCCACTACGCCAAGGACACCATCGGGCAGCTCAGCCCGAAGGAGCAGCTGGCCGCGGCCAAGGCCGCCGGCGGCAGCACGCTGCCCGACATGGACGCGCTGCCCGCCCCGATCCGCAACTGGCTCGAGAGCGCCTACGGGCACGGCATCGGCGACATCTTCCTGTACGTCGCGCCGATCGCCTTCCTCGCCTTCCTCGTGACCCTGTTCATCAAGGAGGTCCCGCTGCGTACCACCGGTGCCCTGGCCCAGGCCGCCGAGGCGAACACCGAGGCCGCGGCCCCGGCCGCCGCCCCCGTCGTCGCCGAGGGCGCCGTCACGCCGGTCCAGCCCGCGCAGGAGAAGACCCCGAACTGGGCGTCGGCCGCCTCGGACACCGAGGCCGCCACGGACGGCACGGCCGGCACGCAGAGGCTCGCCGCCGTCGCCACCATCGAGCGGGACGAGCCCGCCGGTGGCGTCCCGGTCCGCGGGTTCGTGCGGGGCGCCGAGAGCGCGCCCGTGCCGCAGGCCGCCGTCACGCTGATCTCGCTGGCCGGCCGGCAGCTCGGCCGCTCGGTGGCGCAGGCCGACGGCTCCTACGCCGTCCACGCGCCGGGTGCCGGGTCGTACGTCCTGATCGCCTCCGCCGACGGCTTCCAGCCGCAGGCGTCCACCGTCGTGGTGGGCGAGGAGCCCGTCTCCTACGACATCCTGCTCAGCGGCACCAGCGGTCTGACCGGTGTGGTGCGGGCCGCCGAGTCGGCGCTGCTCGTCAAGGACGCGATGGTCATCGTCACCGATGTGCGCGGTGATCTGCTGGCCAGCGCCACCACCGGCGAGCAGGGCGAGTTCTCCTTCGCGGAGCTGGTCCCGGGCACGGTCACCATCGCGGTCAACGCCGCCGGCTACCGGCCGCGCGCGCTGCCCGTCGAGGTCGGCGGCACGGGCGTGACCCGCGTCGAGGTCGACCTGGAGACCGGTGCCGAGGTCCAGGGCGTCGTCCGGGCGCCGCACGGCCCGCTGGCCGACGCCCGGGTGACCCTGGTCGACGCCGCCGGCAACGTCGTCTCCACCGCGACCACCGGGTCGGACGGGGCGTACGCCTTCACCGACCTGGACAACGGCGAGTACACCGTCATCGCGACGGGCTACCCGCCGGTGGCCACCGCCCTGACCGTGAACGGCGGCGGCGTGGACGGCCACGACATCGAACTCGCCCACCCCGGCGAGTAGTCCGACCCCGGCCCGCGGCGGGCGCGCGCACTTCGAGCGGAGGTGCGCCCCCGCCGCGGGCCGGACTCTTACGACCGATTTGCACAGCTTCGCAGGGAGAAGAAACGGGATGGGACTGACCGCGAGGATCCGCACCCGGGACGGATGGGCCGTGTCGCACGCGGTCGTCACGGTGACCGACATGACCGGCACGCAGGTGCTGCGTGCCGAGGCCGACGCCGAGGGCGCCGTACGCGACGAGGCGGCCCTGGCTCCCGGGGCGTACACCGTCATCGTCACCGCCGTCGGCTACGCGCCGACCGCCTCCAGCGCGATCGTCACCGCGAGCGGGCGCGCCGAGGTCGGCACGGTGACACTGGCCCGGCAGGGCGGCACCGAGCTGCCCCCGCCCGGGCCGTGGACGATCGACCCGGTGCACTCGTCCGTGGGCGCCGTCGCGCAGCACCTGGGCATCTCCAGCGTGCGCGGCCGCTTCACGGACTTCGCCGGGCGCGTCGAGATCGCCCCGGACGACGTCACCGGGTCGCGCGTCGAGGCCGTCATCCAGGCCGCGTCCATCGACACCGGCAACAAGATGCGCGACGACCACCTGCGCTCGCCGGACTTCCTGGACGTCGGCACGTACCCGGAGATCACCTTCCGGTCGACGGGCCTGACGGCCGCCGGGCCGGACCGCTGGACCGTCCACGGCGAGCTCGGCATGCACGGCGTGCTGCGCCCGGTCGACCTGGACCTCGCCTACCTCGGCTCCGGCGCCGACCCCTGGGGCGGCACCCGCGCCGCGTTCCGCGCCACGACCGAGCTGCACCGCGAGGACTTCGCGATGAACTACAACCAGGTCCTCCAGGCGGGCATCGCCGCCATCGGCACCACCCTGAAGGTCGAGCTGGACATCCAGGCGGTCCAGGGCGACACCCTGCCGCAGGCGTAGGCACGCCAGGGTCAGGCAGATGCGGGCGCCGGCGGCCTACGCTGGCGCCATGGCACCGAACATCGCGACCAACACCCGTGTGTCCTTGGACGAGCTGCTGGATTTCGTACGTCCCCGTCACCGCGCCCTGCTGCTGACCCGGCGCGGTGACGGAAGCCCCCAGGCCTCCCCGCTGACCTGCGGGGTCGACGACTCCGGGCGGATCGTGGTCTCCACGTACCCGGAGCGGGCCAAGACCCGTAACGCCAAGCGCGATCCGCGGGTCGCCGTCGTCGTGCTGAGCGACGAGTGGAACGGGCCGTGGGTGCAGATCGACGGCACCGCCGAGGTGATCGACGCGCCCGACTCCGTGGAGCCGCTCGTGGAGTACTACCGCACCATCGCCGGGGAGCACCCGGACTGGGACGAGTACCGGCAGGCCATGGTCAAGCAGGGCAAGTCGATCATCCGGATCACGCCTCAGCGGTGGGGGCCGATCGCCACGGGCGGCTTCCCGGCCCGGCTGGCGGAGCAGGAGGGCTGAGCCTCAGCCGCGTTCCACCAGCGTCTCGATGCCCGCGATCAGCAGGTCGAGCGCGTAGGTGAAGTCCCGCTCCATCATCTCCTCGACCGTGTCGCCGCCGCGGGCCTCCATGATCTCCTTGGACTCCTGGAGGACCTCGGCGTAGGCCGCGGACTCGCTCACCTCCGCCACCGACTGCCGGAAGTACTCGTCGCGGGACATGCCGAGGGCCGCGCTGCGCGTGTTGAAGTGGCCCTCGAGCGTGCCGTAGCCGTACACGAACTGGAAGACGGCCGAGATGGTGCTGGTGAGCCGGTGGACCGGCAGGCCGGTGCGGCGCACGACCTGCTGCACCACCCGGGAGAAGGCCAGGTTGTTCGGACCGATGTTGAGGTACCGGCCGATCAGCGGCGACACCCAGGCGTGGCGCACCAGTACCGCGCGGTACTGCTCGGCCAGTTCGCGCAAGTGCTCGCGCCAGTCGGCGCCGGCCGCGGGGTCGGGCAGCTCCATCTCGCCGTACACCGCGTCGAGGGCGAGTTCCAGCAGGTCGTCCTTGGTGTCGACGTACCAGTAGACGGACATCGCGGTGACGTTCAGCTCGGCGGCCAGCCGGCGCATGGAGAACTTCGCCAGCCCCTCGGCGTCCAGCAGCCGCACGCTGACCTCGGTGATCCGGTCCCGGTCGAGTCCCGACGGCTGGCCCGTGCCCCGCCCGCGGCGCGCCTTGCCGTCCAGCCAGACGCTGGTCCGCGCGGCCCCCTTGGCCTCCTGGCCTGCCTTCGCCATGGCGCACCTTCCTCGATTCCGTCACCGGTCAAGATGCTAGGCCGCGACCACATCGGCGTCTGCCCTCGCCTCTTCCCGCTGGGCGCGGTGCAGCAACGCGGCGGCGAGAAATCCACCGAGCAGGACCGCGCCGGCGCCGACCAGTTGGCTGCTCTGCAGGCCGGAGGAGAAGGCGTCCACGATGCGCTGCCGTTCGCCCGCGCCGTGCGCCGCGGCCAGCGCGGCCGGCAGGGAGGAGGCGGCCACCGGGATCAGCGCCGCGAACCGCGCGTTCAGTACGGCGCCCAGCACGGCCACCCCGAGGCCGTTGCCGAACTCCGCCAGCGTGCCGTTGACGGCGGCGCCGACACCGGCCTTCGCGGGCGGGATCGAGCTCATGATGGCGTGGGCCATCGCCGGGCTGGCGATCGCCGTGCCCGCGCCGATGAGCAGCAGCCCGAGCAGTGTCCCGGCGTAGCCGTGCGCGGCGAGCGCGGCGATGGACACCAGTCCCGCGGACATCAGCACCATGCCCAGCAGGACCGCCCCGGGTCCGCCGATCCGGGCCGTCCAGCGCGCGGCGACCCCGGTGAAGTTCAGGGCCACGACGGTCAGCGCCAGCGGCGCGGTCCGCAGGCCGGCCTCCAGGGGGCCGTAGCCGAGGACGAACTGGAGGTGCTGGGTGAACAGGAACAGCGCACCGCCCATGCCGAACACCACCAGCACCGCCCCGGCGACCGCGCCGGTGAACCGGCGGTCGCGGAAGAAGCCCAGGTCCAGCATGGGGTACGGGATGCGGCTCTCCCACCAGGCGAACAGCGCGAGGACGGCCACGGCGACGGCCGCGCTCGCCCCCACCCGGGAGGAGGTCCAGCCGTGCACGGGGCCGGAGATGATCGCGTACACCAGCGCGGCCATGCCGATCGTGGACAGCAGCGCGCCGAGCAGGTCCGGGCGGTCGCCGTGGGGACTCCTGGACTCGGGCACGAGCGCGACGACCGCGACCAGAGCGAGCACCGCGACCGGCAGATTGACCAGGAAGACGGCGCCCCACCAGTAGTGGTTGAGCAGGAATCCGCCGATGACCGGTCCGGCGGCGAAGCCGAGGGAGTTGACCGCGGCCCAGATGCCGATGGCCTTCGGCTGCTGCTCGGAGGTGAAGATCTGCATCACCACGGCCAGCGTCGTCGTCATGAGCAGCGCGCCACCGACGCCCATGCCGGCCCGGGCGGCGATCAACTGCCGGGTGCTGTCGGCGAGTCCGGCGGTCAGTGAACCGGCACCGAACAGGACGAGGCCGGCGACCAGCATCTTCTTGCGCCCGTAGCGGTCGGCGGCGTTGCCCGCGGTGAGCAGCAGGCCGGACTGCACCAGCGAGTACGCGTTGATCATCCACTGGACGTCGGAGGTCGACGCGTCCAGCTCCCGGGTGAGCGAGGGGATCGCGACGTTGAGGACGGTGTTGTCGAGCAGCACCGTGAGCTGGGCGAGGCAGATGACGCCGAGGATCAGCCAGCGCTGCGGGTGGGCCGTGGCGGCCGGGGAAGGGGGAACGGCGGACATGTTGTACACCGTATAGCCATCACTATACGGTGTACAACGCGTTTTCTCAGCCGTCGGCCTTCCGGGTCAGGTCGTAGAAGGTGGCCGAGCCGGCCGTCACCTTCTTGAAGGTGCTCTCCACCCAGGAGGTGATCTGGGACGACGTGCCGTTGCCGCCGCCCATGCCGCCCATGCCCCCGGCGATGAAGTAGTGGATCCTCCCTTCCTCGACGTACTTCTTGAACTGGTCGAGCGTCGGCGACGGGTCGGTGCCGTTGAAGCCGCCGATCGCCATCACCGGGTCTCCGGTGGACAGCTGGTAACTTGCCGCGTTCTGCGAGCCGATGGACGCGGCGACCCAGGTGTACTTCGAGGCGTCCGTCTCCAGCAGCTTCTCGGCCTCGGCGGAGACGTTCGCGCCGTTGAGCAGCCCGCCGGCGCCGCCTCCCGCACGGCCGCCGGGGAAGCCCTCGCCGTTCGGCGCGCCCGGCATCTGGTTCTGGCCCTGGCTCTGATTCCCGCCTTGGTTCTGGTTCTGGCTCTGGTTCTGGCCCGGCATGCCGCCGCCCGGGAAGCCGTTGCCCTGGCCCTGCCCGCCCTGCCCACCCTGCTGACCCTGCCGGCCCGGCAGCGCGCCGCCGGGGAAACCGCCTCGCGTGCCGCCGCCGGGTCCGCCCCGGCCGCCCATCATGCTCGCGCCCGCCGGGCCCGCCGTCGGGATGGAGCCGGTGTGCGCGGAGGCGACGGTGCTCAGCGTGTACGCCGTCGGACCCGCCAGCGCCGCCAACGCGCTCACGGCCGCGGCGGCGAGCGCGAGCCGCCGTGGCACACGGCCCGCGAAGATCAGGCCGAGCGCCCCGGTCAGGCCGCCGACCAGTACCAGCCACTTCAGCCAGGGCAGATGGTCCGGCGTGCGCTGGAGCAGCACGTACCCCCAGACCGCGGCCGCCACCGCGGACGCGGCCAGCGCGAGCGCGGCCCAGGTCTCCTTGCGCCGCTCCCACAGCAGGGCGGCGCCCATGCCGGTCACGGCCGCGAGGTAGGGGGCGAGCGCCACCGTGTAGTACTGGTGGAAGATGCCGGCCATGTAGCTGAAGACGGCCGCCGTGATCAGCAGCGAGCCGCCCCACACCAGGAACGCGCCGCGCGTCACCGACGTACGGCCGGCCCTGCGCGTGGCCCACAGCGCCGCCACCAGCAGGATCAAGGCCGTCGGCAGCAGCCAGGAGATCTGGCCGCCGACCTCGGAGTTGAACATCCGGTTCCAGCCGGTCGCACCCCACATGCCGCCGCCGGTGCCGCCGGGACCGCCGCCTCCGCCGACGCTGCCGGTCTCGTCGCCGCTGATGCGGCCGAGGCCGTTGTAGCCGAAGGTCAGCTCCAGGAAGCTGTTGTTCTGCGAGCCGCCGATGTACGGGCGCGAGGACGCCGGCCACAGCTCCACGATCGCGACCCACCAGCCGCCGGAGACGACCAACGCCAGGGTCGCGGCAGCGAGTTGGGCGAACCGTTTGCGGAGCCGCACCGGCGCGCAGACCGCGTACACCAGCGCCAGCGGTGGCAGGATCAGGAACGCCTGGAGGGTCTTGGCCAGGAAGGCGAGGCCGATCGCGACACCGGCCCACACCAGCCACGTGGTCCGGCCGTCCTCGAGCGCCCGGACGATGAGGTAGCAGGCGGTCGCCATGAGCAGCGCCAGCATCGCGTCCGGGTTGTTGAAGCGGAACATCAGCGCCGCGACCGGCGTCAGCGCGAGCACCGCACCCGCGATCAGGCCCGCCACCGGGCCGGACCGGCGCCGTACCGCCGCGTACACGACGGCGACCGTGGCCACGCCCATCAGTACCTCGGGGACGAGGATCGCCCAGGAGTTCAGACCGAAGAGCCGCACCGACAGCTCCATCGGCCACAGTGAGGCCGGGGGCTTGTCGACGGTGATGGCGTTCGCGGCGTCGAGGGAGCCGAAGAAGAACGCCTTCCAGCTCTTGCTGCCGGCCTGGACCGCCGCCGAGTAGAAGGAGTTGGCCCAGCCGGAGGCGCTCAGGTCGTACAGGTAGAGCAGGGCGGTGGCCAGCAGCAGGCCGAGGAAGGCGGGGCGTGCCCAGCGGGGGTCCCGCGGCCGGTCCGCGCACGCTGCGGCCGGCGCGGATGCCACGGCCGCCGGGGGCGGTGACGGAGCCCGCACGGGACCGGGGGGAGCGGTCGGGGGCGGACCCCAGGCGGCCACGTCGTCGGTGCGGTGGGTGGTCATCGGCGGTCCTTCGGGTCGGGCGTGGGCTCGTGGTCGGGGAACACCCACGCGCGGAAGAGCAGGAAGCGCAGCACGGTCGCCGCGAGATTGGCGGCGATCAGCACGGCCAGCTCGGTGGAGTGCGCGGGCCGCGCGGTGGCCGCACCGAGCGCGGCCAGGGAGCCGCTGGTCAGGGCCAGCCCGATGCCGAACACGACGAGTCCCTGCGCCTGGTGGCGTACGGCCCCGCCACGCCCGCGCACCCCGAAGGTGAGCCGGCGGTTGGCGGCGGTGTTGGCGATCGCCGAGACCAGCAGGGCGAGCGCGTTGGCGAGCTGGGGGCCGGTGACGGCCCGGAAGCCGCTGTAGAGCAGGAGGTAGAAGACGGTCGACAGGCCGCCGACCACGAGGAAGCCGACGAGCTGGCGGGCGAGTCCGGTGGGGACGTCCTCGATGTCACGGTCGCGCGGGTCGTCGCCGAAGGGCCGGGTGAGCCGGTCCAGCGGCAGGGTCCCGGTGGCGAGCGCCCTGCCCACCCGCCACACCCCCTTGAGGTCGTCGGTCGCGGTCCTGACGATGTGCACGGTCGAGTCGGGGTCGTCGACCCAGTCGACCGGCACCTCGTGGATCCGCAGGCCGGCGCGTTCGGCGAGGACCAGCATCTCGGTGTCGAAGAACCAGCCGCTGTCCTCGACGAGCGGCAGCAGCACCTGGGCGACGTCCCTCCGGATCGCTTTGAAGCCGCACTGGGCGTCGGAGAAGCGGGCCTGGAGCGAGCCGCGCAGGATGAGGTTGTAGGTGCGGGAGATGAACTCCCGCTTGGCGCCCCGCACGACCCGCGAACTCCGGCTCAGCCGGGAGCCGATCGCGAGGTCGGAGTGGCCGGAGATGAGCGGTGCCACCAGCGGCAGCAGGGCGTTGAGGTCGGTGGACAGGTCGACGTCCATGTAGGCGAGGACGGGGGCGTCCGAGGCGGACCAGACGGTCCGCAGGGCCCGCCCGCGGCCCTTCAGCTCCAGCCGGACGGCCCGCACCGGCGCGAGGGTCTCCGCCAGCCGCGCCGCCACCTGCGGGGTGGTGTCGGTCGACGCGTTGTCCGCGATGGTGATGCGGAACGCGTAGGGGAAGGTCCGCGTGAGGTGCTCGTGCAGTCGCTCGACGCACGGCCGGAGGTCTTTCTCCTCGTTGTGGACGGGGATCACCACGTCCAGGACAGGCGTTCCGGCTGGGGCGGCCGGGAGGTGCTCCCGCGCCGGCAGGGTGCCGGGAGAAGAGTCGGTTCGCATGCGAACGACTGTGGTCAGGCGCCCTGTTGCACCCGTGTGGTGGCGCTGTGCCGGGCCTGTGAGTCCTGCGCCGGGTGCGCGGTGAGCGCGGGCAGGCGCACGGTGAACACGGTCCGGCCGGGCACGCTGTCCACGGTCACGGCACCGCCGTGCGCGGCCGCGACGGCCCGCACGATGGCGAGTCCGAGCCCGGTGGAGCCGGTGGCCCGCGAGCGGGCCGAGTCGCCGCGCGCGAACCGTTCGAAGACGTGCGGCAGCAGGTCGCGCGGGATGCCCGGCCCGTCGTCCTCGACGTCCACGCACAGCCAGGGTCCGGCGGGCCGCACGCGCGCGGTGACCGTCGTACCGGGCGGGGTGTGGGTGCGGGCGTTGCCGAGCAGGTTGACCAGCACCTGCTGGAGCCGGGCCGGGTCGGCGGAGACGGCGGCGGGTTCGTCGGGCAGCTCGAGGCGCCACACGTGGTCGCGTCCGGCGGCCCGGGCGTCGCTGACGGTGTCGACGACGAGCGGCACGAGATCGGTCTGCTCGAACCGCAGGGGCCGGCCGGCGTCCAGACGGGCGAGCAGCAGCAGGTCCTCGACGAGCAGGGTCATCCGACCGGCCTCGGACTCGATACGGCCGAGCGCGTGCCGGGTGTCGGGGCCGACCTGTTCGCGGCCGCGCCGGGTCAGCTCGGCGTAGCCGCGGATGGAGGCGAGCGGGGTGCGCAGCTCGTGGCTGGCGTCGGCGACGAACTGCCGTACCCGTGTCTCGCTTCGCTGGCGGGCGTGCAGGGCGCCGTGCACATGGTCGAGCATGCGGTTGAGGGCGGCGCCGACGCGGCCGACCTCCGTGTGCGGGTCGCACTCGGACTCCGGGACGCGTTCGGAGAGGTTCACCTCGCCGGAGTGCAGGGGGAGTTCGGAGACGCGGGTGGCGGTGGCGGCGACCTTGCGCAGCGGGCGGGTGGCGACGCCGACGAGCACGGAACCGGCGATCCCGGCGGCGACCAGTCCGGCGGCGGTGACGCTGACCTCGACGAGGATCAGGGTGGTGACGGTGGAGTCGGTCTGGCTGGTGGGAACGGCGACGTAGAAGGCGCCGTTCGGGCCGTGGGCGTACGTCACCTGGTAGTCGCCGAGCCCCGGCAGCTCCACCGAGTGGATCGCGTGGTCCCTGGGGACCTTCGCGAGCGCGGCGGTCTGGGCGGCGGTCAGCGACTCCGCCCTCATCTGGAAGTCGTTCTCGGACTTCACCCCGCGCTGCGCGTCCGTGAGGGTGCCGTTCACCAGTTTGGCCGCGACCGTGCCCGCGGGCTGCGGGCCGTGCGTGACGAACTCGGCCGGGTCGGTCGGGCTGACCGGCCGGCGCCCGTCCTGTGTCGCACCGCCCTTGTCCGCACCCGGTGGCGCGAAACCGCCCCCGGCGCGGGCGGCGGCCTCGTGGAGCTGCTGGTCCAGCTGCTCGTAGAGATGCCCGCGCAGCGCCAGCGTCGTCACCGTGCCGATCACCGCGCACACCACGGCGATCAGCACCACCGACGCGACGACGAGCCGCGTCCGCAGTGTGCGTGGCTGTCGCGCCCGCCACCGTGTCCGCGGCCGTCGCCGTCCGCTCATGACGCGGCGGGCACGGCGGGCTTGATCAGGTACCCGGCGCCGCGCCGGGTGTGGATCATCGGCTCACGTCCGGCGTCGATCTTGCGCCGCAGGTAGGAGATGTACAGCTCGACCACGTTGGCCTGGCCGCCGAAGTCGTAGGACCAGACCCGGTCGAGGATCTGCGCCTTGCTGAGGACGCGCCGCGGGTTGCGCATCAGGAAGCGCAGCAGCTCGAACTCGGTGGCGGTGAGGTGGATGTGGTCGCCGCCCCGGGACACCTCGTGACTGTCCTCGTCGAGCATGAGGTCGCCGACGACGAGTACCGAGTCCGCGCGCCGGTCGGCGGCGCCGGAACGCCGGATCAGCCCGCGCAGCCGCGCCACGACCTCCTCCAGGCTGAACGGCTTGGTGACGTAGTCGTCGCCGCCCGCCGTGAGGCCGGCGATCCGGTCCTCGACGGCGTCCTTCGCGGTCAGGAACAGGACGGGCACGTCCGGCAGGTCGCGGCGCAGCCGCCCGAGCACGGACAGCCCGTCCATGTCGGGCAGCATCATGTCGAGCACGACGGCGTCGGGCCGGAACTCCCGCGCGGTCCGGAGAGCGCCGTGCCCGTCCCCCGCGCTGCGGATCTGCCAGCCCTCGTAGCGCAGTGCCATCGACAGCAGCTCGGTGATCGACAGCTCGTCGTCCACCACAAGCACCCGGACGGGGCTCCCGTCCGGCCTCAGCAGTTCGGTGCGCCCCTGGGGCGAGGTCGTGGTCATGGTGACCACCCTGTCCGGGGCCTCTGAGAGGAGGCTTTCGCCCGTCTGTGATTTTCCTGAGAAACGCACAGGGGGCTGACAGGAAGGACACCGGCAGGTGGGCCGAGGGTGGGTGGTCAGTCGCCGGCGGGGCGTTCGTAGCTGTGGCTGCGCTCCACCTTGGCGACGTGCAGGCTGTACCGGTCGTACCACTGCGCACGCCCGCGCCGCTGGGCCCGCTGGTGTTCGAGGTCGCCGCGCCAGGCCTCCAGGGCGGCGCCGTCCCGGAAGTAGCCGACGGTGATCGACAGCCCGCCGACGCTGCGGGCGTGGTCCATCCCGAGATAGCCGGGCACCTTGCCGACGAGTTCCTCCATCCGCTCGGAGGTCTCGGCGTACCCCTCCTCGTCCGCCGTGCGGACCGAGGTGAAGACGACGGCGTAGTAGGGCGGTTCGTGGGCGGGCACGGGGACGGGACCGGGGACGGGACCGGGACCGGGCTGCGGGACGGACCGGGCGGGAGACTCGGGAAGAGGTCGGGAGACAGTCTGAGGATCACTCATGCGCTCAGCGTGATCGCTCCCGACGGCGTCCACCAGACCTTTTACCCAACGGTCGAACAGACCTTGCGCCACGGTCGAACAGCCCGGTCAGAACAGCCCGTCCTGCGCGGGCGTCTCCCCCCGCAACGCCACGACCGGCACCGACAGTTCGCGTCCCGGCGCCGGAACCAGCCCCCACCCCGGCAGCAGCCGCGTGTCGAGGACGACGTCGCCGCGCGGCGTGCGCAGATGCAGGTCCGGTCCGGCCGCCCCGACCAGCTCCCCGCGCACCACGCCTCCCGCGACCAGCCCGCGCACCTCCCCGAGGGGCGCCGACAGCCGGCCCAGCCCGAACGCCTCCGCGTGATCGGTGACCCGGCACGGCTCGCGCGCCAGCGACTCCGGCCACCCGCCGAGCGCCACCGCCCGCGCGTGCAGGGCCACGACCTCGGCGGCCCGCTCCTCCTCGGCGCGCGGCAGCCACGCCCGCACGGCCCGCTTCTCGGCGTAGGCGATCCGGTCGGGGACACCGAGCGCGGAGCGCAGCAGTTCCTCCGTCCGCCGCGCCGCCATCAGCGGCCCCGCCCCCAGCCAGCTGAAACAGACGGCCCCCTGCTCCAGCAGCCGGGCGGCCCCGCGCTCGACCGCGGTGATCCCGACCTTGACCAGGCCGGGGCCGAACCAGGCCAGATACACGTGATACGGCCGCGGGTCGCCGGCCAGGGTGTCCGCCGCCACGGAGTGCGCCCGCTCCAGTCGCGCGCACTCCTCGCACCGCGCGCCCGTACTGCGCGCCGGAACCCGCGTCCGCCCCGGACACGGATGCCCCCGCGCCCCCACGCAGGTCCGCCCACCCCCGTCCTCCACACCGAAGGCCACCGTCTTGTCCCAGGTCAGCGCGGAGCGCCGGTCCCCGTCCCACACCAGCTCGGGGCCGCGGTCCGCCCACCGCATCCCCGTGCATCGCCACACCTGTGCCATCACCGCCGAGCGTAGAGGCAGCCACTGACAACGCCACCGCCGTCGCCCGGGCCCCGCAGGTTTCCCGCACTCGGCCGCAGGAGACCCGGACGGCGTGAACCGCCGCCCGCTTCCCCGTGCCGGTCGCCGCCACCGCAGGCGTCCGGTCCGTGCGGCGCGATCGGTGGAACCGGTCGATCGGTGGGACCGGTGGTGGACAGGGCCGCGGGGAGGTGAGGGCGGTGGCGGTGACCGGTGACGGCGCGGACGAGGACGACGATCGCGAACAGCGGACCGCGTCCCGTGGCCGTGTCGCCCGGGCACTCGTCGCCGGCGTCCGGGGCCTGCCGCCCGCCGAGGTGCCGGACGCGCTGTGCCGGACCTGCACGGAGCTGCTGCCGTGGGTGTCGGGTGTGTCGGTGTCCGTCCTCGGGCGGGACGCGGACACCGGCGTCGTCCTGTGCGCGAGCGACGCCGTGGCCACCCGGGTGGCGGAGATCCAGTACACCCTGGGCGAGGGCCCCTGCGCGGAGGCCGTCCGGCTGCGCGCCCCCGTCTTCGCGACCGACCTGGCGGGTGTCCCGGACACCCGCCGGTGGCCCCTGTTCTGCGACCAGGCCGCCGAGGCGGGCGTGCGCGCCGTCTTCTCCCTGCCGCTGACGGTCACCGGCGCCGCACTCGGCACCCTGGACCTCTACCGGCGTTCGCCGGGCGCGCCCAGTGAGGATCAGGTGGGCACGGCGCTGATGGTCGCCGACGCGGTGACCGTGGCCGTCGTCGCGCTCGGCCACCGTTCCGCCGGTGCCGACGGTGCCGGGACCTGGCTGGACGGCGCGGAGTCCGACCACGAGGAGGTCCACCAGGCCACCGGGATGCTCATGGTGCAGCTCGGCGTCGGCGCCGAGGAGGCGGCCCTCCTGCTGCGCGCCCGGGCGTTCGCCCAGGACCGCACCACGACCGAGATCGCCCGGGCGGTCATCGCCCGCACCCTGGACATCCGCCGCGACTGACCCGTACCTCACGCCCGTACCTCACGGGCAGGCGACCGGAGCCGCGGCGGCGGAGCGCTCGTCAGGAATGCTGGGCGGGGGAAGGCCAGTGGCCCCCGGCGAACTGCAGACCCCAGTAGTAGGGGTTCACCTCCGCGAGGGTGCGCGCCTGCCATCGGGTCGGGTCGTCTTCCCTCGGAACGGCGACTTCGACGGACGGCCCCCAGAGCGCGAGCCGTTCCTGGGAGACACCGCAGGGCGGCAGGATCAGCGTTCTGCCGCGCTCCACGTCACGGAAGACGCAGACGGAGGCGGTGACGGCGCCGAGTTTGTCATGTGCCCTGCAATCAGCGGGGCGCTCGTCACCTCTGCCCAGCGCTCGTCACCACTGCTGGGAGCACTCGTGACCTCGGCCAGGGTGCTCCGGGAAGCCCGGTCCGGGAACGCCGAAGGCCCCGGAGTGATCCGGGGCCTTCGGTCTGTGTGCACTCGGCAGGATTCGAACCTGCAACCTTCTGATCCGTAGTCAGATGCTCTATCCGTTAAGCTACGAGTGCTTGTTCTTTTGTTTTGCCCCCGCTCCCGTTCCTTTCGGCCCGCTCGCGGCGACAGGAAGAACATTACATGACTGCCGCCGACATGTGAAATCCGTTAGGCAGACCCTGCCTGACCTGCGGAAACGCCCAATACGCAGGTTCGGCTGGGCAGGAGCGCTGCGCCCGGGAACGACGAAGCCCCGGTCCTTGGGGACCGGGGCTTCGGTGATCGAGCGCGGAGGCGGAGGGATTTGAACCCTCGATGGGCTTTAAGGCCCAAACCGCATTAGCAGTGCGGCGCCATAGACCGGACTAGGCGACGCCTCCAGCACAGCCGCCCGCGCGAGCGCGAGTGGTGCGTGCAGATGATGACACAGTCGAGCGTCGTGCCACCAATCGGCTCCCACGGTACTAGGCAGTCGGGCCGGAGGGCAAAGCCCTTGCCGCGCGGCGCAACGTCCCGTCGCGGGACGCGTTAGACAGGTCATGTCACACGTCACCCAGTCGGTACCCCGCGTACTGCGCCGCCTCCTCGTCCTCACCGCCGTCACCGTCGCGGCCGGCTCGCTGTCCGCGGCGCCCTCGCTCGCGTACGGCCGGACCGGCAGCGACTCGCTGATGCCTCCCCCGGTACGGGACGAGGACCGGCCCGCCAGCGGTGATCACCTCGTCGTCACCGTCCAGGGCGCGGGCCAGGGGCGGGACGGGACGTACGAGGTGTTCTGCCACCCGGACGGCGGCACCCATCCGGACGCGGCCGGGGCCTGCCAGGCGCTGGACCGCAACACCCGGTGGGGCCAGGAGACCTTCGCGCCCGTGCCCGAGGGCACGATGTGCACCATGCAGTACGGCGGCCCGGCCACGGCCCATGTGACCGGCACCTGGGCCGGGCGCCCGGTCGACGCCCGGTTCGACCGCGGTGACGGGTGCGAGATCGGGCGGTGGGACCGGTTCGTACCCCTGCTGCCCGACCTGCGGGACTGACGCGGCAGGGAAGCGGCACGGAAGCGGCACGGAAGCGGCACCGGAGCACTACCGGAAGCGGCGCTGAAGGCGGCGCGGGAAGCAGCACCGAGGAAGGACTCGCGCCGCGGTCCCGCGGGAGTCACCCGGGCTCACACGCGACGCACACAGAACCGGCACCGGACCGGCAGGTGGGCGTCACTGGCCCGGCAGGGCACCGGCACACGGGTGTGGCCGGGCCCGGCGGCCGGCCGCGGGGTGGCCGCCCCCGGGGCGGCCGGGCAACCGTCTCATCCCGCGTCGCAGACGCAACGGCTCCCCGTAGACTCCCCGGCGTGACACGCCGCGGGGTGGTTGGCAAGATGGCCCGAGCGGTCGGCAAGGTGCGGTAACAGGGAGGAAGCGTCTCGTGAGCAGCAGGCCATCCCGAGGCGCTGCTCGCCTCGCAGCCATACTGGACGCGCTGCCCGACGCGTTGGTCCTGGTCAACGCCAACGGCACCGTCGTCAACGCCAACACCATCGCGCTGGAGGCGTTCGAGACCCCGGGCACCGCCCTCGTCGGACGCGGGCTGCTCGACCTGCTGCCCGGCTTCGACTCCAAGCTGATCCCCGGCTCGATGCGCCGGCCCGACCACATCGACCCGCGGGCCCGGACCAAGCCGACCCGGATGATGGCCCGGCGCACCGACGGCACCGAGTTCCCGGTCGAGGTCACCAGCGCGAATCTGGAGAACGGCCAGCAGGCCTACGACGGTTACGGCTACACCGGCGACGAGCTGCTGATGCTCGTCGTACGCGATCTGTCCGGGACCATCGACACCGAGGCGGAACTGGCGCGCTCGCAGCGGCAGACGGAGATGATCCTGCGGGCCGCCGCGGAGGGCGTCGTCGGCACGGACACCGACGGGCGGATCGTGCTCGTCAACCCGGCCGCCGCGCAGATCCTCGGGTACCGGGCCAGCGACCTCGGCGGCAAGGAACTGCACGACCTCGTCCTGCACTCGCGCGCCGACGGCACCCCCTTCCCGTACGACGAGTCGCCGCTCGCCGACACCCTGCGCTCGGGGCGCAAGCACCGGGTGCGCGGGCAGGTGCTGTGGTCCAAGGGCGGGGAGCAGGTCTCGGTCGACCTGACCACCGCGCCGGTGCGCGACGGCGACCAGCTCGTCGGCGCCGTCATGACCTTCACCGACCGGCGGCCCTACGAGGCCCTGGTGGAGGCGAAGGCGGCGCTGGAGAAGGCGCACGCCGAGGAACTGGAGCGGCTCTCGGAGGAGCACGCCTCCGACCTGACCGCGCTGCGCCAGAGCCATGTCACGGAGCTGGAGGAGCTGCGCGAGAAGCACGCCGAGGAACTGGCGGCCGGCGAGGAGCGCTACGCGTCCCTCGGGGAGCGCGAGAAGGATCGTTACGAGGCGCTGCACGCGCGCTACGACCAGCTGGTGACCCTCCTGGGCACCTCGCTGCGCGGACCGCTGGAAGAGCTGCGCCGCGAGCTGTCGGCGCTCGCCGCGGACGACGCCGGGCAACTGTGGCCCGAGGCCAACCAGGTGCTCCACCATCTCAGCGCCGGCTACGCGCGGATCACCACCCTCATCGACAACGTCCTCGGCTACCAGCGGCTCGACGCCGCGGGGCAGCAGATCACGCGGACCAAGGTCATGCTCGACGCCGTCGTCGCCTCCGGGGTGGACGGGGCGGTGGAGCTGATCGGTCCGGGCCGGGTGCAGTTCGCCGTGCACGCCCCGCCCATCGAGGCCGAGGTCGACCCGCGGCTGCTCGCGACGGCCCTCGCGCATCTCGTCGCGGACGTCGCCGGGGTCGACGCCACCGGCAACGCGCCCGTCTCGGCGGGCGGTTACATGGACAACACCGTCGTCGTCGCGGCGGCGCAGCGCGGCGAGGTCGCGCGGATCGAGGTACGCGGGCCGTACGCCGGGGGCGATCCGGTGCACGAGCCGATCGTGCGCGGGATCGTGCGCGCCCACGGCGGCGTGCTGCAGACGCACGAGGTGCCGGGCATGAGCGGCAGCGCGTACGTCCTCGAGGTACCGCTCGGCGGCGGCGCCGGAGCCGTCACGGCCGACCCGGCCGGGATGGCCGAGCCCGGCGCCCCGGTCTCGCAGGAGTTCCCCGCCGACGGCCAGACTGCCGGGGGCGGGCGGCGGCGGGCCCGGCGTTCGTCGACCGACGCGTTCCTGGAACTCGAGGGCGCCGAGGAGCCGTCCGGCTCCGCCGCCGAGGGCTCGGGCGGCACCGGGCGGCGGCGCCGGCGTGCGGCCGCACCGCCCCAGGAGGAGCCGGCACCGGACGCGGGCGCGGCCCTGGAGCCGGCCGGCGGCGGCACGGGGCGGCGACGCCGCGCCGCCTCGGCCCCGGACGCGGCGGGGGCGCCGGCCGAGGGCGCTGTGATGACCGCCGACGAGCATGCCGCCGGGACCGCGGCCGTCGGCACCGGGCTGGGCGGGACCGTGCCCCCGCAGGGTGTGCCCGCGCCGTCCGGACGGCGTGCCCGGCGTGCCGTCGAGGGTGAGCGGAACGCCCTGCCGCCCGCGCTGCCCGCGGCCACCGCAGACGCGGGGGAGGCGGGCGACGCCGGGGGCCCGGGGGACGCTGGGGACGCGCCGCAGCCGACCGGGCGGCGCCGCCGTGCGCTCGCGGCCGCCCAGGAACGCGCCGCGGCGCAGGAGGCCGCGCCACGCACCGTCTTCGCGCTTCCGCCCGCCGACGCCGACCGCCCGGCCGACGCCGCGCCGGACGCTCCCGCGGAGGGACCCGCGGGCGGTCCCGCTGCGGCGGTGGACAGCCCCCTCGCCCCGGCCGAGGCTCCCGTCCCCCCGGCCGGCCATCCGGTGGCCCCGGCGGGCAGTGCCGCCGTGCCGCTCGCCGGTCCCGACGCGCCGGGCGCCGGTGTCCAGCCCGGTGCCGCGCAGGCCGTTCCGGTTCCGGTTCCGGGGCCCGGTGTGCCCGCGGACGTCCTCGTCGCCCATGGGCGCCACGACGGAGCGCCGCAGGACGGCTCCGGTGACCACACGCCGCCGCAGCCGCACCCGACGACCGCTCCGACCGGCCGACGCCGCCGCGCGGCCGCCCAGCCGACCGACACCCCGGGAGCCCCGGGCACCGGTGGAGGCACCGACGCCTCCGGTACGGCGGCGCCCCCCGCCGGTCCCGCCGGTCCCGGTGTCGCGTCCGGCGCTCCGGTGGCTCCAGGGGCTCCGGCCGGTACGGCGGAGGCGGCGGTCTCGGCGACCCCGGTCGGCCCCGCGGCGCCGGTCCCCGCCGGACCCGCAGCTCCCGGCGCCCCGGCCGTTCCGCCCCAGAGCGCCCCCGTTCCACCCCAGAGCGCAGGGCAGCCCGGCACCCAGGACGCCGCCGCGCAGCCGCTCCCCGCCCCCGCGCCCCCGGGACAGCCGACCCCCGGACAACCGAACCCGGCCCGGCCGATCCCCGCTCAGTCCACGCCCGGTCAGCCCGGTCAGCCCGCTCCGGTGCAGGCCGCTCCGGTGCAGGCCGCCGCTCCGGCCGGACCCCTCCCCGTGCCCGGCACCCCGGGACACCCGGCCCCGGCACACGGCGCCCCCGGCATGCCCGTCGCCCCGCAGGCCGCCGTCTCCCAGGCCGCGGTCCCGCCGCAGGCCGCCGTCGCCCCGCCGCACCCCGTGCCCGGCCCGGCCGAGCAGCCGGACCCCGGCCGGCCGGGCGGTCAGACCGGCCCGGGCCGGCCGATCCCCGCGCAGGCCACCGGCGGGGCGGCACCGGCCCAGCCCGTCCCGGCGCACGGCCTTCCGCACCCGCTCGCCGTGCCGGACGCAGCCCACCAGCCGCTCCCCGCCGAGGCCGCCCCCGGTCAGAGCACCCCGCCGCAGGGCACTCCCGCCCCGCAGCAGTGGCCGGCCGCCGACGCCGCCCCGGGCGCCCACGCCACGCCGGGCGCCGGGACCGCCGTACCCCCGGCCGCGCCCGCCGCCGTACCCCCGCACGCCACCGGACCGGTGCCCGCCCCCGGCACGGCCCCGGTGCCGCCGAACGCGGGCGCCCCCGTGCCCCCGGCGGACGCCACCGCCGTACCTGCCACGGGCGCCCCCGTGCCCCCGGCGGACGCCACCGCCGTACCTGCCACGGGCGCCCCCACACCCCCCGCCGGCACCCCCGCCTCCCGGGCCGCGCAGCCGTTGCCCGCCGAGGCTCCCGGCCAGGTGGATCCGAACTCCACGCAGGGCCGGGCGATCAGCGTGCGCACGCTGGGACAGGGCGTGCCGTTCACCCGGCAGGCCGCCCAGGCGCAGGTCCCGGGTGCCGCGCAGCCCATGCGTCCCGGCACGGCCACCCCTCCGCCGCACGCGCCGGGCGGCAACGGCCGGCGCCGCAAGCTCGGCACGCCGCCCGACCCCGCCACCCGCACCGGCGCCGCCGAGCAGCCGGCCCGTCCGCATCCGGCGGCCGACCCGTCCGCGCCGGCCGCGCGTCCGGCACCCGCCACACCCACCCCGCCGGGCGCACCCGCCCAGCGGCCGGCCCCCGCCGGTCCCGTGGGCCCCGGCACCCCGGTGCCGCAGCCGTCTCTCGCCGGGCAGGCGCGCCTTGTGCCGCCGGGCACCGAGGGCGCGGGACGGTCGTACGCCATAGGGGCGCCGGACGAGAACGCCGCCGAGGGTCCCGAGCCGCTGGACGGTCCGGGCGGCGCGGTGGAGGTCGCGGACGCGCCCCCGCCGCTGCCGATGGACGACGAGCTGCCGCCGGAGCCGCTGGACAACCCGCGCCGGCTGCTGGTGTGGCCGGCGCCGGACATGAGCACCCAGCAGGCGCTCAGCGACCGCGGCTACCGGCCGGTGATCGTGCACTCGCGCGAGGAGGTCGACGCGCAGATCGCGGCGTTCCCGGCCGCGCTGTTCGTGGATCCGCTGACCGGGCCGATCACCCGGACCGCGCTGCAGCAGCTGCGGCAGGCCGCCGTGGCCGCTCAGGTGCCGGTGATGGTGACCGCGGGCCTCGGACAGGCCTCGCGGGAGGCCGCGTACGGCGCCGACCCGGCCGTCCTGCTGAAGGCGCTCGCGCCGCGGGACAGTGAGCAGCATCCGCCGCGGGTGATGCTCATCGAGGAGCACGCGGAGATCGCGCTGGCGCTGACCGCGACGCTGGAACGGCGCGGGATGCAGGTCGCGCGGGCCGCGAGCGACGCGGACGCGGTGGCGCTGGCGGGGCAGTTCCGGCCGAACCTGGTGGTGATGGACCTGCTCCAGGTGCACCGCCGGCGGGCCGGGATCGTGGACTGGCTGCGCGCCAACGGGCAGCTCAACCGCACCCCGCTGGTCGTCTACACCGCCGCCGTCGACCAGGCGGACCTGCCGCGTCTGGCGTCCGGTGAGACGGTGCTGTTCCTGGCGGAGCGGTCCACCAGCACGGAGGTGCAGACGCGGATCGTCGACCTGCTGGCCCGCATCGGCACCAACTGACCTGCCGTCTCCGGACGGTCCACGGCGCGGTGAGCCCGTCTCCGGACGGTCCACGGCGCGGTGGGCCCGTCTCCGGACGGTCTACGGCGCGATCAGCCTGCGCGCCGCCGCCTTGACCGAGGCGCGCAGGCGGGTCCGGTCGGGTCCGTCGGCGCCGACGAGGATGCGGCTCATCTGCGGGACGACGGTGACCCAGTTCGCCAGGGCGATGAGCAGGAACAGCAGGTCGGCGGGCGGGATGGCGTCGCTGATCACGCCGCGTTCCTGGCCGTCGCGCATCGCGGCGACCTTGGCGGCGTAGTGGTCCTGGCGCTCGGCCTCGTCGGGCAGCTCGGCGGTGCCGTACTCGATGCCCTCCCAGTAGAGGAGGCGCAGGAGTTCCGGGTGGGCGGCGTGGTAGTCCATGAGGCGGTCCAGCCAGCCCTCGATGTCGTCCGGGTCGACGGGCACTGCGGCGGCGAGGTCGACCATGGAGCGGCCGAGGACCTGCGAGAACAGCTCCGCCTTGTTGCCGAAGTAGGCGTAGATCAGCTGCTTGTTGGCCTTCGCCTCGCTCGCGATGCGGTCGATGCGGGCGCCCGCGATGCCGTGCCGGGCGAACTCGGCGACGGCTGCCTCGAAGATGCGGGCCTTGGTGGCCTCCGGGTCCCTTGCTGCCATGGGCGACAGGGTAGCCCCTCGGGTAACCAACTGTTTGGTTGACAGGGAATCGAGCGGCCCTCCAGACTGTTGCCCCATCATCCAACCAACCAGTTAGTTGTGAGAGCCGGCTCGAAGGAGTCCCTCCCCATGTCCTCGATCTCCACCGACGTCAGCCGCCCCGTGGTGCGCGACGCGGGCCCCCGTCCCCCTTCCTCCGCGCTCTTCCTGGTCCTGATCGCCGTCTGCACCGCGGTGACGGCCGCCAACATCTACCTCGCCGCGCCGCTGCTCCCGCTGATCGCCCGCGACTTCGGCTCCACCCCGCCGGCGATCGCCTGGGTCGCCTCGGTCGCCCAGCTCGGCTACGCCGTCGGCCTGCTGTTCTTCGCCCCGCTCGGCGACACCGCCAACCGGCGCCGGCTGGTCACCGCCCTCACCGTCCTGACCACCCTCGCGCTGGCCGCCGGAGCCGCCGCTCCCGGCACCGGGGCGCTCGCGGCCGCCGTGTTCGTCGCCTCCGCGGCGACCGTCATCCCGCAGCTGCTGGTGCCGCTGGTCGCCGAACGCGCGCCCGCCGACCGCCGGGCGTTCCATGTCGCCGCGGTCATCGCGGGCCTGTTCACGGGCATCGTCGCCGCCCGCGTGGTCGGCGGTCTGGCCGGGCAGGCGTTCGGCTGGCGCTGGGTGTTCGCGGGTTCGGGCGTGCTGACGCTCGCGCTGGGCCTGGCGACCGCGGTCGTCCTGCCGTCGACCCGCAAGGGCGGTGCCGGCTTCCTCGCCGGGATCGCCGCACTGCCCGCTCTGGTGCGCCGTTCGCCCGACCTGTGGCGGGCGTGCGTGCGGCAGGCGGGGATGTTCGGGGCGTGGAGCGCCCTGTGGACCTCGCTCGCCCTGCTGCTGACCGGTCCCGAGTACGGCCTGTCGACCGCGACGGCCGGGCTGTTCGGTCTCTTCGGGCTCGCGGCCAGCGTGGTCGCTCCGCTGGCCGGCGGCCTGGTCGACCGGTTCGGCGCGGGCAAGGTCGTCCGTACCGCCTATCTGGTCGCCGCGGTGTCGGTGCCGCTGTTCTGGCTGGGCGGGCAGCTCATCGCCGCGCTCTTCGCTGCCGCGATCGCGATCCACGCCGCCCTGGTCGCCTCGCACGTCGCCAACCAGACCCTGGCGCTGACCACGACGACCACCCCGGCCGCCGCCAACACCGCCTACGTGGTCAGCGGCTTCGCCGGCGGCGCGCTCGCCTCGGCGCTGGCGGGCCCGGCCTTCGGCCACTTCGGCTGGGGCGGCGTCTGCGCGGTGGCGGCGGCCTGGCTGACACTCGGCTGGAGCGCCACGGCCGTACGCCGGTGAGGTTCCCGCGGGCGGGCGCCTCGCCACCGGGCGAGGTCCCGCCACCGGGCGGGCGCCTCGCCACCGGGCGAGGTCCCGCCACCGGGCGAGCGTCTCGCCACCGGGCGGGGTCTCACCATCGAGCGAGCGAGTGAAGGGCGCCCGACGGCAGGGGACTCGGCCGCCGAGCGCCCTTGGCTGAGGACGCCCCGGCAGCGGGGGACCCGCCCGCCGGACGAGCGAGGGACGCCCGACGGCGGGGGACTCGCCCGCCGCGCGGCCGAACGGAAGACACCCCACGGCGGGGCCCCCGGACCCCACCCGCCGAGCCGGCGAAAGACACCGGCGGGGAACTCCGCCGCCGAGCGAGCGAGCGGGGGACGGCCGACGGGGCACTCACCCGCCGTCCGCCCGCGCGCAGGGCACGTCATCGTCGTACGACGGTGGCGTGCCCTTCCCGGGGAGGCGGCCGGTGGCCCCTCCCCCGGGGACGCCGCCGGCGTCAGAGCTGCGTGACGTCCAGCTCGCCCTGCGCGTACTTCCTGCGGAGGACCTTCTTGTCGAACTTGCCGACGCTCGTCTTCGGGACCGCCTCGACGATGGTCCAGCGCTCCGGGAGCTGCCACTTGGCGATGTGGCCCTCCTCGGCGAGGAAGGAGCGCAGCGACTCGAAGTCGGCCGTCGAGCCCTCCTTGAGGACGACCGTGGCCAGCGGGCGCTCACCCCACTTCTCGTCCGGGACGGCGACGACGGCGGCCTCGGCGACGTCCGGGTGGGACATCAGCGCGTTCTCCAGCTCGACCGAGGAGATCCACTCGCCGCCGGACTTGATGACGTCCTTGGCCCGGTCGGTGAGGGTGAGGAAGCCGTCGGGGGAGATGGTGCCGACGTCACCGGTCTTCAGCCAGCCGTCCTCACTGAACTTGTCCGCGGGGCGCAGCGCTTCGGCGTCGGGGCCGTTGTAGTACGCGCCGGCGATCCACGGGCCGCGCACCTCCAGCTCGCCCGCCGACTCGCCGTCCCAGGGCAGCCGCTCCCCGCCGGGGCCGGTGAGGCGGGCCTCGACGGAGGCGGGGAAGCGGCCCTGGGTGAGCCGGTAGCCGAACTCCTCGTCGGTGCCGACCGCGTGGGCCGGCGGGCGGGCCACCGTGCCGAGCGGCGAGGTCTCCGTCATGCCCCAGGCGTGGCAGACCCGCATGCCGAGCTGGTCGAAGGCCTCCATGAGGGAGGGCGGGCAGGCCGAGCCGCCGATGGTGACCTGGTGCAGGGACGACACATCACGCGGCCTGGCGTGCAGTTCGGCGAGCAGGCCCTGCCAGATGGTCGGTACGGCGGCCGCGTGGGTCGGCTTCACGCTCTCGATCATCTCGGCGAGCGGAGCCGGCTGCAGGAACCGGTCGGGCATCAGCATGTTGACGCCGGTCATGAAGGTGGCGTGCGGCAGGCCCCAGGCGTTCACATGGAACTGGGGCACCACGACCAGGGAGGTGTCCTGGTCGGTCAGGCCCATCGACTGGGCCATGTTGACCTGCATGGAGTGCAGGTAGATCGAACGGTGGCTGTAGACCACGCCCTTGGGATCGCCGGTGGTGCCGGAGGTGTAGCACATGGCGGCGGCCTGCCGCTCGTCCAGCTCCGGCCAGTCGTAGACCGTCGGCTTCCCGGCGAGCAGCTCCTCGTACTCGTGGACCTGCGGCGCGGCGTCCGCGAGCAGCGTGCGGTCGCCCGGGCCGGTGACCACGATGTGCTCGACGGTCTTCAGGTGCGGCAGCAGCGGGGCCAGCAGCGGCAGCAGGGAACCGTTGACCACGACGACCTTGTCCGCGGCGTGGCCGACGATCCAGGTCAGCTGCTCGGCGGGCAGGCGCAGATTGAGCGTGTGCAGGACCGCGCCCATGGAGGGGATGGCGAAGTACGCCTCCACGTGCTCGGCGTTGTTCCACATGAGGGTCGCGACGCGGTCGTCGTCGCGTACGCCCAGGTCCTCGCGCAGGGCGTGCGCCAGCTGGGCGGCGCGGGCGCCGATCTCGGCGTAGGAGCGACGCTGCGGTGCCCCTTCGCCCGTCCAGGTGATCACCTGCGAGGTGCCGTGGACCGCCGACCCGTGGGTCAGGATCCTCGAGATCAGCAGCGGTACGTCCTGCATCGTGCTCTGCACGGCGTCCTCCCGGGCGACGTCGCCTACGCGGTGGTAACGGTTGCGCTGATTCTGCGCACATACCACGCGGTATGTCACTAGGGAGCGGTGATCGATCACTGCGTCGCGGGTCACGGCACCGGTGTGAGCGGCGACTCCGGCCGGCTCAGCGCGCCGGTATCAGCTCCGGGTCCTCGCGCAGTTTGCCCAGCGCCCGCGAGACCGCCGACTTCACCGTACCCACCGACACGCCGAGCACCTCCGCCGTCTGGGCCTCGCTGAGATCCTCGTAGTACCTGAGGACGACCATCGCCCGCTGGCGCGCCGGGAGCTTCATGACCGCCCGCCACATCGCGTCGTGCAGTGCCTGCCGCTCGGCCGGGTCGTCGTCCCCGGGGAAGGCTTCGGGCTCGGGCAGCTCGTCGGTCGCGAACTCGTCGACCTTGCGCTTGCGCCACTGCGAGGTCCGCGTGTTCACCAGCGCCCGGCGCACATAGCCGTCCAGTGCGCGGTGGTCCTCGATGCGCTCCCAGGCGACGTACGTCTTGGTGAGCGCGGTCTGCAGCAGGTCCTCCGCGTCGCTCGGGTTCGCGGTGAGCGAGCGGGCGGCGCGCAGCAGCACGGACTGGCGGGCCCGGACGTACGCCGAGAAGGACGGGTACGGCGGCGCCCACGTCGCGGCCGTCGAAGCGCTGGTGCAGACGGGTGTGGTCATGTCTCCACGCTAGAAGCGGGCGGCGTGGCCGGGGATCACCCGCAGGTCCCGAAGCCGAGTCCCCCTCAGGTTGTAGGGGTGGGGCTCACCCCACCTCCCAGAGGTGGACCCGCGGGTGGACGCGGCTGCGGGACGAACCCCGAGAACGTCCTGCCCCCACGGCTCCGGACCAGCCCCGATGCGGGTACGGCGGCCTCCCGCCGCCACCAGGGTCGGCCCCCCGCCGCCACCAGGGTCGACCCCCCACCGCCGCCAGGGACGACCCCCCCCCCGCCGCCAGGGTCGGGCCGCCGGCGCCCTCCACGCCTGCGCGGCGGTTGCCGGTCCTCGCGCGGGGTGCCCGCGTCGGCCTGTCCGCACGCACGCCTGCGCGGCGGTGCCGGAGCACCGCCGCGCAGGACCTTGTGAACCACCCACAGAGCACACCTCGAACGGGCACCGAGGGGGGCCGGCGGCTGACGCGCCGGCCCCCCTCAGCTCACCACCACAGCGGGGAGAAGCTGACGGCGACGTTCTCGTTGCCCTGGTTGACCGCGGT
This sequence comes from Streptomyces sp. NPDC028635, assembly GCF_040637635.1. Taxonomy (NCBI): domain Bacteria; kingdom Bacillati; phylum Actinomycetota; class Actinomycetes; order Kitasatosporales; family Streptomycetaceae; genus Streptomyces; species Streptomyces sp. NPDC028635. The sequence continues at coordinate 14,183 of NZ_JBEZWX010000049.1, read as the reverse complement.
GAACGCCGAGCCGTTCACCTGGGCCGTGTTGCTCTGGTTGGAGGCGCCGGAGCCGATCGCCTGCTGCTGTGTGGTCGAGGAGTTGCCGGTGTTGTGGCCGCCGACCCCGCTGCCCACGATGCCCTGGACGGCGTTGGTGACGGCCGCGCTCGATCCGTCGTCCGCGATGGCACCGTTGTCGGCCGTCGCGACGCCGGCGAAGAGGGCGGCGGCCAGCGGGAGGGCGGAGACAGCGGCGAGAACGCGGGCGGTACGGATGCTTGCCATGTGTGTTCCTCCATCGGGACCCACGCACCGGCCGGGCGGCCGGCAACGCGTCAAGTACGGCTGTTCACGGGGCAGTTGGCCATCCGCCCCGAGGGTTGTGCACGACGTCGCGAGATCAGAGTTGCCCACCGAATCCCCGGCGAACCAGCCCGGAAGGCGCTATTCGCCCTCAAGCGTGATGACAAGTCGATAAACCCCTATCACCACCTTTCACCGCCCCTTCACTCACAGGTCAGACACCTCGGACAGGCCCACCCCAAGCACCCCAAGAGGTGAACCGTTCCGCCACCCTTCCGGCCGTTCCATCGGCCTTCGGCGTGTCGCCGGCCCGGGGAACCGGCCCCCTCTTCCCATTCTCGAACACACGTACGAAAATGAATCCATGGCCCCCACCGACCGGCAGGCCAGGACGCTGGCCCTCGCCCACGCGCTGTCAGCCGCCGAACGCGGCCTGGCCGTCATCCCCCTGTCCCGGACGAAACTCCCGGCCCTGCGCTCCCCCCACCGCGACGACCCCGCCGGCACGCCGCCCTGCCACGGCGAGTGCGGCCGCTTCGGCCACGGCGTGTACGACGCCTCCACCGACCCCGGCCGCATCCGCGAACTGTTCGCCGCCGCCCCCTGGGCCACGGGGTACGGCATCGCCTGCGGACTGCCCCCGCACCATCTGGTCGGCATCGACCTCGACACCAAGACCGGCACCGACTCCACCACCGCCCTGCGCGAGCTGGCCCTGCGCCATCTGTTCACGATCCCGCCCACGGTCGTCGTCCTGACCCCCTCGGGCGGACGCCACCTCTGGCTCACCGGCCCCCCGGACACCGCGGTCCCCAACTCCGCGAGCCGTCTCGCCCCCGGCATCGACATCCGCGGCGCCGGCGGCTATCTGGTCGGTCCCGGCTCCCGTACCGAGCACGGGGAGTACACCGTCGCCCCCGGCAGCGCCCACCTGACACCGGCCCCCTGCCCGCCGTCGCTGCTGCGCCTGCTGCTGCCCCCTCGCGACGACCACCCGCCCCGCCGGCCGGCCGGCACGCACGGCCAGGGCCTGGTCCACTTCGTCCTCGCCGCACACGAGGGCCAGCGCAACACCCGCCTGTTCTGGGCCGCCTGCCGCGCCTACGAGAACGGCCTCGGCCCCACCCTGCTGACCCCCCTGATCGCCGCGGCCCGCGACACGGGCCTGACCGAACGCGAGGCCAGAGCGACCATCGCCTCGGCAGCCCGCCTGACGGGCCATGCGCCGTGACGGAGGCCCCCGTACGCGGGAACGCCGCCCGGCCGCCGGCCCGGACAGGCGGTCGGCCTCCCGCCCGGACAGCCGGTCGGCCACCGCACCGGACAAGGGAACGGCCCCCGACCCACTACCCGGGTCGGGGGCCGTTCTGCGTGTGCAGCACGCGGAGGCGGTGGGATTTGAACCCACGGTGACATCGCTGCCACGACGGTTTTCAAGACCGTTCCCTTAGGCCGCTCGGGCACGCCTCCCCGCACCGCCCGGTGGGGGCGGCGCGGGACAAGACTAACGGGTCGGCAGGCGCCGTGGGCGGGTCAGCTGTCGCCGACGCGGGAGCCCAGGGTCAGTTCGACCGTGTGGGACTTGCCGTCCCGCTCGTAGGTGATCGTCACCTGGTCGCCGGGCTTGTGGGTCCAGATCTCGCCGATCAGGGTGGGCCCGGAGTCGATCACCCGGTCGTCCAGCTTGGTGATCACGTCGCCCGCCTTGAGGCCGGCCTTGGCGGCGGGACCGCCCGGCTCCACCGACGAGGAGCCGCCCGCGCCCTGCGAGGTGATCGTGGCGCCGCCGCTGGACTCCTCCAGCGAGACCGAGGCGCCGATCTTCGCGTACACCGGCTTGCCCGTCTTGATCAGCTGCTGGGCGACGTACTTCGCCTGGTTGACCGGGATGGCGAAGCCCAGGCCGATGGAGCCGGACTGGCCGGAGCCGCCGAGGCCGCCGCTGCCGGTGGACTGGATCGCGGAGTTGATGCCGATGACGTTGCCGCCCGCGTCCAGCAGCGGGCCGCCGGAGTTGCCCGGGTTGATCGAGGCGTCCGTCTGCAGGGCGCTCATGTACGACGCCTGGCTGCCGGAGCCGTCACTGGAGGCCACCGGGCGGTTCTTGGCACTGATGATGCCGGTCGTCACCGTGTTGGACAGGCCGAAGGGCGCGCCGATCGCGATCGTCGCGTCGCCGACGGCGACCTGGTCGGAGTTGCCCAGCGGGAGCGGCTTGAGGTCCGACGGCGCGTTCTTGAGCTTGATGACGGCGACGTCGTAGCCCTGCGCGTGGCCCACCACCTCGGCGTCGTACTTCTTGCCGTTGGGGAAGGTCGCCGTCAGCTTGCCGCCGTTCACGGCGTCGGCGACGACGTGGTTGTTGGTGACGATGTGGCCCTGGGTGTCGAAGACGAACCCGGTGCCGGTGCCGCCCTCGCCGTTGGTGGACTCGGCCTGGATGGTGACCGTGCTCGGCAGCGCCTTGGCGGCCACGCCCGCGACCGTGCCCGGGTCACGCTTGACGTCACCGCCGCTGGTGGCCGCGGAGACCGTGGTGGAGCCGGTGCTGTCGTTGTCCTTGGCCAGGGTGTAGCCGAGGCCGCCGCCCAGGCCGCCGGCGACCAGCGCGGCCACCAGGACCGCGGCCAGCATGCCGCCGCGGCCGGACCTGGCCTTCGGGGCGGGCTGCGGGTACGGCGCGCCCCAGCCGTGCCCGGCCGCCGGGTCACCGCCGCCGCTGCCGCCACCGGCGTACGCCGGGGTGGCGGGGGGCGGGGGCGGCCAGCCGGCCTCCGGCGCGGAGCCGGGGGTGCCGGGGTGCGGCGCGGCGCCGGCGGGGGCGGTCGCCGGTGCCGGAGGTGCGGCAGGGGGCATCTGTGGTGCCTGGGGCACCTGAGGTGACTGGGTTGTCTGGGTCGGGGAGTGCTCGGGCGACGCCGCGGCGCCTGCCGAGGGGTGCTCCGCCGTCGGAACGGCGCCCGCCGGCGGCTGCTCCGACGACGCCGTGGCGCCGGTCCGCGGCGGAACCGGGTGCGCCGGTGCGTCGCCCTGGGGGGCCGGGGCGGGCGGGTGGGCGGAGGCTGCGGGAGATTCCACCGGCACGGGAGGTGCTGACGGGGCCGGGGGTACCTCAGTGCCCTCGTTCTCGGTGCTCACAGCTCTTCTCCTCGATCCACGGCTGTCGTTGTCGGTCACGGTCACAGGTCACGGGCCTGGGCACACGCGGGCCGCTGTGCATGTGCATTTGTATGCCGTCAGCTTTTCCCACGAGGCGTCAGGGGGCCATAAGCGGTGCCTGTGGGTTCCCGGCAACCCTTTGACCACCCTTTATATAGGACCTGTCCGACTAAAGGGGTGTATCACCGATATGCTTACCGTGCTTTCACCGCGCCCGCGGTCCCCCGCCTACCCCGTCCCGGTGGCACCATGACGCGGTGACCCACGCACGACCCCACCACATCCAAGTCGTCGCCCACCGCGGGGCTTCCGAGGACGCGCCGGAGCACACGCTCGCCGCCTACCGCAAGGCCATCGAGGACGGCGCGGACGCCCTCGAGTGCGATGTCCGCCTCACCGCCGACGGGCACCTCGTCTGCGTGCACGACCGCCGCGTCAACCGTACGTCCAACGGCCGCGGCGCGGTCTCCGCCCTGGAGCTCGCCGACCTGGCCGCGCTGGACTTCGGCTCCTGGAAGACCCGCGAGGCCTGGCGCGGGCGGGACGAGGAGCCGGACTGGGAGTTCCGGCCGGAGGACCGCGAGGCGACGTCCGTACTGACCCTGGAACGGCTGCTGGAGCTCGTGGCCGACGCCGGACGGCGAGTGGAACTGGCCATCGAGACCAAGCACCCCACACGCTGGGCCGGACAGGTCGAGGAGCGGCTGCTGCACCTGCTCAAGCGGTACGGCCTGGACGCGCCGGCCTCACCCGAGGAGTCACGGATCCGTGTCATGAGCTTCTCCGCGCGTTCGCTGCACCGCGTGCGTGCCGCCTCGCCGACGCTGCCGACGGTGTATCTGATGCAGTTCGTCTCACCGCGGTTGCGCGACGGACGGCTGCCGGCGGGCGTGGGCGTCGCGGGCCCCTCGATCCGGATCGTGCGCGGCCATCCCGGGTACGTCGAGCGGTGGAAGCAGGCCGGCCGGCAGGTGCACGTGTGGACGGTGAACGAGCCGGAGGACGTGGAGCTGTGCGCCCGCCTCGGGGTGGACGCCATCATCACCAACCGCCCGCGCGCGGTGCTGGACCAGCTGGGGCGTTGATCCACCGGAGTCCCGCGCCGGCCCGCCCCCGGCATCCGGTCGGCTACACGGCGGTAACGACAGTCTCAGCAGTCACCCATGCCTCTTGACCCTCACGCGCTTGCTGTCCCATCCTCACCTCTCGGCCACACCGAAGAAATCCAGCCACTTGATTACGGGGAGTGCTCCGGCGCGTTCGGTCCGTGTTCGACGGTGGTGAATGCGTCCACGGACGATGATTGGCCGGTTTCCGGTACAGGCCAATGGGGCAAACACACCGTGGCGTGGGGCGAAGGAGGTCTCGGGGGTGGCGTTGGTGGTGGCACAGGAGGTGCCCACGTCGTCGAGCATGGCCGTACCCCATGGCCCTGCGGGCGTGGGGAAGGCACGGCACCGGATGCGTGACCAGTTGCGCAGCAGCGGTGTTGCCGATTCGGTCATCGACGATGCCGTACTGATCCTTTCGGAACTCTTGAGCAACGCGTGCAAACACGGCCGCCCCCTGGGTGACGCGCTGGCCGGGGACGGCGATGTGCGGGCCGCGTGGCGGGTGGACCCGGGCGGCCGGCTGCTGGTCGAGGTGACCGACGGCGGCGGACCGACCCGTCCGGCCCCGGCCACGCCCTCGGTGACCGCGCACGGCGGTCGCGGCCTGAACATCATCACCGCGCTCGCCGACGACTGGGGTGTCCGGGACGGCGTACGCGGCGAGGTCACGGTGTGGGTCGTCGTCCACGACGACGTGTACGACCCGGACGCCGGGCGCCGCCGCGAGGACTTCGCCACGCGCGTGGCGGCGCCGCCGGTGGCCGCGATGGCCGATCTCGACTTCACCGACGCCTTCGACGACCTGGACTGACCCACGACGGCTGCGGGACTCCGGGTCCGCCGAGCCGCCCGCGGCCGTCCCGGTCCGGGCCCACGTCGTCCGGGTCCACGCCGTCCGTGGCCGTCCGCGCCGCGTTGTCCACAGGGCCGCGTCGGTCATGGCGTGAACGGCTAGGCTCGCGCCGTACCAGACGAGCCGTATCCGGGAGACACCCACATGGCCAAGAAGCGACCCCAGACGAAGGCCGCGCGCCCTCAGCTGAGCGAGGGAGAGATCCCGGTTGTCGGCGCCCGCGAGCCCTGCCCCTGCGGCAGCGGCCGGCGCTACAAGGCCTGCCACGGCCGGGCGGCGGCACAGGCCGAGACCGAGCTGGTGCACCGCCCCTTCGAGGGCCTGCCCGGCGAGTGCGACTGGGTGGCGCTGCGCGAACTCGTCCCGGCGGCCACCGTCGAGCTGCCCCTGAAGGACGCCCTGCCCGAGGGTGTCCCGTCGGTCACCCTGGCCACCGTGCTGCCGATGGCCTGGCCCGCGCTGCGCCGCGACGACGGCTCGGTCCTGCTCGGCCTGCAGAACGACACGGCGTCCGGCGACATCAGCCGCGATCTGGCCGACACGCTGCTGCGCGCCCTCGAGGCGGAGCCGGGCACGCCGGTGCAGGGCCGCCGCGCCCCGGCCGACGGTCCGCGGCTGCAGGATCTGCTCGACGCGAAGGGCGCGTTCGAGCCGGTGGTGCACAGCGGCTTCGAGTTCTGGGTGCCGGACGCGGAGAACGCCACGCCGGAGGTCGCCGCCTCCCTGGAGCGGGCGAACGCCGCGGCGATCCCGACCGTGCGGCTGACCGGTGTGGACGCGGCGTACTGGTGCGAGACCCCCGACAAGAACCACCTGCGCTGGGTCATGCCCCACCCGGAGGAGCAGCTTCTGGACGCGCTGGCGCGGCTGCACGCTGCGGGCGGTTCCAGCCTCGGCGAGGGCACGCGCCTGGTCGGCTCCTTCCGCGCCCACGGTCTGACCGTGCCGGTGTGGGACCTGCCGTCGTCGGTCACCGCGGCGGACGTGGAGAAGCCGGCCGCCGAGTTCGCCGAGCGCCTGGCCGAGGCGCTGGCCGTGCAGGAGCCGCTGACCGCGCAGGAGCGCCGGGCCCGCGGGGGCCTGACCAACCGGCAGGTCACGCTCAGTTGACCCATGCACCCCCGTGGGGGTGACACCCGTCACAGAGCGCGGCGGCGGCCGGGCCTCGCAGATGTCCGATTGGCCCGGTCGCGGCCCGTCGGTGAGTGTCCGAATACCCCAGGGAAACGCGAGATCGAATTTGCTTGGGGCCGATCTCTTGTTACGGTCTGAGTAGCCCGGTTGCTGGTGCATCCCCCGTCGCCAGCAACCGGGTCTTTTCATACGCGACGCCGTGCACCGTCCGGCGTCGCTCCTCAACTCCCCGTGTCCTGCGGCGCGTTGCTTCCGGCCCGCAGCAGCAGCGACCCGCCTCCCCCCGCCCGCGCGAACTCCGCGACGGCCGTGTAGGTGTCCGGGGTGCCATGGACCGGCTCCCGGGGCGTCTCGCAGGTCCCCGGCTCGTCCTCGGCGCCCACCGGGCAGCGCAGTTGCACCGTGCGCCCGCCCGGCCCCATCAGACTCAGCACCGACTCCAGCACCCGGCCGGTGGTGTTGCGGTAGTAGGTGCGCGCCCAGGTCTGCCCGCCCTGGGTCAGCACGCAGGTCTGCGCCTCGATGCCGTCGGGCGAGGTGACCTCGGGGCCGCAGCGGGCGGCGGTGGCCAGGCCGAGGCCCAGCAGGAGCGGGGACCGGGTGGGCGCGGCGGAGGGCGCCTGCCCCTCGGCGGATCCGGCGCCGGCACGGGCGGAGGAGCCGCGAGCGGAAGGGCCGCCGGGAGCGGAAGCGCCCGCGCCGCCGGAGGCACCGGCACCGGTCGCTTTCTCGTCGTCGTAGGTGACACCGGCGTACGACGGCGAGCGTACGACCGAGTGCTGGGCGTCGCCCACGCCGCCCGCCGACGCCACGGCCAGCGGCAGGGCGACCGCGCACGCCACGACGCCCGCGAGGGCTGCAAGGCGGAGGTTCATGAAAGGGACGATAACGACAGCGACCGGGCGCACGGATCCGGTCGCGTCCGACACCCCTACAACTCGGGCGCGCTCACACCCGTACGAGTGAGGGCGTCGACCACCGCGTCCACCACGGCCTCGACGTCGGGCACCCAGGGGGCGGCCGAGCCGGGCAGCGGGGCACGCTCCCAGCGGACGGGGCCACGCCCGGTGACGGAGGGCGGCAGGGCGATGTAGCCGCCCTCGCCGTGGAAGCGCAGCGAGCCGGGCACGAAGTCCTTGGCGTACAGCAGTTCGCCCAACTGCTCCATGGAGTAGGGGCGGACGAGGATCGACCAGCGGGTGTCCGAGGCGACCACCGGTCCGAGGCGCATGCCCTCGCGGTCGAGTGCGGCGAGCGCCCGGGCGGCCGGCAGGGCGGGCAGGCTCACCGCGCACGGCGCGCTGCCGCCGGTGGCCAGGATGATCGGCGCGGTCGGCCGGTTGGTCCACCACCAGCGCACCATGCGCTCGTCGGTGGTCGCGGCGAGCAGGCCGGGGTCGAAGGGGTGCGCGCCGGGCACCGTGCACTCCGGGTCGGGGCAGGCGCAGCGCGAGCGCCCCTCGGGGTCGGCCGCCACACCGGGCAGCACGGGCCACCCCCACTGGGTGGCGAATGTCAGGGCCGCGCCGATCAACTCAGGCCCCCCGCCCTTCCGCCGGGACAGACGGGACAGACGGGACAGGAGCCTGCGTCGCCTTCCGGGGATCTCGCGCATGAGCGCTCGTTCCTTTCCGTTGCACGCCTGGCAACACCGAGGACCTTGTCACACCATGTGTCGATCTCTGCACTGTGCGTACCTGCTGGCGCATCACACCCCGGCCTGACGCGCGGGGAACCCCTCTGGGCCGAGCTTCGGCGGCTTTCGTGCGGCCGCTGACGTCCATACCGCGTTCAGCACAAGCATGGGCGTGGCGTGGGGTGGCGAAGTATGGCGTTTGCCGTCTCGCGTTGTTCGCTTCGCCTCCGCCACGGGAGGATGGGGCTGGGTCGTCGGTGGCTAAGACGCCCGGTCCGGACAACAGGTTCCGGGTGGCCCCCACCACCCCGGCCCATACCGAGTACGTACCCATCACGACCGCTGTGACGCTCCGTGGAGCAAGGCCAGTCGACCGCAATCACCCGATACCTGAGGCAGTTTTCAGCCAACTTCGCTCTTGCGCAAGGGGTTACCGCCGGGAGCCCCGCAAAGCCCGTGAACACCACGGACACCAGTAATCCCAGCAGGACAATGCTGGACATCCCCTCACGAGTGCGTGTACATGTGGAGACACTGCTAGCGGCGCAGAAGACATGGGGGTTTGCGATGCTTTTCAGCAGTACGCACCGGTCGGAAAGCCGGTTGCCATGAACGCCCCTCATCCTCAGAAAGTGGCTGGAATCGATGCAGCGGTTCCGGCCCCCGCGCACACTGCCGCGCCCGCGCCCGTCACGGCGGGCACCGCCCCTGTGCCGCCGCCGCACGCTCCCGGCGCCCTGCTCCAGGACCGGCTCGCCGGCTGGGTCTCCGATCTGACGACCCTGCACGAACTCACCGAGCGCCTGGCCCGCACGACCTCCCTGGACGAGGCCCTGCAGGAACTGCTGCGCGCCGGAGCCGCCCTGGTCGGCGCCCGGCGCGGACTGGTCGTCCTCGAACCCGCCGACCGGCAGGGCCCCGACACCACCATCGGTCTCGGGCTCGGACGCGCCGACCTCGGCCACATCGAGACCGTGCCGCGCAGCGCCACCTCCTTCGGCCGCATCCTCGACGGACTGCCCGGCGGGGACCACGAGATCACCGAGCCGGACCTGTTCGCCGGGGACGGCCCCGACCCCCGCCACCGCGAGGTCGCCGCCCGCCTCGGATACGCCGCCAGCTACGCCCTCCCCCTGTCCGCCGAGACCGGCGGCCGACTCGGCGCCGCCGTCTGGCTGTACGACGAGCCGGCCGAACCGGTCGAGCGCCAGCGCCATCTGATCGGCCTGTACGCCCGCTGCGCCGCCGAACACCTCGCCCGGCTGCTGGAGGTGGAGCGCACGCGCGCGTGCATGGCGACCATCGCCGAGGAACTGCTGCCGTCCCGCCTCCCCCGCGTCGCCGGGGTCCAGCTCGCCGCCCGGCACCGCACCGGTCCGCGCGGCGGCGGCGACTGGTACGACGCGCTGCCGCTGCCGGACGCCGCCCTCGGCCTCGCGGTCGGCGCGGTCACGGGCTCCGGGCCGAGCGCCGTCGCCGCGATGGGCCGGCTGCGGGCCAGCTTGCGGGCGTACGCCGTGATGGAGGGCGAGGACCCGGTCGCCGTCCTGTCCGACCTGGAACTGCTCCTGCGTCTCACCGAGCCCGCCCGCTCGGCCACCGCCCTGTTCGCGTACTGCGAGCCCGCCCTGCGCAAGATCACCCTCGCCGGGGCCGGGCACTGCCCGCCGCTGCTGGTCGGCCAGCGCCGCACCGAGTTCGTCGAGACGTCCGTCTCCGCGCCGCTCGGCATGCTCGCCTGCTGGGAGGCGCCCAGCGTGGAGCTGCAGGCCGAGCCCGGCGAGACGGTGCTGCTCTACACCGACGGCCTGCTGCACCGCACCGGCGACCCGGTCGACCGTGCCTTCGCCCGGCTGCACGCGGCCGCCGCCGGGGTGCCCCGCTCGCTGCGGCGCGATCCGGACGCGCTCGTGGACCACGTGCTGCGCACGGTCCTGCCGGACGGGCTGGACTCGGCCGATTCGGAGGAGGACGTGGTGCTGCTGGCGGCGCGGTTCGAGTAGCCGCCCCGGGCAGGCCGGCAGGTCACCTCGTGTAATGGGTCATAGCGCCCTGGGCCCCCTTCCGTACGACCGTACGATGGAGGCGGTCCAGTGCCGTACCCAAGGAGGATGACCGTGGCGGAGGAGCTTCCGGAGACCCCGGAGACCGACGAGCCGATCAAGCAGCGGAAGAACGGCCTCTACCCGGGCGTCTCCGACGAGCTGGCGGAGAACATGAAGTCCGGCTGGGCCGACACCGAGCTGCGCGACCTGCGGCCGATCGCCCAGGCCGCCGAGACGGCCGCGCGCCGCGCGCAGCTGTCCGCCCGTTTCCCCGGCGAGCGCCTGGTGATCCCCGCGGGCAACCTGAAGGTCCGCTCCAACGACACGGACTACCCCTTCCGGGCGTCCGTCGAGTACGCCTACCTCACCGGCAACCAGACCGAGGACGGCGTCCTGGTCCTGGAGCCGCGCGGCGAGGGCCACGAGGCGACGCTCTACCTACTGCCGCGCTCCGACCGCGAGAACGGCGAGTTCTGGCTCTCCGGCCAGGGCGAGCTGTGGGTCGGCCGCCGCCACTCCCTGACCGAGTCCGAGAAGCTGTACGGCCTCCCGGTCGCCGACGTCCGCGAGCTGGCCGACGCGCTGCGCGAGGCCACCGGCCCGGTCCGCGTCGTGCGCGGCCACGACGCCGGCATCGAGGAGGCGCTGACCGACAAGGTCACCGCCGAGCGCGACGAGGAACTGCGCGTCTTCCTCTCCGAGGCCCGGCTGGTCAAGGACGACTTCGAGGTCGGCGAACTGCAGAAGGCCGTCGACTCGACGGTCCGCGGCTTCGAGGACGTCGTCAGGGTCCTCGACAAGGCCGAGGCCACGTCCGAGCGCTACATCGAGGGCACGTTCTTCCTGCGCGCCCGCGTCGAGGGCAACGACGTCGGCTACGGCACCATCGCCGCGGCCGGCCCGCACGCCTGCACCCTGCACTGGGTGCGCAACGACGGCCCGGTCCGCTCCGGCGACCTGCTCCTGCTGGACGCCGGCGTCGAGACGCACACGTACTACACCGCCGACGTCACGCGCACGCTGCCGGTCGGCGGCCGCTTCTCGGAGCTGCAGAAGAAGATCTACGACGCCGTCTACGAGGCCCAGGAGGCCGGCATCGCGGCGGTCAAGCCGGGCGCCAAGTTCCGCGACTTCCACGACGCCGCGCAGCGCGTGCTCACCGAGAAGCTCGTCGAGTGGGGGCTGGTGGAGGGCCCGGTGGAGCGGGTGCTGGAGCTCGGTCTGCAGCGCCGCTGGACGCTGCACGGCACGGGTCACATGCTCGGCATGGACGTGCACGACTGCGCCGCCGCCCGTACCGAGACCTACGTCGAGGGCACGCTGGAGCCGGGCATGGTCCTCACCGTCGAGCCGGGGCTGTACTTCCAGGCCGACGACCTGACGGTGCCCGAGGAGTACCGCGGCATCGGTGTCCGTATCGAGGACGACATCCTGGTCACCGAGGACGGCAACCGGAACCTGTCCGCCGCGCTGCCGCGCCGCTCGGACGAGGTGGAGTCCTGGATGGCCCGGCTCAAGGGCTGACGCGCCGGGCGTTCTCGCGAAGGGCGCGCCGCCGGGGTCAGACGGCCACCAGCGGCGCGTCCTCGCGCCATTTGAGGATCTTGTCGAAGCTCACCACCGCGCCGCCGCGTCCGGGCTTGTTGCCGACGTGGACGTGGTCGGCGAGTTCGCGGATGAGGAACAGGCCCCGGCCGTGCTCGGCGTCGTCGTGCGCGGGGCGGGGCGGGTCTGCGGCGGTGAAACCCGGACCGGCGTCGGCGACCTCGATGCGGCACATCTGCCCGTCGAGGTAGGCGGTGACGCGGTAGGCCTCCGCGCAGTCGCCGGGGCCCCGGTGCCCGCCGTGCTCCACGGCGTTGGCGCAGGCCTCGCTCAGGGCGACGGACAGGTCGTAGGAGATGTCGGGGTCGACACCCGCCGTCTCCATCGTCCCGAGCAGCAGGCGCCGGGCCAGGGGGACGCTCGCAGCTTCGCGCCGCAGATGGAGTGACCACCAGATGCTCATGCTCCAGCCTCCTGGCCGCGGCTCGACATACCGTTACGTATTGCCGCCCGTGCCGGGAAGTAAGCCAGGAATTGACGTGATGCCGCCCATATGGGGGATGCGCGGACGACGGCAATCGGTGTATGTGGGGCCCGAGTGCGCAATCGGCATCTTGTGGACCTGCCGTACGGCGGCGGTGGGAGCAGTGCGATGATGGGCCCGCCATGACTGCCCTCCCCCCGCGCTCAGTGCGCGCCGGACGTGACGTCCGGCTTCTGCGGGCCGCGGTGTTCGCCGCGGTCTGCGTCGTGCTGGCCGCCGGTGGGCACGCGCTCGCGTCCTGCGCCACGGTCCCGCTGTGGACGCTGGGCGCGGGTTTCCTGGGAGTGTTCCTCGTCGCCGCGCCGCTGGCCGGCCGGGAGCGTTCCGCGTGGGGGATCGCCGCGCTGCTCGGGGCCGGGCAGACCGTGCTGCACACACTGTTCGGGCTGGGCCAGCACGCGGCCGCGACCGTGCCGGGTGCCGCGGGCTCCTCGCCGGCCTCGGACGCGTCGCTGGTGGCGCAGGCCGCGCGGCTGGTGTGCGGGGCCGGTGCGGCTCCGCTCAGCCCCGTCCAGGCCCAGCGCATCCTCGCGACCGCGCGCGTGCAGGGCGCTCCCGCGCACCATCCGGCCGATGCCCTGTCCACGGCCGCCGGCTCCCCCGCCGCCCTGCTGCCGTCGCTGCCGATGCTGCTCGGGCACGTCCTCGCGGCGCTCGCCGCGGGCTGGCTGCTGCGCCGCGGCGACACCGCCCTGCTGCGGATCATGGAACTGGCCGCGCTGTCGGCGCACGAGGTCGCGGAAGGGGCGCTCATCCGGTCCCTGCGCGCGGCGCTCGCGCTGGTGCGCGCCCTGCTCGCGGGGCTGCCGACGGCGCCCGCCACGGGCCCGCGCCCGGTGCGCACCGCACTGTTCGCGCCGCCCGCCCCGCACACCACCGCACTCCAGCACACGGTGATCCGGCGGGGTCCGCCCGCCGCCGCACTCACCCTCGCCGCCTAGCGCGACGCGACCGCCACTCCACAAGAGGACGAGAGGCCGGCGCCGTCGTGCGGCGCATCACGCACGCGTGCGCGTGCGGATCCCTCTTCCTCACCGGCCGGTTCTCCGAACCGCCGGACTCACTCGAAGTGGAGTGCACCCTTCCATGAAGGTTTCCCGTGCAGCCGTCCCCGTCGTTCTCGCCGTGGCCGGTCTGACCGTCCTGTCGACGCCCGCCTTCGCGCACGTCTCCGTGCAGCCCGAGGGCGCCGCCGCCAAGGGCGGTTACGCCGTCGTCGACTTCAAGGTGCCCAACGAGCGCGACAACGCCTCGACCACCAAGGTCGAGGTCACCCTGCCCGCCGACCACCCGCTGGCCTCCGTGGCACCGCAGGCGATCCCCGGCTGGAAGATCGACGTCACCAAGGCGACGCTGGCCAAGCCGCTCACGATGCACGGCGAGAAGATCACCGAAGCGGTCTCGAAGGTCACCTGGACCGCCGAGGGCGAGGGCATCAAGCCGGGCTACTTCCAGAAGTTCCCGCTCTCCGTCGGCCAACTGCCCGAGGACGCCGACAAGCTCGTCTTCAAGGCGATCCAGACGTACTCCAACAAGGAAGTCGTGCGCTGGATCGAGGTGCCGCAGGACGGCCAGGCCGAGCCCGAGAACCCCGCGCCGGTGCTGAAGCTCACCGCCGCCGCGGACGACGAGCACGGCGCGTCCGGTGCCTCCAAGGCCTCCGACGACAGTGCCGCGGGCGCCGAGAAGACCGCCGCCGAGACCAAGGCGTCCGACGGCTCCGGCACCGACACCACCGCCCGCGTGCTCGGCATCGTGGGCATCGTCGTCGGCGCGGCGGGTGTGGCGTACGGCGTGTTCGCCGGCCGCCGGCGCGCCACCGCCTGACCTCCGCCCGTCCGTGGCGCGCGCGGGAGCCGCATCCGTGGCC
>NZ_JBEZWX010000048.1:0-48072 GCF_040637635.1 Streptomyces sp. NPDC028635 | reverse complement strand
AGGGGACGGGGTGGGGGGTGTCCGCCCGCAGCGGCCGGCACCGGGCAACGGCGCCGTATCGAGTGACGGGCGGCCGGACCGAGGACGGACACCCCCCACCCCGGCCCCGCCTCAGAAACCGCCGGTAGGCGCTACGCACGCCACGACGCGACCGCAACGGGCCGCCGCAGGCATATAAGGGGCGCGGGGAACTGCGCGAGCAACCCCCACGCACCCGCAGACGAAAACGAACCCACCAGAGCACCCCGCCGCACAGCCATCGGCACCGCCGATACCCCCATCGGCAGAACCCCCCACTGGCCCGTGGACCACCGCCCCACCCCCTCCGTAGCGTCGTGGACATGACCTCATCGCAACGGGGCACGGCCCAGCTGACGACCGCGATGGTGCTCTCCGGCACCCTCGGCGTCTTCGTCGTCGAGTCGGGCGCCTCGCCCTTCAACGTCGTCTTCTTCCGCGTCCTGTTCGGCGCCCTCGCCCTCGGCGGCTACGTCACCGCCCGCGGCTGGCTGCGCCACCACGGCTTCACCCCGCGCACGCTCGGGCTCGCCGTCCTCGGCGGGGTGTTCATCGTCTTCAACTGGGTGTTCCTGTTCGAGGCGTACGAGAACACCTCGATCTCGGTCGCCACGGTCGTCTACCACACCCAGCCGTTCTACGTGGTGCTGCTGGGCGCCCTCCTCTTCCGCGAGCGGCTCACCGCCGCCAAGGTCGGCTGGGTCGCCCTGGCCTTCGCCGGGCTCGTCCTCGTCTCCGGCGTCACCCCGGCCGACTTCGCGAGCGGCGGCACGTACGTCCTCGGCGTCGGCCAGGCGCTGCTCGCCGCGCTGCTGTACGCACTGTCGACGCTGGTCACCAAGCGGATCTCAGGGGTCCGCCCGCATCTGATCGCCCTCGTCCAGGTCCTCGTCGGCATCCCGCTGCTGCTGCCCTTCGCCGACTTCGGCGCGATGTCCGGCACCGGCTGGGACTGGGGCTGGCTGGCCGGCCTCGGGCTCCTCCACACCGGCGTGATGTACGTCCTGATGTACGCCGCCTACGCCCAGCTCCCCACCTCGAAGATCGCGGTGCTGGCCTTCGTCTACCCGGTGGTCGCGATGGTGGCGGACTGGGTGGTGTACGGCCACCACATCGGACCGGTGCAGGCGCTCGGCGTCCCGCTGATCGTCCTGGCGAGCCTGAAGGTCACCCTGAGCCGGACAACGAAGACCACCGCGGCCGAGACCCCGAAGACCACCCCGGCCGAGACCCCGAAGACCACCGCGGCCGAAACCCCGAAGACCACCCCGGCCCGGACAGCCGAGGCCACCCCGGCCACCCGCAAGCTCACCCCTGCTCGGACACCAGCCGCCGTGCCCGCTCCAGGAACAGCCGGGCGTGCGCGGGCAGCCGTTTCCCGGCCCGCCAGGCCAGCTGCGTCGAAAGCGTGAACGGCGGCTGCCACTCCAGCCGTACCAGCGAGCCCTCCGCGAGTTCCGCGGCGACCGTCACCTCGGGCAGCAGGCAGATCCCGAGGCCGGCCGCCGCCGCGCGTTTGGTGGCCTCGATCGTGCCGAACTCCCGGAACTCCACGGCCGCCGCGGCGGTCAGCTCCCGCTCGAAGAGGTCCCGGTAGGCGCAGCCGGGCTCGGTGGCCAGCAGCGGTTCGCGCACCAGGTCGGCGACCGTGACCTCAGCGCCGTACAGCCGGTGTCCGGGCGCCGCGACCAGCGCCAGCGGCTCGACGGCCAGCACCTCGCTCTCCAGGCCCGGGTGGTCGGTCGCCTCCTCCATCAGGAAGCCCAGGTCGTAGGTGCCCTGCCGGAGCGCCTGCCGGGTCTCGTCGCCGAGGGTGGGGCGCAGGGTGAGGCGGACCTTCGGGTAGCTGTGGTGGAAGAACTCCAGCAGGAGCGGCAGGCGGTAGTTGGTCAGCGACTCCATCGTGCCGACGGCGAGCGTGCCGGAGGGCTCCTCGGTGCCGGCGACCGCCGCGCGGGCCTCCTCGGTCAGCTCGATGATCTGCCGGGCGTACGGCAGCAGCCGCTCACCGGCCTCGGTGAGCCGGATGCGGCTGCCGAGCCGGTCGAAGAGCTGGGTGCCGAGCGCGTCCTCCAGGGCGCGGACCTGGGAGGTCACGCTGGACTGGGCGTAGTTCAGCTCGGCCGCCGCCCGCGTGAAGCTCAGTACGGTGGCGACCTTCTCGAAGGTGACGAGCAGCCGCAGTTCCATCAGCTCTGGTCGTCCTCGCCGCGCTCCTTGCGGCGCAGCTCCTCCTCGCGGCGGCGCAGGTCGGCCTCCCAGTCCTTGAGCAGGGCCTCGTCCTTCTTGTTCTCTTCCTTCAGCGACTTCAGGAAGTCGGGGTTGTCGTCGGGGGCGACCCACTCGGTGCGGTGGCCGCGGTGCCACTGAGAGGGGGTGGAGCCGCCCGCCGGGCGCGGCCCGCGCTGCTTCCCGGCCGCCAGCCAGGCGACCGGTCCGACCAGCACCTCGCCGAAGAGCAGGATGATGATCACCCACACCACCTTCGGCAGCCCCCGCACCTCCTCCTCCGGAGTGTTCAGGCAGTCGATGAACGCGTAGATCCACAGCGCCAGCACCAGCAGGTACGGCAGATACCTGAGCATGGACGGGACATCCCCCAGGAGACGGCGAGGGGCGCACGGAGGGCCCCGGTGACGGGCTCAGACTAGCCCGTGGCCGATACTGGGACGCATGGCTTACGACGATCTTCGCTCCCTGCTCAGGGCGCTGGAGCGCGAGGGCGACCTCAAGCGCATCAAGGCCGAGGTGGACCCGTACCTGGAGGTCGGGGAGATCGTCGACCGGGTGAACAAGGCCGGTGGCCCCGCCCTCCTCTTCGAGAACGTGAAGGGCGCCTCCATGCCCCTCGCGATGAACGTCTTCGGCACCGACCGCCGTCTGCTGAAGGCGCTCGGCCTGAAGTCGTACGGCGAGATCTCGGACCGGATCGGCGGTCTGCTGAAGCCGGAGCTGCCGCACGGGTTCGTCGGGGTGCGCGAGGCGTTCGGCAAGCTCGGCGCGATGGCCCACGTGCCGCCGAAGAAGGTGAAGGACGCCCCGGTCCAGGAGGTCGTCCTCACCGGCGACGACGTGGACCTGGAGCAGCTGCCCGCGCTGTTCACCTGGCCGAAGGACGGCGGCTCCTTCTTCAACCTGGGCCTGACCCACACCAAGGATCCCGAGTCGGGCGTCCGCAATCTCGGTCTGTACCGCCTGCAGCGCCACGACCGGCGCACGATCGGCATGCACTGGCAGATCCACAAGGACAGCCGCAACCACTACCAGGTGGCCGCGCGGCGCGGTGAGCGGCTGCCCGTCGCGATCGCCTTCGGCTGTCCGCCGGCCGTGACGTACGCCTCGACGGCCCCGCTGCCCGGCGACATCGACGAGTACCTCTTCGCCGGGTTCGTCGCGGGCCGGCGGATCGAGATGGTCGACTGCAAGACGGTTCCGCTGCAGGTGCCGGCGCAGGCGGAGGTGGTGCTGGAGGGCTGGCTGGAGCCGGGCGAGATGCTGCCGGAGGGCCCGTTCGGCGACCACACCGGCTTCTACACGCCGCAGGAGCCCTTCCCGGCGCTGACGATCGACTGCGTGACGATGCGCCGGCGCCCGCTGCTCCAGTCGATCGTGGTCGGCCGCCCGCCGACCGAGGACGGCCCGCTGGGCCGGGCGACGGAACGCTTCTTCCTCCCGCTCCTCAAGATCATCGTCCCGGACATCGTGGACTACCACCTGCCCGAGGCCGGCGGTTTCCACAACTGCGCGATCGTCTCGATCGACAAGAAGTACCCCAAGCACGCGCAGAAGGTGATGCACGCGATCTGGGGGGCGCACATGATGTCCCTGACCAAGCTGATCGTCGTCGTGGACTCCGACTGCGATGTGCACGATCTGCACGAGGTCGCCTGGCGCGCCCTCGGCAACACCGACTACGCCCGTGACCTCACGGTCGTCGAAGGCCCCGTCGACCATCTCGACCACGCTTCCTACCAGCAGTTCTGGGGCGGCAAGGCGGGTATCGACGCCACGAAGAAGTGGCCCGAGGAGGGCTACACGCGCGACGGCGGCTGGCCGGACATGGTCGAGTCCGACCCCGCGACGGCGGCCCTGGTGGACCGCCGCTGGAAGGAGTACGGCCTGTGAGCAGCGCGTCCGCCGCGATCCCTCAGCCGGGACGCACGAAGGCCTTCCTGCGCCTGGTGATGATCGAGCACTCGGTCTTCGCCCTGCCGTTCGCCTACATCGCCTCGCTGACGGCGATGTACGAGTGGGACCGCAACATCCACTGGGCGCGGCTGCTGCTGGTCACGGTCTGCATGGTCGGCCTGCGCACCTTCGCGATGGCCGTCAACCGGATCATCGACCGTGAGATCGACGCCCGGAACCCGCGCACGGCGCACCGCGAGCTGGTCACGGGCGCGATGTCCGTCCGCCACGCGTGGACCGGCGCGCTGGTCGCCCTGGTGGTCTTCCTGGGCGCGGCCGCGCTGCTGAACCCGCTGTGCCTGGCGCTGGCTCCCGTCGCGGTGATCCCGATGGTGGTCTATCCCTACGGCAAGCGGTTCACGAACTTCCCGCAGGCCATCCTGGGTCTCGCCCAGGCGATGGGCCCGATCGGCGGCTGGCTGGCGATCAGCGGCGAGTGGTCGTGGACGGCGGTCGTCCTGGGTCTCGCGGTCGGCGTCTGGATCGGCGGCTTCGACCTGATCTACGCCTGCCAGGACGTCGAGACCGACCGCGAGATCGGCGTGATGTCGGTCCCGGCCCGCTTCGGCATCCCGGCGGCCATCTGGGGCGCGCGGGCCTGCCACACCGTCACCACGGCCCTCTTCGCCTGGTACGCGGTCATCACGCACGCGGGCTTCTTCTTCTGGCTGGGCCTGCTGATCGTGGCCGCGGCCTTCGTCTACGAGCACACGATCGTGCGCCCCCATGACCTGACCCGGCTGAACAGGGCGTTCTTCCAGGTGAACGGCTTCATCGGCATCGCGCTGTTCGTGTGCGCGCTGCTCGACCTGCTCGTGCGGGGGCTCACCGTCTAGCGCGAGCGGTACCGGTCCGGAACAACGCTCCGTTCACCGGTACGCTCAAGATGTGAACGCAGGGAAATCGCAGCGCACGCCTTGGATCGTGGGGGTGTCCGGGGCATCCGGGACGCCGTACGCGGCCGCCGTGCTGCGGGCGCTGATCGCCGCCGGGGAGAGTGTGGACCTGGTGGTCAGCCGGGCCTCGCGGCTCACGCTGCTCGACGAGACCGGCATCTCCTTCCGGGACGCGCACTGGCGTGACGACCTCACGCAGTGGCTGGCGCGGGGCGCCGACGGCAAGCCGGACAGCTTCACCGCGGACGTCTCCGACGTGCGGTACTGGAGCGCCGGCGACCTGGCCGCCGGGCCGTCGTCGGGGTCGTATCCGGCGAAGGGCATGCTGATCGTGCCGGCCTCCACGGCCTGTGTCGCGGGCGTGGCGCTCGGGCTGTCGAAGGACCTGCTCCAGCGGGCGGCGAGCGTCACCCTCAAGGAGCGCCGGACGCTGGTCGTGGCCGTACGGGAGACCCCCTTGAACGGTCAGACGCTGCGGCACCTGGTGGCATTGGACGACGCGGGCGCGAGTGTGGTGCCCGCCTCTCCGGCGTTCTACGCGGGGGCGACGCACATCCAGGACCTGGTGGACTTCGTCGCCGGCCGCGTCCTCGACGCCGCGGGCGTCGAACACGGGCTGTACCGCCGCTGGAAGGGCGAACTGCGCGGTGGGAACGGCTGAGCGCAACGAGCGACTTTCTCGAACTCCCAGAACTCTTCAGCGGAAGGCTTTCAATCGCATGGACGCGGTGGACAGGCAGCTCATCCAGGCCCTGAGGGAGAACGGCCGGGCCTCGTACGCGGAGCTGGGGCGCCTCGTCGGTCTGTCGGGCCCCAGCGTCACGGACCGTATCAACCGGCTGGAGGCGGCCGGTGTCATCACCGGTTACCGGGCCACCGTCGACGCGGCGTCGCTGGGTCTCGGGGTCACGGCGCTGATCGGCATCTCGCTGTCCGACGCCGCCGACCACGAGGACGTGGCGCAGCGGCTGAAGGAGCTTCCGGAGATCGAGGACTGCTGGTTCATCGCCGGTGACGACTCGTACATGCTCAAGGTGCGCGCGACCGACGTGGACGGCCTGGAGAAGATCATCCGGCGGCTGTCCGGGACCAGGGGCGTCTCCCGCACCCGGACCACCATCGTGCTGTCCACGAAGTGGGAGAACCGGGTCGGGGAGCTTCCCGAAGAGGTCTAGGGATACCGTTGGCGGTGCTGTCGGAGAAAGGTGTTGGCATGGACGTCGGGCTCAAGCGCGAGCTGGAGGAGAAGGTCCGCTCCGGTGAGCGGCTGACCCGCGAGGACGGCATCGCGCTGTACGAGTCGGACGACCTGGCGTGGCTCGGCGGTCTGGCGCACGAGGTGCGGACGCGGAAGAACGGTGACGTCGTCCACTTCAACGTCAACCGGCACCTGAACATGACCAACGTGTGCACGGCCTCCTGTGCGTACTGCTCGTTCCAGCGCAAGCCGGGCGAGAAGGACGCGTACACGATGCGCATCGAGGAGGCCGTCAAGCTCGCCAAGGCGATGGAGTCGGAGAACCTCACCGAGCTGCACATCGTCAACGGGCTGCATCCGAACCTGCCGTGGCGCTACTACCCGCGTTCGCTGCGGGAGCTGAAGGCCGCGCTGCCGGACGTGTCGCTGAAGGCGTTCACGGCCACGGAGATCCATCACTTCGAGACGATCTCGGGGCTGACCGCCTCCGAGATCCTCGACGAGCTGATCGACGCCGGGCTCGAGTCCCTCACGGGGGGTGGCGCGGAGATCTTCGACTGGGAGGTCCGGCAGCACATCGTGGACCACCGCACCCACTGGGAGGACTGGTCCCGCATCCACCGCCTGGCGCACGAGAAGGGTCTGAAGACCCCGTGCACCATGCTCTACGGGCACATCGAGGAGCCCCGGCACCGGGTGGACCACGTGCTGCGCCTGCGTGAACTCCAGGACGAGACGAACGGCTTCCAGGTCTTCATCCCGCTGCGCTACCAGCACGACTTCGTGGACATGAAGGACGGCAAGATCCGCAACCGCCTTCAGGCACGGACGCAGATGGCGACGGGCGCGGAGGCGCTGAAGACGTTCGCCGTCTCCCGGCTGCTGTTCGACAACGTGCCGCACGTGAAGGTGTTCTGGGTGATGCACGGTGTGCAGACGGCCCAGCTGGCCCTCCAGCACGGTGCGGACGACATGGACGGCTCGGTCGTCGAGTACAAGATCACGCACGACGCGGACAACTTCGGCACGCCGAACAAGCTCACGCGTGAGGATCTGCTGGAGCTGATCCGCGACGCGGGATTCCGGCCGGTGGAGCGGAACACGCGCTACGAGATCATCCGGGAGTACGACGGGCCCGACGCCGGGCGCCGGGAGTCGCCTCAGCCGATGAGGGTCTGAGAGGTTCGGGTCGTCTTTCGGGTGCCGGTGCGTGGGGGCTGGTCGCACAGTTCCTGGCGCCCCTGAGGTGGGTACTCGCCGCGCATGGCTACCAAGGCACCCGAGGACCAGTACACCGCCGAGCCCTTCGTTCCGGACGGTGCCGGCCTCGACGAGCTGCGGGAGGCTGCCTCAGGCTGTCGCGGTTGTCCCCTCCACCTCGCCGCGACCCGGACCGTCTTCGGCTCGGGAGACGCGCACGCCCGGGTCATGCTCGTCGGGGAGCAGCCGGGCGATCAGGAGGACCGGCAGGGCAAGCCGTTCGTCGGGCCGGCCGGGAAGCTGCTGGACCGGGCTCTCGCCGAGGCCGGGATCGATCCGGCCGAGGCGTATGTCACGAACGCCGTGAAGCACTTCAAGTTCACCCAGGCCGAGCCGAGGAAGCGGCGCATCCACAAGGCGCCGAGCCTGCGGGAGATGACGGCGTGCGGGCCGTGGCTCGCCGCCGAGCTGGCGGTCGTGGAGCCGGAACTGATCGTGGTGCTCGGGGCGACGGCGGGCAAGGCGCTGCTCGGGTCGTCGTTCCGGGTGACCGAGGTGCGCGGGACGGTCCTGGAGCGCGAGATCCACGGGCGCGGCGAGCGGCTGGTGCCGACCGTGCATCCGTCGTCGGTGCTGCGCGCGGACGACCGGGAGTCGGCGTACCGCGGGCTCGTCTCGGATCTCGAAACGGCGGCGCGCGCACTGGCGTAATAGATACGATGGGGTCATGCCCCTTACCTTCACGCTGGACCCGACCGTCGACGCCGGTCTGCGCGACGGCCTCCTCGACCTGTGGACGGACGTCTCCAACGCCGGCGGGGCCGTCGGCTTCGTCGCGCCGGTGGCGCGGGAGACGATCCGGCCGGAACTGGTGAAGCACTTCGCGGCCATGGCCGAGGGCCGCACCCGGCTGCTCGTCGGCCACGACGAGGACGGGCAGGTGGCGGCGACCGCCTTCTTCTCCTTCAACAGCCACCGGCTGATGACGCACTGGGTGTGGCTGTACACGGTGATGGTGCACCCCCGGCACCAGGGCAAGGGCTACGGCCGTGACCTGCTCGCGGCCGCGGCGGACGAGGCCCGCGGCTTCGAGGGCATCGAGGCGATCCGGCTGACCTGCCGGGGCGGCCTCGGCCTGGAGCGGTTCTACGGCTCCTGCGGCTACAAGGAGGTCGGCCGGGTGCCCGGGGCGATCCGGGTGGCACCGGGGGACGACCGGGACGACATCACCATGCTGCTGCCGCTGCTCTGACGCGCGGGGGCACCCCCGTCGGTGATCGGCAAGGGGGCGTGCTTCACTGGAGACTGCCCCTGTTTGGAATCGGAAGAGTGGATTGAGATGCTCCGCTACACGCTGATGCGCCTCGGGATCTTCGTGGGCTGCCTCGTGGTGGTCTGGGGTCTCGTCTACTCCGGTGTCGTGCCGCGCGGCCTCGGCTCGTCCAACGGCATGTGGGTCGTGCTGCTCTCGCTGGTGATCTCCGCGCCGATCAGCTTCGTCGCACTGCGCGGGGAGCGGGACCGGGCGTCTCAGAAGATCGCGCCGAAGGTCGACCGCATGCGCGCCAACATGCAGGCGAACCTGAAGGCGAACCAGAGCCAGGAGGACGGCGCCGACGACGCCGCCCGCGCGCAGGGGCAGCCGTCGTAAGGCGTTGCGTGCGCTGCGAGCGCCCCGGTGACCTCGGTCGCCGGGGCGCTTTGCGTTGTATGGGTGGATACGTGTTCCAGCCTCTCAAAGCAAGGCTTTGAGATTCTCAAAGTTCAAGTGTTAACGTCTTAGGGTGAAGTCAGCAGCCGCGTCCCCTCATCTCCCGAGCCTTCTGCTCGTGGCGCGCCTGCACGTGGACCTCTGCCGGTGCGCGTCCGGGATCTGTCGCCCCTGACGTCTCGCGACCCTCGTCTCGCGACCCCCCGTCCACGTCAGCCCCTACGCGTCCCCAACGGAGCATGTCCGTGTCCTCGAACACGAAGTCCTTCAAGCTGCCCTTCTGGGCCCAGATAGTCGCCGGTCTCGTCCTGGGCGTCCTGCTCGGCTGGATCGCCCGCAGCCAGGACGTGTCCTGGCTGGTGACCACGCTCGAGAAGATCGGCGACACCTTCATCGGCCTGCTGAAGCTCGCCGTCGCCCCGCTCGTCTTCTTCGCCATCCTCGTCTCGATCACCAACCTGCGGAAGGTCAACAACGCGGCACGCCTGGCGTCCCGGACCCTCCTGTGGTTCATGATCACCTCGCTGATCGCGGTCAGCATCGGCCTGGCCATCGGCCTGCTCACCAACCCCGGCGCCGGTACCGGTCTCACCCCGGCGGACGGCGGCAAGCCCAAGCACACCGGCTCCTGGCTGGACTTCCTCACCGGAATCGTCCCGACCGACGTGATCACCCCGTTCACCGAGCTGAACGTGCTGCAGATCGTCTTCATGGCGGCCGTCGCCGGTATCGCCGCGCTCCAGCTCGGCGACAAGGCCCAGCCGATCCTCACCCTGAGCGAGTCCGTGCTGGAGCTGCTGCAGAAGGCGCTGTGGTGGGTCATCCGGCTCGCCCCGCTCGGCACCGTCGGCCTCATCGGCAACGCCATCGCCAGCTACGGCTGGGACCTGATCGGCAAGTACGCCACCTTCACCGCCGACATCTACGTCGGCTGCGCGCTCGTCCTGTTCGTCGTCTACCCGACGCTCCTGGCCACCGTCGCCAAGGCCAACCCGCTGCAGTTCTTCAAGGGTGCCTGGCCCGCGATCCAGCTCGCGTTCGTCTCCCGCTCCTCGGTCGGCACCATGCCGGTGACGCAGAAGGTCACCGAGCGCCTCGGTGTGCCGAAGGAGTACGCCTCCTTCGCGGTGCCGTTCGGCGCGACCACGAAGATGGACGGCTGCGCCGCGATCTACCCGGCGATCGCCGCGATCTTCGTCGCGCAGATCTTCGGCATCGACCTGAACGCGGGCGACTACCTGCTCATCGCGTTCGTCTCCGTGGTCGGCTCCGCCGCCACCGCCGGCCTCACCGGCGCGACGGTCATGCTGACGCTCACCCTGTCCACGCTGGGCCTGCCCATGGAGGGTGTCGGTCTGCTCCTCGCGATCGACCCGATCCTGGACATGATGCGCACCGCCACCAACGTGGCCGGCCAGGCCCTGGTCCCGGTCATCGTCGCGGCCCGCGAGAACCTGCTGGACCGCGCGGCCTACGACGCGGTCGGCGGCGCCTCCCCGGTCGACGAGCCGGAGCACCGGCCGGAGCCGGTGACGGCCGCGGCCTGACCGATCGTCCCGAAGGGCGGCGTGGCGTTGCGCCTCGCCGCCCTCGGCGTATCCGCGGGGCGGCACGCGGCCCGTACGCTAGTGCGCATGGGTTCGGGTTCGGTGAAGACCAAGCGGATGCCTCGGGCGGTCCGTGAGCGGCAGATGCTGGACGCGGCCGTGCGCGTCTTCGGGCAGCGCGGCTACATGACCGCGTCCATGGACGACATCGCCGAACTCGCCGGTGTCTCCAAGCCGTTGGTGTATCTGTACCTGAACTCCAAGGAAGACCTCTTCACGGCCGTCATACGCCGGGAGGCCGCCGCGCTCACCGAGGCCGTCCGCGTGGCCGTCGACCCGGGTTCGCCCGCAGACCGCCAACTCTGGGAAGGATTACTGGCGTTCTTCACGCACACCGCGCGGCACCCGGACGCGTGGGCGGTGCTGCATCTCCAAGCCCGCACGCACGGTGAGCCGTTCGCCACGGAGGTCGCCGCACTGCGCGCGGAACTCGTCACCTTCGTGACCCGGCTGATCCTCGTCGCCGCCCGCGAGGCCCACGGTGATCCCGACCTGGCCGAGCGCGAGGTCGCCGGGCTGGCCGAGGCCCTGGTCGGCGCCGCCGAGGCCCTGGCCGCGTGGGGCAACGCCGCCGACGGTGTCACGGCCCGGCAGTCGGCCGCGACCCTGATGAACTTCGCCTGGTCCGGCCTCGGCAACCTGATGGCGGGACACCGCTGGTCGCCCCCACCGCCGGCCTGAGCCGAGCCCCCCCCTTCGCGTCACTCCTGTCCGCGTGAGCCGAGCGGCACCGCGAGTCCCGTCAGGTGCACCCTGTCGTCGCCGCGCAGCGCGAACCGCCCCTCCCCGTCCTGGGCGTACCGGACCGTGCCCGGCAGCAGCACCGGTGCGCGGAACTCCGCCCGCACGAAGGCCGCGTCGGGCACGCCGTGCGCGGCCAGGCAGCGCGCCACGCTCCACATGCCGTGCGCGATGGCTCGCGGGAAGCCGAACAGCCGGGCGGTGAGCGGGTGCAGGTGGATGGGGTTGCGGTCGCCGGAGACGGCGCCGTAGCGGCGGCCGAGGTCCCCGCCGAGCCGCCACTCCCCGACCACGGGCGGCTCCGGTGCGTCCTCGCTCCGCCCGCCGGCCGCCGACGCCGTGCGGTGCCGTGCCAGATACGTGCTCGTCGACTCCCAGACGACGGTGTCGTCCTCCCGCAGTTCGGTCACCACGAACGCCTCGGTCCCGCGCCGGTGCGGTGCCAGCCGCTCGACGCGCACCCCCACGTCGTACGTGCCCGTGGCGGCGAGTGCCCTGTGCCGGGTGATCCCGATCGACGTGTGGACCAGTCCCAGCAGCGGCAGCGGGAAGGCGCGGGCGCTCATCAGCCGCATGGCGAGCGGGAAGCCGAGGACGTGCGGATAGGTGACCGGCAGGGTGTCGTCGGCGGCGGCGAAGCCGCACACCCGCTCGTAGGCGGCCAGGCGGGCGAGGTCGACGCGCAGTCCGGGCAGCAGCAGCCGGCCCGTGGGGACGGGCGCGTCCGGGCGCGGCCGCTTGAGCGGGGACAGCAGCGCACCGCGGGCCAGCAGGGGGGCGAGGGCCGGCGGCCGGGTGAGGGTCGTCCCGCTCATCGGCCGAGCCGGGAGGTGAGCCGCCGGGTGAGGGTACGGCCGGGCGCGGTGGCGGTGAGGATCAGACAGCGGTCGGCCATGGGGAGACCTCTCCTCGCGGGGTCCGAATCTGCTTACTCTGGAGTAAGGTTACCGACGGTAAATCTAGGGCACCGGGGAGGAGCGGATCGATACGAGCCCCCGACGCGTCACCGGGGCCTGCCCCGAGGAAGGCGCCCCAAGGGCACCCCGCCCCCGGCCGCCGACCGGCCAACAGCCGTGTGACCTGGGCAACGTGAGCCTCTCTCACACAGTTCCCGACGCTGCACAGCCCCGGCCCCGGACCCCCTTGGAACCCGCACAAGGCCCCCACAGGGGCCCCGTACGATTCCCCTGCCCAACCGCCGGTGACCGTCCGCCCACGCCGCCGCCGGTGAACGCCCCGCCGGGCGAGGCACGTACGTCTTGCAGCAAGCAGTGCCGCTGCTGCACGCCCCAGGAGCCGCCCGTGTCCACGCCGTACCCCACCTCCGCCGACTACGCCGCTCCCCGGGGCCCCGTCCTGGTGGCACCGGAGACCAAGCGGCTGGGCGGGGCGGTGCGCGAGGCGTACGTACCGCCCCTCGCCCAGCCCGTCCGCCACGGCTCGCTCGCCGACCTGCCCTTCGACAACGCCGACGCCGCACCGGACACCGTGGTGCTCAGCCGCCGCGACCCCTCCGGCCGGTGGACCGACGTCACGGCGGCCGCGTTCGCCGCCGAGGTCCGGGCCGTGGCGAAGGGGCTGCTCGCGGAGGGCCTGGCGCCGGGCGACCGCATCGCGATCATGGCGCGCACGACGTACGAGTGGACCCTGCTCGACTTCGCCGCGTGGGCGGCCGGCCTGGTCACCGTGCCGGTCTACCCCACCTCCTCGCCCTTCCAGACCCGCTGGATCCTCCAGGACTCCGGCGCCGTCACCCTGGTCACCGAGACCGTCGCCCAGGCCGCGGCGATCGGCCCCGAGCGGGCGCACCTGCCCGACCTGCGGCATGTGTGGGTGATGGAGAAGGGGCACGTGGAGCAGCTCGCCGAGGTCGGGGCGGCGCACGTCCCCGACCAGGAGGTGGACGTACGGCGCGGGATGCTCGGGCCCGACACCCTCGCCACACTGATCTACACCTCCGGCACCACGGGCCGCCCCAAGGGCTGCGCGCTCAGCCACGGCAACTTCTTCGCCGAGGTCGACAACGCGATCGAACTGCTCTACCCGGTGTTCCGGGCCAAGAGCGAGGACGAGCCGTCGGTGCTGCTGTTCCTGCCGATGTCGCACGTCTTCGGCCGCATGGTGGCGATCGCCTGCGTACGCGCCCGCGTCCGGCTCGGCCACGCCCCCAGCCTGAAGCCGGACGACCTGCTGCCCGACCTGGCGGCGTTCCGGCCCACCTGCCTGCTGACCATCCCCTACATGCTGGAGAAGGTCTTCAACTCCGCCCGCGCCAAGGCGGAGTCGGGCGGCAAGCTGGGAGCCTTCGACCGGGCGGTGGCCGTGGCACGGCGCTACGGCGAGGCCGTCGAGGACCGGCAGACCGGCAGCGGCAGCGGCCCGGCGGCGGCGCTGAAGGCGGGGCGGGCACTGTACGACCCGCTGGTCTACCGCAAGATCCGGCAGGCGATGGGCGGCCGGGTGCGGTACGCGATCTGCGGCGGCTCCCCGCTCGGCCGGCGCCTCGCCGCGTTCTACGCCGGCGCGGGCATCGAGATCTTCGAGGGCTACGGCCTGACCGAGACGACCGGCGCGACGACGGTGACGCCGCCGCTCAAGCCGCGCCTGGGCACGGTCGGCTGGCCCCTGCCGGGCACCCGCATCCGGATCGCCGCCGACGGCGAGATCCTGGTCGCCGGCGACCACGTGCTGCGCGGCTACTGGGACCCGGCGGCCGGCGGCGTGGTCCCGGCCGCGCAGGACGGCTGGCTGGCCACCGGCGACCTCGGCGAGCTGGACGACGAGGGGTATCTGACGATCACCGGCCGCAAGAAGGAACTGCTGATCACGGCCGGCGGCAAGAGCGTGGCCCCGGCGCCGCTGGAGAACTGGCTGCGCTCCCACCCGCTGATCTCGCAGGTCATGCTGGTCGGCGACGGCCGCCCCTATGTCTCGGCCCTGATCACCCTCGACATGGACGGCGTCAGCCACTGGCGCCGGATGAACGGCAAGCACCCGGTGCCGGCCGAACTGCTCATCGGCGACCCGGAGCTGTACGCCCTCCTGCAACGCGCGATCGACGAGGCGAACCGGATGGTCTCGCGCCCCGAGTCCATCCGCCGCTTCGCCGTCCTTCCGGTGGACTTCACCGAGGAGGCGGGCCACCTCACGCCGTCGATGAAACTCCGCCGCGCGGCGATCCTGACCGCGTTCGCGGACGTGGTGGAGGACCTGTACACGGAGCACGGCTGAGCAGCCGGCGGTTGTTTGGGGGCCGGTCGTTCGTCTGCGGACCGGTGGGGGCCGGTCGCGCAGTTCCCCGCGCCCCTTTGTGCCTGCGGCGGCCCGTTGCCGTCCGGTGGCCGGTTGCGGTCTCGCCTGCGGCCGGTGGTCACGGCGGGGAACTGCGCGACCGGCCACGGGGTTGCCGCCGCTCAGACTCCGGCGTAGGAGTGCTTGCCGGTGACGAAGAGGTTCACGCCGTAGTAGTTGAACAGCCAGCAGGCGAACGCCAGCAGGGCCAGGTAGGCGGCCTTGCGGCCCTTCCAGCCGGCGGTGGCGCGGGCGTGCAGGTAGCAGGCGTAGGCGACCCAGGTGATGAAGGACCAGGTCTCCTTCGGGTCCCAGCCCCAGTAGCGGCCCCAGGCGTCTCCGGCCCAGATGGCGCCGGCGATGATCGTGAACGTCCACAGCGGGAAGACGGCCGCGTTGATCCGGTAGGAGAACTTGTCCAGGGAGGACGAGGACGGCAGCCGCTCCAGGACGGAGCGGGCGAAGGTGCCGGGCTTGCCGCCGGTCGCGAGCTTGTTCTCGTACGCGTCCTTGAACAGGTACATGATCGTCGCGACCGCGCCGACGTAGAAGGTCGCGCCGCAGAAGATCGCGGTGGAGACGTGGATGTAGAGCCAGTACGAGTGCAGCGCGGGCACCAGCTGGTCGCTCGCCGTGTACAGCACGGTGACGGCCAGGCCCAGGTCGAGCAGGACCGTGGTGATCAGGAACAGGCCGAGCCAGCGGACGTTCTTCTTCAGCGCCAGCAGGCCGAGGTACACGCCGACCGCGACGGTGGAGAAGGTGATGTTGAACTCGTACATGTTGCCCCACGGCGCCCGCTGCACCGACAGCGCGCGCGTGAGGACCCCGGCGAACTCCACCAGGAAGGCGAGCACGGTCAGGGAGATGGCGATCCGGCCGTACAGGTCGCCCTGCGCGTCCCCGCCGTGCGCGCCCGGCCCGTCGGGGACGTCGCGCGAGCCCGCGGCGGACCGCACGGTGACCTTGGGGCGCTCCAGTACGGCG
The DNA here is from genome assembly GCF_040637635.1 of Streptomyces sp. NPDC028635. NCBI lineage: Bacteria > Bacillati > Actinomycetota > Actinomycetes > Kitasatosporales > Streptomycetaceae > Streptomyces > Streptomyces sp. NPDC028635. The sequence goes on along the minus strand of NZ_JBEZWX010000048.1, from coordinate 32,235 downwards.
GTGCCGCCGGCCTGGGTGACGGTGACGGCCGGGGCGTTCGCCGCCTTCGGCTCGGCGGTGAGCGCGGCCGCGGTGCGGGCGACCTTGCTGCGGCTGCCGAAGAGCCACTCGGCGATGTAGGCGAAGAAGGCCAGGGTGTAGACGGCCATCGAGGAGTAGATCAGCACATTGCTGATGTTCGCGAGGTGTTCGTTGGTGGCGGCGGCGAGGGTCACTTCTTCTCAGCCCCTTCGGCGGGTACGGAGACTTCTGAGGGGTCGGCTGCGGGGCCGGGGTCGGACTCGGGACCGCTTTCGGGCTCGGGGCCGGTTTCGGGCTCGGGGGCGCCCGGTGCCTGGTCGTAGAGGATTCCGGCGAGCTGTCCGAGTTCCTCGGGCACCTTCGCGGACTCGCTGCGGCCCAGCCCGGCCATCTCGACGACCGTGACGCCGTCGGCGCCGCGGACCGCGCGCACCCAGACGCGGCGGCGCTGGATGAACAGCGACGCGGCCAGTCCGAAGATCGCGGCGATGGCTCCGCCGAGGGCCCAGCCGCTCGCGGGCTGCCGCGTCACCTGGAAGCCCGCCCACTCCTTGACGCCGTCGAAGGTGATCGAACCGGCGCCGTTCGGGAGCTGCATGGTCTGGCCGGGCTTCAGGCGCTCCGCGAGCGGGTCGCCGTTCGCCTTCTTGAACTGCTTCAGGTGCTGGGTGTCGAGCTGGTACACGCTCTGCGGGATGCCCGCGTTCACGCCGAGGTCGCCGTGGTAGGCGTTCAGCGCGAGCCGGGGGTTCAGCAGCGCCGGGAACTGGGAGAGCATCGTGCCCTGTCCCTCACCGGCGAAGGTCGGGATGAACACGGCCTGGAAACCGAGCTGGTCCTTCTGCCCCTGCGCGTTGCGGTAGCCGTCCATCACCTTGATCGCGCCGGAGGACGTGACGTTGCCGTCCTGCGGCAGCAGCGGCACCGCGTCCTTCATCACGACGTTGCCCTTGCCGTCGCGGACCGTGACGACGGGCGCGTACCCGTGGCTGACGAGGTAGACCTTGGAGTCGCCGATCTCCAGCGGCTCGTTCACCTTGACGGTGGTCTTCGTGTCCTTGCCGTAGGCGCCGACGCTGTAGGTGAGGTGCGCCTCGTAGGTGCGCGGCGTGCCCCGGTTGGGGCCGGTGACCTCGTACGTCCCCCTGAAGTCGTCCAGCTTGAAGCTGAACGGCTCCAGGTCGTCGGAGGAGAAGAGGCTGCCGGACTTGAAGTCGTCGTACTGGGTGAGCGTGTTGGAGAAACCGCCGCCCTCGACGATGAGCTTGTCGCCCTCGGACTTGAACAGCTGGCCCGCGGCGAACGCGACCAGCATCACGATCAGCGCGATGTGGAAGGCCAGGTTGCCCAGCTCGCGCAGATAGCCCTTCTCGGCGGCGACGGCGTCCCCGGCCACATGGGCGCGGAAGCGGCGCTTCTTCAGCAGGGCGAGCGCGGCCTCACGGACCTGCTCGGGTGTGGCCTCGGTGCGCCAGGTGGTGTGCGCGGGCAGCCGCGTCAGCCGCTTGGGCGCGCCCGGCGGCCGGCCGCGCAGCTGGCCGACGAACTGCCAGGTGCGCGGGACGATGCAGCCGATGAGGGAGACGAACAGCAGGATGTAGATCGCGGAGAACCACACCGAGCTGTACACGTGGAACAGGCCGAGCTTGTCGTAGACCGGCGCCAGCGTGGAGTGGTTGCGGCGGAACAGCTCGACCTTGGTGGCGTCGATGCCGGTCTGCGGGATGAGGGAGCCGGGGATGGCGCCCAGCGACAGCAGCAGGAGCAGCAGCAGCGCGACCCGCATGGAGGTGAGCTGGCGCCAGAACCAGCGGGTCCAGCCGATGACACCGAGCGAGGGCGGAGCGGACAGCTCCTCCTGGGGCGCGGTGGAGAGCTGGGAGCCGGCCGCTCCGAGGTCCTCGGCGTCGGACGGGGTCGGGTCGGTTGTGGTCTTGCTCATCGGTCAGATCCCCACAGTGAAGCCGTCGGACCAGGTCTGCATGTCCTGCACGAGGCGGTCCCAGGCGCCGGTCAGCAGCAGCAGACCGGTCCCGATCATCATGATTCCGCCGACGCGCATCACCCAGACATAGTGGCGCTTGATCCAGCCGAAGGCGCCGAGCGCCTTGCGGAAGGCGACCGCGGTGAGCACGAAGGGCACCCCGAGGCCGAGGCAGTAGGCGACGGTCAGCAGGGCGCCGCGGCCCGCGCTCGCCTGGTCCATGGCCAGCCCCTGCACGGCGGCGAGGGTCGGGCCGATGCACGGGGTCCAGCCGATGCCGAACAGCGCGCCGAGCACCGGCGCGCCGACGAGTCCGGCCACCGGCCGGGTGTGGAAGCGGAACTCGCGCTGCGTCAGCCAGGGCATCAGGCCCATGAAGAAGACGCCCATGAGGATCATGACGACGCCGAGGACCTTGCTCAGGATGTCCTTGTGCTGCTGGACGTTCTGGCCGAAGTAGCCGAAGAAGGCGCCGGTGGAGACGTAGACGGCGGTGAAGCCGAGGACGAACAGGGAGGCGCCGGCGACCATCCGCCCGCGCCGGGCGTCGGCGAGGTCGGTGCCGCTGACCCCGGTGACGTAGGAGAGGTAGCCGGGGACGAGCGGCAGGACACAGGGCGAGAAGAAGGAGACGAGCCCGCCGAGCAGCGCGATGGGCAGGGCCACCAGCAGGGCTCCGTTGAGCACCGTGCCGTTGGGGTCGGAGACCGCCGCCGCAGCGAGGGTGGTGACTTCGGTCACGTCACTTCTCCGCCAGGACCGGCTTGATCATCGTCCGCAGCTTGTCCTCCGACAGGGGCTGCAGCGTGCGGGCCGCGATCTTCCCGGTGCGGTCGATGACGAGCGTGGACGGGATGGACTGCGGGTTGAGCGTGCCCTTCTTGAAACGCAGCATCAGCTTGCCCGTGGGGTCGTACAGGCTCGGGTAGCTGATGCCGAACTCCTCGTCGAAGGCGCGGGCCGGGCCGGTGGAGGTGTCGCGCGTGTTGATGCCGACGAACTGCACGCCCTGGCCCTTGAGCTCCTGGTACACCTTCTCGAAGCCGGGCGCCTCGGCGCGGCAGGGCGGGCACCAGGAGCCCCACACGTTGATGACGACGACCTTGCCCTTGAAGCCGGCGACGTCGAGCTGCTTGCCGTCGACGGTCTCGCCGGACAGGTCGGGGGCGTCGGCACGCTCGCCCTTGTCGGCGGTGGCGATGCCGTTCTTGCCCATGACGAAGTTGGTCTGGCCGCCCCCGCCGGAGGTGCCGCCGGAGCTGCACGCGGACAGGGTCAGCGCGGCCGCCGCGGCCGTCGCGGCGAACACGGCGGCGCGGCTACGGGCGGTCCGGGTGCGGGACGAGCGCTGGGGGGCGCGGCTGGCGGCACTCATGTGAAAAGTTTCGCATGTCCGTATCGGGGATCTTGGGCACCCCCCTTGCGGGTGGAAACCCGCATTTCAGGCGGCGTTTCGCGAGCGCCCGGAGGGCGTTTCGCGCACCGCTCACGCCGCCAGGAACTGCTTCCACCCGCCGGCCGGCCGCTGCCCGACCTCCAGGGTGCGCAGCTTGGCGAGCACCTGGGGCTTCTGCACGTCCATCCAGTCCACGAACTGCCGGAAGGAGACGAGGCGCACGTCCGCGCCCTTCTCCTTCTCCCGCGCGATGTGCTTGAACGCCTCCTCGACGGCGTCCATGTAGATGCCGCCGTTCCAGTGCTCGAAGTGGTTGCCTATGAAGAACGGCGCCCGGTTTGTCTCGTATGCCCGCTGGAAGCCGGATATGTACGCCTGGGCGGACTGCTGCCGCCAGCCCGGGTAGTTGGCGGGCGGGGCCTTCGTGGAGTTCACGGACTGGTTGGCCAGCATGTTGTAGTCCATCGACAGCACCTCGAAGCGGCGGCCGGGGAACGGGATCTGCTGGAGCGGGAGGTCCCAGATGCCCTGCTTCTTGTCCGGCCACATCTGCCGGCCGCCCGGCGAGGAGGCGTCGTAGCGCCAGCCGAGCGAGCGGGCGGTGGGCAGCAGGTTGTTCTGGCCCAGCAGACAGGGCGTACGACCGCCGACCAGCTCCTTGTCGTAGTCGAACGGCAGCGGCGGCAGGTCGCTCCAGCCGGTGTTGGTCTTCCACTGCTTCACGAACGACTTCGCCTGGTCGATCTCGCTGCGCCACTGCTGCGGCGTCCAGTTGGCGACCGTGCCGTGCCCGGAGCAGAAGTGGCCGTTGAAGTGGGTGCCGATCTCGTGGCCCTCGAGCCAGGCGCGGCGGACGTTCTCCAGCGTGGAGCGGATGTGCGCGTCGGTGAGGTAGCCGATGTCGGACGCGCCGCGCCGGTTGTTCGGCGGGTCGTACAGGCGCTTCTTGGACTCGGGCAGCAGGTACAGCCCGGACAGGAAGAAGGTCATGCTCGCCCCGTGCTCCTTGGCGAGGTCCAGGAAGCGCGGGAACAGGCCGTTGCCGACCTCGCCGGCGCCGTCCCAGGAGAAGATGACGAACTGCGGCGGCTGCTGCCCCGGCTCCAGCGGCTGCGGCGCGCCCGGCTGGTGCGGCTGCTTGCCGCTGTACGCCGTCGAGCCGTCCCCTATCGGGCGGGCGGCGGTCGTGGGGGCGCCGGAGGGGTCCTTCCCGGAACCGTCGCCGCCGCCCGAGCCGGACCCGTGGCCCGACCCGCCCGACGAGGTGCCGCAGCCCGCGAGTGAGGCGGCCGCCGCGGCGCCCGCGCCCAGGCCGAGCATTCCCCTGCGGGAGAAGGTGCGCATGAGTTCCCCGATTCGTCACGTCCTTGGGTGGTCACCCAGTCAGAGGGCGCGACGATCCGGGGGGTTCCGCGAGCGCGTATGCGTTACGCCACGAATGTAATAAAACTGTGCCAACTGACATGCCGTCAGCTCTACGGCATGGGCCGAGAAGCCCCACCCAGGGGCGCGGGGAACTGCGCGACCGGCCACGAAGCACCCGCAGCCGACAACGCGCCCCCGAGCCCCCGGCCCACGGCAGTGCTACGCGCCGAAGGCCTTGCCCTGGCCCTTCACCGGCTTGGCGCCGGCCAGCAGATGGGCCGGGACCAGGTCGCGGGCGGGCTCGGTGTAACCGACGGAGACGATCCGGTCGCCCTGGAACGTGAACGTCGTCAGCGAGGCGAGCGTGCACTGCCGCTTGCGCGGGTCGTGCCACAGCCGGCGCCGCTCGACGTAACTGCGCACGATCCAGATCGGCAGCTGATGGCTGACGAGCACCGCCTCGTGGCCGCGCGCGGCGTCCTTCGCGGAGTGCAGCGCGCCCATCATCCGCACCACCTGGTCGACGTACGGCTCGCCCCAGGACGGCTTGAACGGGTTGAACAGGTGCTTCCAGTTGTCCGGCTTGCGCAGCGCGCCGTCGCCGACGCCGAAGGTCTTGCCCTGGAAGACGTTCTCCGCCTCGATGAGCCGCTCGTCGGTGGCGAGGTCCAGCCCGTGCGCCTTGGCGATCGGCGTCGCCGTCTCCTGCGCCCGCTCCAGCGGGGACGCGCACACATGGGTGACGTCCCGGGAGGAGAGGTGGTCGGCGACCCGCTCGGCCATCTTCCGGCCCAGCTCGGACAGGTGGTACCCGGGCAGCCGGCCGTAGAGGATGCCGTCGGGGTTGGCGACCTCGCCGTGCCGCATCAGATGGACGACGGTGATGTCCTTGCTGCTGTCGCTCACGCGGTGGCCTCCGCCGCGGCTCGGGCCGCCGCCGGGAGGGCGTCGGCGATCTTCTGGATGGCGCGCTCGTCGTGCGCGGTGGAGACGAACCACGACTCGAAGGACGACGGCGGCAGGTACACGCCGTTCTCCAGCAGGGAGTGGAAGAAGGCGGTGAAGCGGAACGACTCCTGCTTCTTCGCGTCCTCGTAGTCGCGGACCTCCCGGTCCGTGAAGAACACGGAGAACATGTTGGAGGCGGTCTGCAGCCGGTGCGCGACGCCTTCCTTGGCCAGCGCCTCGGTGACGAGGGTCCGGATCTGCTCCGACACGGCGTTCACCCGGTCGTAGGCGGCGTCGTCGAGGAGATGCAGCTGGGCGAGGCCGGCGGCGGTGGCGACGGGGTTCCCGGACAGGGTGCCGGCCTGGTAGACCGGGCCGGCGGGGGCGAGGTGGGCCATGACGTCGGCGCGCCCGCCGAACGCGGCGGCCGGGAAGCCGCCGCCCATCACCTTGCCGAAGGTCATCAGGTCGGGCTTGACCCCGTCGATGCCGTACCAGCCGGCGCGGCTGGTGCGGAAGCCGGTCATGACCTCGTCGGAGATGTACAGCGCGCCGTTCTTCTGGCAGGCGTCCTTCAGGCCCTGGTTGAAGCCGGGCTGCGGCGGCACGACACCCATGTTGCCGGGCGACGCCTCGGTGATCACACAGGCGATCTCGCCGGGGTGCCGGTGGAAGGCCTCCTGCACGGCCTCCAGGTCGTTGTACGGCAGCACGATCGTGTCGCCGGCCTGCGCGCCGGTGACACCCGGGGTGTCCGGCAGCGCGAAGGTCGCCACACCGGAGCCGGCGGAGGCGAGGAGGGAGTCGACGTGCCCGTGGTAGCACCCGGCGAACTTGATCACCTTGGACCGCCGGGTGAACCCGCGGGCCAGCCGGATGGCCGACATGGTCGCCTCGGTGCCGCTGGAGACGAGCCGCACCTGCTCGACGGGCTCCACCCGGGCGACGATCTCCTCGGCGAGCGCGACCTCGCCCTCACCGGGCGTGCCGAAGGACGTACCGCGGGCGACGGCCTCCTGCACGGCGGCGATCACCTCGGGGTGCGCGTGCCCGAGGATCATGGGGCCCCAGGAGCAGACCAGGTCGACGTACTCGCGTCCGTCGGCGTCGGTGAGGTACGGGCCCTTGCCGGACACCATGAACCGGGGCGTGCCGCCGACAGCGCGGAAGGCCCGCACCGGCGAGTTCACGCCACCCGGCGTGACGACCGCCGCACGGTCGAACAGTGCCTGCGAGGCAGGCGCTTCGTAGGGATAGGGCAGTTCGCTCATGACGTGCGGCTTCTCCGACCTCTTCCGGGACCTTCTCCGGCTGGGCTGCCGGGTGACCTCCTCAGGGTAGGCCGACCACACCGATACGAGAGATCCGCACCCCGCCCATCTGAGAAACTGGTCCTCGCATACGTATGGACATGACGAAGGGTCGTGTCGGGGGCTTTCGGCAAAACCTGCGGACAGCTGTTCCAGTGCACGTTTCGGCGTGTGACCGTGGGGGAGGTCACTGACACGATGATCGGGTTGCGCGGCCCCGGGCACGCAGCCTAGAAAAGCAGTCGGGTGGAGATATGCATCGCGGTGGCGGACTGGGCGAGGGGACCGACGACCTGGGTCCTCGACGCGCCCGGCGGGGAAGGCACCGGCGCGACGCGGAGGCAGCGAACGACGCACGTCAGCAGGCACAGGGTGCACCGAACGAGCCCGAGCGGCCGATCGGCCCGGAGCGGCTGGACCGGCTGAGCCGGGTGGACCGCCTCGGGGCGGGGAGCAGGAATGGTGGTCGGGTGGGGGTGACGTACAAGTACTTCGGCGCGCCGGACGGTGCGACGGCGGCCCGCGTCCCGATCTCGATGCGCCCCGAGGAACTCGGCGGCGACGAGCTCGGCATGAACGGCATGTTCACCAAGATCAAGCCGGAGACGATGGCCGCGATGGTCCTGACGGGCATCGAGGGCGTCCCCCTGCACAAGGTCCCGCCCCTGGAGCTGGTCGTCCTGCACCCCGACTACGCGGTCGTGAAGCTCCCCATGACGGTCGTCGACCCCTTGCGCGACATCGGCGAGGAAGCGGTCGGCGCGGCGGCGTTCATCTGGTCCACGGTCCCCGACCGCGGCGGCCCGCGGGACGCGTTCAACGTGTACCAGCTGCTGCACGAGTGGCAGGACTTCTCCCACCGGCTGCACGAGGCGGGGCACCAGCCGTACTGCCTGGTGTGGCCCTGAGCCGGCGGTGACGTTCGCGGGGTCCCGGCGAGCGGCGTCGCGCGGCACTCGTGCCCGTTGGGTCCCGGCGAGCGGCGTCGCGCGGCACTCGTGCCCGTTGGGTCCCGGCCGGGGTGGGTCTATCGTCGGAATCACGGGGCCAGGACGAGGAGGACGGCCGGTGATGCCACAGGACGAGGCCGTGGTCGGCTGCACAGGGACGGTTCTCATCGGAACGCGCGGATCCGCGGGTCCCGGCGAGATCCTGGTCCGGGTCAGAGGCGGCTCCGAGACCTTCCTCGCCTGGTCGGAGAACCCCCTGTCCGCGGGCGCGACGGTGCTCGTGATCGAATCACGGGGATGCCGTGAGGTCGGTGTCATCGAGTGGGTGGATCCATTGGACGCGCTCGGCGAGGACACCGCCGACGCCGGCTGAGGAGTACAGGCATGTTCGGTTACCGCGTCCCCGCCCCCGACGAGGCGATGCTGATCTCGGGAGGCAGGCGGGGCCTGGGGGGTGCGCCGTTCCGCGTGGTGACGGGGCACGGCAAGTTCGTGCTCCCGGTCTTCCGCAAGGTCCGCTTCCTCACCCTGTCCATGTGCGAGTCCGAGGTCACCGAGACCTGTGTGACGCGGCAGGGCATCGCGTTGCACGTCCGCGCGGTGATCGCCTTCAAGGTCGGCAACGATCACGAGAGCATCATCAACGCGGGCCAGCGCTTCCTCTCCGACCAGGAGCAGATGTCGGTGCTCACCGGCCGGATCTTCGCCGGCCATCTGCGCGCCATCATCGGCTCGATGACGGTCGAGGAGATCGTCACCGAGCGGCAGAAGCTCGCCGCGGAGGTCCTGGACACCTCCAAGACCGAGATGGCGAAGATCGGCCTGACCGTCGACTCCCTTCAGATCCAGTCGATCGACGACGGCGACACCGGTTACATCGACGCGATGTCCGCGCCGCACAAGGCGGCCATCCAGCGGCAGGCCCAGATCGCCCAGGCCCAGGCCACCCAGGCCGCGGCGCAGGCGGAGCAGGCGGCGGCCCGCGCGCAGGCCGAGTACGCCAGGCAGACCGCCATCGTCAAGGCCGAGTTCTCGGCCGAGGTGGACCGCGCCCAGGCGAAAGCCGCCCAGGCCGGACCGCTCGCGCTGGCGGACGCCCAGCAGGAGGTGCTCGCCGCGCAGACGGAACTGGCCCAGCGGCAGGCGGAGTTGCGTCAGCAGCAGCTGGTGGCCGAGATCGTGAAGCCCGCCGAGGCCGAGGCCGAGCGGGTCAGGATCCTCGCGGCCGCCGAGGCGCAGCGGATGAAGATCCAGGCGGAGGCGGCGGCGTCGTACGACCGGGTCGCACTCGACCGGATGCTGATCGACCAGCTCCCGCAGATCGTCAAGGAGGCCGCCGGCGGTCTCGCGGGCGCCAACGTCAACGTCCTCAACGGCGCCGACGGCCTCGGCGAGATCGCCGCCGGTCTGGTGTCCCAGGGCCTGACGATCCTGGACTCGGTCCGGCAGAACCTCAACGGCCAGGAATCCGACGGCCGGGGCCCCGAGAAGAACGAGGACAACGCCCTGCTCCGGCTGGCCGCCGGCAAGGAGCAGAAGCCGAACGACGGCCGGGTGGACCTCGACTGAACCCACCGGGACCGCCGCGGGTCCGGGTGGTCCGTACGACGGCCCGGTACGGGAAGGCCGCCGACGCTCACGCCCGCCCGGGCTCCAGCAGCTCCAGCGCCTCCTCCCAGCGGAAGGCGAACGCGGCGTGCCCGGCCTCGGTCCCCCCGTACGGCTCCCCGCCGCCGATCCGGACGCCCATCTCCCGTAGCCGCCGCAGGCTCTGCCGGTAGGCGGGGTGGGCGGCCTGGGCCGCGTTCAGACAGGGCAGGACGGCGATGGGTGTGCCCATGCCGTACGCCTCGCACAGGATCCCCAGGGCGAGGGTGTCGGAGATGCCCGCGGCCCACTTGTTGATCGTGTTGAAGGTGGCCGGGGCGACGGCGATCGCGTCCGCCGGGGGCAGCGGGCGGGGGTCCCCCGGGCGCCGCCAGGCCGAACGGATCGGATGGCCGGTCTGCGCCTCGACCGCTTCGGCGTCGATGAAGCCGAGACCCTGCGGGGTGGCGACGACACCGACCTGCCAGCCCCTCCCCTGCGCGGCCGTGATCAGCTTGCCGACGTCACCGGCGACCCCGCCCGCGCAGACGACGACGTAGAGGAACGGCTGCTTCTGGGGCGTGGTCACGCGTGCTCTCCCGGGGGTCGGCCGACGTCGTGCGGTTGTGGCAGCGTACGGGGAGCGGCCGGGGCCGGGACACGGCCGCCCCCGGCACACGACAGGACCGTCGCGGACCCGGACGGCTCCCGCCGGTTCCGGGCCGGCGCCGGCGCCTCGCGTCCCGCCGGCCGGGCGGGCCGGTGCCGCGCCGGGCCGTCCCGCGCGGTGTCAGTCCTCGGCGAGCCGGTCGCCTATCCCGGCCGCGGCGAAGGCCTTGACGACGTCCTCGCGGCCCTCCGTGAAGTGGGCCCAGCTGTCGCAGTGGACGGGCACGACCCGGCGGGCGCCGAGCAGGCGGGCGGCCTCGGCGGCGCCGGCGCCGTCCAGGACGAGCAGCGCGTCGTCGAAGAGGCCCGTGCGGGGCGCTCCGGCGAACAGCACCGCGGTGTCGACGGGGCCGAACCGGTCGGCGATCTCCCGGACCGCGTCCAGGGACGCGTTGTCGCCGCTGACGTACACCGTGGGCAGCCCCTCGCCGGTCAGGACGAACCCGATGACCTGGCCGCTGACCGGCTCGACCTGCTCCTTGGTGCCGGGGCCGTGCACGGCGGGAACGCCGGTGACCGTCACCGTGCCGCCGCCGGGCCGGTCGAGATCGACCGACTCCCAGTCCGCGAGACCCGTGGCGCCGGCGCCGATCCGCCGTGCGCCGCCGGTCGTGGTGAGCGTGAGCGGCACATCGGCGAGCAGGGCACGGCCGGAGTGGTCGAGGTTGTCGGGGTGCTCGTCGTGCGAGAGCAGGACGACGTCGACGCGGCCGAGCGCGGCCGGGGTGGTGCGGGACGGGGCGAGCTTGGTCAGGGAGCGGCCGCCGCCGATCGGGTAGACGCCGGGCTCGTCGAAGGTGGGGTCGGTGAGGAAACGCAGGCCGCCGTACTCGAAGAGGGCGGTGGGGCCGCCGTAGCGGTGGACGGGGAGCTCGGGCGAGAGGGAAGCGGACACGAAGCAGCACCTCACAGATGAGTCTCACGGATAGCCGTTTGGTTATCCGTGAGAGAACCTAGCCGTTTCTCACGGATGCACGCAAGCCGTACCATGAGACGCATGACGGAGACCGCGCCCGCCGAACCTCTGGAACCGGCCCCCACACCCGCGCCGGGCGCCGAGCAGTACCTGGCGCTCGACCTCGCCAACAGCGCGCCGGCCCTGCCCGGCGGCCACACCCTCGACCTGCTGTCCAGCCCGGCGGACGCCAACCGCTGGCTGGCCGAGCGCGGCCTCGCCCCGGCCGACGCCGGGCTGCGGGAGATGTGCGCGGCGCAACTGCGCTCACTGCGCGAGCAGATCCGCGCGCTGATCGCCTCCCGCGTCGAGGGACAGCCCGCGCCGGCCGGCGCCGTGGCGGCGGTCAACGAGGCGATGACGAAGGCCCCGGCCACCGCGCTGCTGCACTGGGACGCCACGCGCGGACTGCACCGCGCCGCCGCCCACCCCACCACCCAGATCCTCGAACACGCCCTCGCGGCCCTCGCCGCCGACGCCGCCGACCTGCTCACCGGCCCCGACGCCGACCGCCTCACCGCCTGCGGCTCACCCCCGTGCACCCGCTACCTGCTGCGGCACGGCCGCCGCCAGTGGTGCTCCACACGCTGCGGCGACCGCGTCCGAGCGGCCCGCGCGTACGCCCGCCGCACCGGCCGGGAGCCTCAGGGCTGACGCCGCGGCCCGGCTCCGCCGTCCTCGTCGCGGCGTGCCGGTGCGCCCGCCACCGTGAAGCCGATCACCGAGCCGCCGCCCTCGCGGTGCTGCGCGAACGGCGCTCCGCCGTGGACCAGGGCCACCTCCCGCACGATGGACAGGCCGAGGCCCGAGCCGGGCAGGGAGCGCGCGTCGGCGGCGCGGTAGAAACGGTCGAAGACGCGCAGCAGGTCGCTGTCGGTGATGCCGGGCCCGCGGTCCAGGACCTCGACGCGCACCGTGCCGGGGCGGGCCGGGCCGGCCACGTTGATCTCGATGGGCGCGGTGCCGTCGCGGTCGAACTTGGTGGCGTTCTCCACCAGGTTGGACACCGCCCGCTGGAGCATGCCCGGCCGGCCGTACGTCGTCGTGTCGCCGCTCGCGCGCAGCACGATCTCGCGGCCGGTACGGCGCCGGGCCAGGCCCGCGACGTCCTCGGCGACGTCGGCGAGGTCCACCCGCTGCGGCGGCTCGCTGTCGGACTGGCCGGCGGCGAGGTCGACCAGCTCGTTGACCAGGTCGGTCAGTTCGCGGGCCTCCTGGCCGAGGTCGGCGACCAGGTCCTCGCGCGACTCCGGTGGCAGCTCGTCGATCCGCTTCAGCAGCGAGATGTTGGTCCGCAGCGAGGTCAGCGGGGTGCGCAGCTCGTGCCCGGCGTCCTGGACCAGGCGCCGCTGGTCCTCCTCGGACTGGGCGAGCCGCCCCAGCATCCGGTCGAAGGCGCGGCCCAGACGCCCGACCTCGTCGTAGCCGGTGACGGGGACCTGGATGCCGAGCCGGCGGGTGCGGGCGACGTCCTCGGCGGCGGCGGTCAGGACGATCAGCCGTCGGGTGATGCGCCGGGCCAGCCACCAGCCGAACAGCCCGGCGGCGACCACGACCGCCGCCATCAGGATCAGCGTGCGCTGCTGGAGCGCCCGCAGCAGGTCCTCGGTGTCGCTGAACTCCTGCGCCACCTGCACCGCGCCGCGCCGCCCGCCCAGGGAGACGGTGGCCACCCGGTACACGTCGCTGCCGACGTCGACGTCCTTGTGCAGCACCATGCGCCCGGCGCTGCCCGCGGCCGCGATCGTCCGGTCGGCCTCGCCGACCGGCAGCGCGGGGCTGCCGCTGTCGGACACCGCGCCGTCCGCGCCGAGCACCTGCACATTGGTGCGGGCCGGCCGGACGACGTCGTGGCCGGGCGCGGAGGAGGAGAAGTCCTCCGGGGACATCCGGTGCTGGCGCACCTCGCTGCGCACGTCCTGCACGACCTCGTCGAACACCGACTGCTGGTCGACGCGCACCAGCCGGGCGGCCGCGTTGTACGACAGGATGCCGACCAGGACGGTGACGGCGGCGGTGACGGCCGCGAAGGACACGGCGAACGTGGTCCGCAGCGACACCAGCCCGGGGCGCCGCCCGGACACCAGGCGGCGCAGGCGCCCGCGCCCCATGTCAGTCCTCCCGCAGCACGTAACCCACGCCGCGCACCGTGTGGATCAGCTGCGGGGCGCCGGGCTCGTCGAGCTTGCGGCGCAGGTAGCCGACGTAGACGGCGAGGTTCTTGGAGCCGGGGCCGAAGTCGTAGCCCCAGATCCGGTCGTAGATCGTGGAGTGGTCGAGGACGATGCCCGCGTTGCGCACGAGCAGTTCCAGCAGCTCGAACTCGGTGCGGGTGAGTTCCAGCTCGCGCCCGCCGCGCCAGGCCCGGCGGGCCTGGGGGTCCATGCGGATGCCTGCGGCCTCGATGTGCCGCTCGGACAGCTGCGGCTCCTCGCGGGTCAGCGCGGGGGCGGGGGCGGGCGTGTCGGGGCTGGTGCGGCGCAGCAGGGCGCGCAGGCGGGCGAAGACCTCCTCGACGTCGAACGGCTTGACGACGTAGTCGTCGGCGCCGGCGTCGAGCCCGGCGATCCGGTCGGCGGTCTCCACCAGCGCGGTCAGCATGAGGATGGGCGTGCGGTCGCCCTCGGCCCGCAGCACCCGGCAGACCTGGAGTCCGTCGATGCCGGGCATCATCACGTCCAGGACGAGCACGTCCGGCGGCGAGGTGTGGGCCTGCGCGAGCGCCTCCACGCCGTCGGCGACCGCCGTCACCTGGTAGCCCTCCAGGGTGAGGGCGCGTTCCAGGGCGTGGCGGATGGCGCGGTCGTCTTCGGCGAGGAGCACTGTCTGGGGCACCCGACCAGTCTGCCAAGCCCGGGGACGCCCCGGCCGAGCGGGCGGTCCGACGATCACCCTTCTTACTCGGATCTCACCGTCCGGGACCCCTGGCCTGAGACCTCCCTGACCTGCGTCCGACCGGGGTGACGCCCCGGGCGGACGCTCACTGCCCCTCGCGGCGCGGCCCGCCGGGCGGCGGCTCCCGGGTGGAGCCACCCGGACCACCCGGGAGCCCCCGCCCGGGCCGCTGGCCGGGGGCTCCCCGTGGAGCCCCCGGCCCACTCATCCCGTCCGCTCAGCCCGTCGGGCGCAGTGCGGCCAGTTGGGCCTCGAAGGGGACGACGTCGAAGGCGTCCCGCTGGGCCGGGGGCCGGGCCGTGGACGGACCGGCCGTCAGCGCGGCCAGCTCGCCCGCGGCGCGTTCGATCCGCTCCGGCAGGCCCTCCGCGCCCCAGTCCTCGGAGGCGGCGTAGACGCCGGTCGGGACGACGACGGCCCGCAGGTAGGCGAACAGCGGCCGCAGGGCGTGGTCCAGGACCAGGGAGTGCCGGGCGGTGCCGCCGGTCGCGGCGATCAGCACCGGCTTGCCCGCGAGCGCGTCCTGGTCGTGCGCGCCGAGCGCGTCGAAGAAGGACTTGAACAGTCCGCTGTAGGAGGCGGAGAACACGGGCGTGACCACGATCAGCCCGTCCGCCCCGCTCACCGCGTCGAACGCGTCGGACAGCTCTGCGCCCGGGAAGCCGCTGGTGAAGGTGTGGGCGATCGCGACGGCGAGGTCGCGCAGCTCGATCACCCGCACCTCGGCCCCGGTGCGTTCGGCGGTGGCGGCGGCCAGCCGGTCGCCGAGCAGCCGGGTGGAGGAGGGCACGCTCAGCCCCGCGGAGACGACGACGAGCTTCATACGGCGGCCTCCTCGGCGTTCGTGGCGGCGCTCTCCCTGCGGGCGGTCGCGAGCAGTGAGGCGTGGGTCGGCGCCTCGGGCGTGCCGGCCGGGCGGCCCACGGCGAACTCCTTGCGCAGCACCGGCACGACCTCCTCGCCGAGCAGGTCGATCTGCTCCAGCACGGTCTTCAGCGGCAGCCCGGCGTGGTCCATCAGGAACAGCTGGCGCTGGTAGTCGCCGGCGTACTCGCGGAAGGACAGCGTCCTGTCGATGACCTGCTGCGGGGAGCCGACGGTCAGCGGTGTGTCCCGGGTGAACTCCTCGAGGGACGGCCCGTGGCCGTAGACCGGCGCGTTGTCGAAGTAGGGCCGGAACTCGCGCACCGCGTCCTGGGAGTTCCTGCGCATGAACACCTGCCCGCCGAGGCCGACGATCGCCTGCTCGGGCGTGCCGTGCCCGTAGTGGGCGTACCGGTTGCGGTACAGCTCGATCATCCGCTTGGTGTGATCGGCCGGCCAGAAGATGTTGTTGTGGAAGAACCCGTCGCCGTAGTACGCGGCCTGCTCGGCGATCTCCGGGGAGCGGATGGAGCCGTGCCAGACGAACGGCGGTACGCCGTCCAGCGGGCGCGGCGTCGAGGTGAAGCCCTGCAGCGGGGTGCGGAACTTCCCCTCCCAGGCCACCACGTCCTCGCGCCACAGACGGTGCAGCAGGGCGTAGTTCTCGATGGCGAGGTTGATGCCCTGGCGGATGTCCTGCCCGAACCAGGGGTAGACCGGTCCGGTGTTGCCGCGGCCCATCATCAGGTCCACGCGGCCGTCGGCCAGGTGCTGGAGCATCGCGAAGTCCTCGGCGATCTTCACCGGGTCGTTGGTGGTGATCAGCGTCGTGGACGTGGAGAGGATCAGCCGCTCCGTCCGCGCGGCGATGTAACCGAGCATGGTCGTCGGGGACGAGGGCACGAACGGCGGGTTGTGGTGCTCCCCGGTGGCGAACACGTCGAGCCCGGCCTCCTCGGCCTTCAGCGCGATCGCGACCATGGCCTTGATGCGCTCGCGTTCGGTCGGCGTCCGGCCGGTGGTGGGGTCCGGCGTGACGTCGCCCACGCTGAAGATACCGAACTGCATGGTCGCTCACCCTCCAGTTAGTTGATTGTTGAACTATACCGCCCAACGACCACCCCGCCTCCCGTATTCCGCCCACCGGCGCACGCGGGCCGTACGTCGAGCCCCGGGGCCCCGGCCTACGGATCACCGCAGCGCCGGGGGCTCGGCCTTCGGACCATCCGCGGCGCCACGCCCCGGCCGTCGCGTCACGCGCGGCGCCAGGCCCCGGCCTTCGCGTCACGCTGGGCGCCACGCCCCGGCCTTCGCGGGCGGACGCACCGCCTAGCCGTGCAGTGCGCGGTAGGCGGCGACCGCTCCGGGGTGCAGCGGGACGGCTCCGGTGGAGATCAGGCTGCGGGCGTCGAGGAACTGGGTGCCGAGCGCCGCTGCGGGGACGAGACGGGCCGCCCTGCGGACCAGTACCCGGGTGAGGGCCGCCGCGGCGGACGCCGGCAGGCCGGGACGGCACAGCAGAAGGTTCGCCACGCCCAGGGTGGCCACCTCGGGTGTTCCCCGGTACGCGCCCGACGGCACCGTCACCGCTTCCAGGGCGGAGCCCGCCTGCCCGGCGCGCAGCCGGGGCAGCAGGCCGGCCAGCGGCAGCAGGCGGATCCCCGGCCGGACGTCCAGCGCGGACAGCACCGGCAGCGGTACGCCCCCCGCCACCAGCAGGGCGTCGATGGCGCCCGCCCCCATCGCCCGCGCCGCCTGCGGCATCAGCAGATGGCGGACCGCCACGTCGGTGCCCGGGGTCAGGCCGGCGGCCCGCAGCAGCCGGTGGCCGAGCACCGCGCCCCCGGAGCCGGGCGCGCCCAGGGAGACGGTGCGCCCCGCCAGGTCGGTGACGGTGCGGATCGGTGCGTCGGCGCGCACGGCCAGCTGGATGTAGTTCTCGTAGACCCGGCCGATCGCGCGCAGCGGAACCCGGCGGCCGAAGGGTGCCGAGCCGCCGTACGCGGCCCACGCGATGTCGGCCAGGGCGAGCGCCGCCTCGGCCCGGCCCGCCTGGAGCAGCCCGACGTTGGCCACGCTGCCCTCGCTGTTGATCACCCGGCAGGACAGCCCGGGGTTCGCCGCCTCCACCTGGGCGGCGAGCAGCCGGCCGAAGGCCGCGTAGAAACCGTCGGGCTCGCCGGTCGCGATCCGCAGGACGCCCCGCGGGCCGCGGTCCGCGTGCCGTGCGTCGGCTGTCGCGCTTCCCGCGACCAGGCCGGCGCACGCCGCGCCGAGGGCCGCCCGCAGGGCGGTGCGGCGGGCGGGAGGGCGGGCGGTACGGCGGGCGGGGCCGGTGAGGGGGCCGGGCAGGCCGGGCGCCGGCGGGCCCGTCATACTTCGTACCCCTTCGGCAGGACGACCCTGACCCGCAGGCCGTGCGGCTCGGCCGCCGCGAACTCGACCCGCCCGCCGCGCCCCGCCACCAGCTGTTCGGCGATCGCCAGGCCCAGACCGCTGCCACGTACGCCGCGGTGGCGCTCCGAGCGCCAGAACCGGGTGCCCGCGCAGGTGAGTTCGCCGGGGGCGAGCCCCGGCCCGTCGTCGCGGACCTCGACCACCGCGTCCGGGCCCTCGGTGAGGCAGCGCGTCTCGATCCGGGCGCCGTTCCCGGCGTACTTGATCGCGTTGTCCAGGAGGATGTCGGCCACCTGGGCCAGTTCGCTGTCCG
This sequence comes from Streptomyces sp. NPDC028635, assembly GCF_040637635.1. NCBI lineage: Bacteria > Bacillati > Actinomycetota > Actinomycetes > Kitasatosporales > Streptomycetaceae > Streptomyces > Streptomyces sp. NPDC028635. The sequence goes on along the minus strand of NZ_JBEZWX010000048.1, from coordinate 14,581 downwards.
CGCAGGCCGTCAGGACCGTGGGGCCGGGGACGAACCTCAGGCGCGCTCCGGCTCGTTCGGCCACCGGCTGCCACCACTGGCACTGGGCGGCGACGACCGCCGTCGCGTCGCAGCACGCACCGCGCCCGGCCGTGACGGACAGCTCGCCGGCGCGGTGTTCGGCGTTCGCCAGGGTCAGCAGGTCGTCGAGGAGTTCCTCCATGCGTTCGAGTTCCGAGGTCACGCCGGTGTAGGTGCGGGTGGCGGAGGCGGGCAGGCGGGACTGGAGGGAGTCGATGCGCAGCCGCAGCGCGGCGAGGGGGTTGCGCAGCTGGTGCGAGGTGTCGGCCACCAGGCGCCGCTGCTGCTCCAGGGCGGTGGTCACCGCGTCGGCCATGCGGTGGAACCCGGTGGCGAGCTGGCGCAGTTCGGGCGGCCCCCCGACCTGGAGGTGTCCCGCCGCGATCCCGGCCGGGAGCCCGGCCGCCAGCATGGCCACCGCGCGGTCGAGGCGGTGCAGGGGGCGTACGACCCAGCGGGTGGCCGTCCTCGCCAGGACCACACAGGCCACGGCGAACAGGCCCGCGCCCGCGAGGACCAGCGCCCAGCGCAGGGTGATGTCGTCGGCTGCGGCCCGTACCGAGGCCCGCAGCACCACGGCACCGGACACCCGGGTGCCGGTGCCCGCCGGACGGGCGAGCAGCTCGGCACGGCGGGACCAGGGGCGCAGGGTGCCCCCGGGCGAGACCCGCTGGTTGCGCAGCGCCGCGTCGATCAGCCGGGCCACGGCCGGGTCGGCCGCGCGCAGGCCGCCCGTCTGCACGACCGGGACGCGGCGGGCGTCGACCACCACGACCGCCTCGCCGTACAGCTCGGTGTACCGGGTCACCTCGGCGGCCAGCGCACCTGTGTCGCCGCTCTCGGCGGCCTGCTCGGCGAGTGCGGCGAAGCGGTCGAGGTCACCGGAGCGGGCCGCGAGGAGCTGCTGGGTGCGCTGGGACGCGGTGACGCCCAGCAGGGGTACGGCGAAACCGGCCACCGCGAGCACGACGAAGGCCAGGACGACGGTCAGGACGCGGGTACGCATACGGGTCGCCGCCGGCTCAGCCGCCGAACCGGTAGCCGAAGCCGCGGATCGTGGTCAGCGCCTCGGGGCGGCCGAGCTTGGCCCGCAGCTGGGTGAGGTGGACGTCGAGCGAGCGGGACACCGCCAGATACGCGTCGCCCCACACCTCGTCCATCAGCTGCTGGCGGCTGACGGCCGTGCCCGCCCGCGCCGCCAGCACCGCGAGGACCTCGAACTCCTTCGTGGTGAGCCGGACTTCGGCGCCGGCGACCAGGACCCGGCGCGCGTCGAGGTCCACCTCGACGTCACCGGCGCGGACCGTGCGCGGCTGTTCCGGGGCGGCGGGCGTCGCGGCACGCCGGGTGACCGCCTCGATCCGGGCCAGCAGCTCGGCCAGCCGTACCGGCTTGACCAGGTAGTCGTCGGCGCCCAGGCGCAGGCCCCGCACCACCGACCGTTCGTCGCCGCGCGCGGTGAGGACCACCACCGGAAGGCCGCTCACCGCGCGCAGCTTGCGCAGCACCTCCAGGCCGTCGAGGTCGGGCAGGCCGAGGTCGAGCAGCAGCAGGTCGGCCCGGCGGTGCCGGGTCAGGACCTCCTCGCCGCGCCGCACCCGGGTCGGCAGGTGACCGTGCTCGTACAGGGCCTCGGTGAGCGCGGCGGCCACACCGTCGTCGTCCTCGGCCAGCAGTACGCGCACGGTCGCCTCCCTCACCTCGGGTCCCGGGACTCCGTCTCCAGCGGCGATCCGTCCGACGTCTCGCGCATCCGAATGTAGACGAGCAGCGAGACCAGCACGCAGGCGGTGACGTAGGAGAAGTACCAGCTCTCGTGGCCGGCGTTCTTGAACCACAGGGCGACGTATTCCGCGGTCCCGCCGAACAGGGCCACGGTCAGCGCGTAGGGCAGGCCGACCCCCAGGGCGCGGATCGAGACCGGGAACAGCTCGGCCTTCACCACCGCGCTGATCGACGTGTACAGCGAGCTGACGGCCAGCGGCACGACCATGAGCAGGAACGCGTACACCGGGTCGTCGGTGTGCGACAGCAGGGTGAGCGAGGGCACCGTCACGGCGGTGCCGAGCACGCCGAACGCGATCAGCATCGGGCGCCGCCCCAGCCGGTCGGAGAGCAGGCCCATGACCGGCTGCAGGACGACGAACACGATCAGCGCGAAGAAGTTGATCCAGGCCGCCGTCGGCTTGGCGATGCCGCTGGTGTTGACCATGAACTTCTGCAGGTAGGTGGTGTACGTGTAGAAGAAGAGGGTGCCGCCCATGGTCAGCCCGACGACGACCAGGCACTGCCGCGGGTAGTTCAGCAGCAGCCGCACGCTGCCGCGCGCCGGTCCGTCGCCCGCTCCGGCCGCGGCCCGCTCGTAGCTCTCCGACTCGTCCATGCCGCGCCGCAGCCACAGGACCACGAGCGCCCCCGCGGCACCGGCCACGAACGCGATCCGCCAGCCCCACGCCTCCATCTGCGCGGAGGTGAGGACCTGTTGCAGGATGATCTGGAGGCCGAGCGCGGTGAGCTGGCCGGCGATGAGGGTGACGTACTGGAAGCTGGAGTAGTAGCCGCGGCGGCCGGGCGAGGCCACCTCGGACATGTAGGTGGCCGAGGTCGAGTACTCGCCGCCCACCGAGAGGCCCTGGAGCAGCCGCGCGGTCACCAGCAGCACCGGCGCGGCGACCCCGATCGAGCCGTACGACGGGGTCAGCGCCACGATCAGCGAACCGGCCGCCATGAGCGTCACCGACAACGTCAGTGCCGCGCGCCTGCCCCGGCGATCGGCGTAGCGGCCGAGGAGCCAGCCGCCGATCGGCCGCATCAGGAACCCGACGGCGAACACCGCGGCGGTGTTGAGCAGTTGGGCGGTCTGGTCGCCGGAGGGGAAGAACGTCGCGGCGAAGTAGACGCTGAACGCGGTGTACGCGTACCAGTCGTACCACTCGATCAGGTTGCCGATCGATCCGCGCAGGATGTTGCTGACGACCCTGCGTTCACCGCGGCGCGGGTCGCGCACGCGCTCGGTCGTGGGCTGTGTGGCCATCGGAACTCCCTTGTCTGCGGCCCGGGAGACACAGAGTCGACGGCGGGGAGAGGGCCGCTCAACATCGGGAACGAAGTCCTAACAGTCCCTTAGGGCGCACGGTCGCGGGGGCGGCCCAGGCGGCAGTGGGGCCCGTGCCGCTACGGCACCAGCACCAGGCGCCCGCGCACCCCGCCCTGGGCGAGCCGGGCGTGCGCCTTGGCCGCGTCGTCCAGCGCGAACGTCTCGGCCACCCGCAGGGTCAGCACCCCCTCGTCCACCAGCCGCACCAGCTCCGCCAGCCGCGCCCCGTCGGCGCTCACCTCGACCGCCGCGGTGCGCACCCCGCGCACGGAGGCGGGCTGGGCCTGCGGGATCACCCCGGTGTACGCACCGCCGTCCCGCACCCACGCCAGTGCCGTCTCGCCGAGAACCGCCGCGTCCAGCACCGCGTCGAACGCGCCCGCCCGGGCGGTGGTGGCGTGTGCGGCGCCCAGCGAGCGCACCAGCTCCGCGTCGCTCTCCCGGGCCAGCCCCGTCACGGTCACCCCCCGGTGCGCTGCGAGCTGCACGGCGTACCCGCCGACCGCCCCGGCGGCGCCCGTCACCAGCAGCGTGTCCCCCGGCGTCAACCGCAGACCGTCCAGGGCCTGTACGGCCGTCAGCCCGTTCAGCGGCAGCGTCGCCGCGTGCACCGCGTCGGCCGTGGCCGGAGCCTTGGCCACCGCGTCGGTGTCGACGACGACGTACTCGGCGTGCGCCCCGAGCGGCTCGGCCATGCCGTAGTCCAGCGCCACGACCGCGTCGCCGGCGTTCCAGGCCGTGGCGACACCGGTCGCGTCGACCGTCCCGGCGACGTCCCAGCCCAGCCCGATCTGCCGGCCGGCACCGCCGAACGCGCCGGCGCGCACCCCCGCGTCGACGGGGTTCAGCGCACTGGCGGCGACCTTGATCCGCACCTGCCGCGCGCCCGGTTCCGGCAGGGCCGTCTCCACGACCTCCACGGCCTCGGGTCCGCCGAAGGTCCTCACCACTGCTGCACGCATCTCAACTCTCCTTGTCGTCCCGCTACTTGCTTCGCCTGGCTTGCGATGTGGACAACCGTAAAGAGAGCTACTATCCAATGGGAAGTAGTTACCTGAAGGTGCCTACCGCACCGGGAGGAGAGCCATGGCGACGACCACCGCGGCCCAGCGCCGCGAACAGGCCCGCTTCGAGTACGACGCCTTCCTGCGCGAATGCCCCACCAACCAGCTCCTCGGCCGGCTCAGCGACAAGTGGGTCAGCCTGGTCGTCGCCGCCCTGTCGGCCGGGCCCATGCGCTACAGCGACCTCAGCCGCAAGATCGCCGGCGTGAGCCCGAAGATGCTCACCCAGACCGTGCGCGCCCTCGAACGCGACGGCATCGTCAGCCGTGCCGTCACCCCCTCCGTGCCGGTCCGCGTCGACTACGCGCTGACGCCGCTCGGCAGCAGCCTCGCCTGCCTGCTGACGGCCGTGAAGGACTGGGCGGAGACCCACTTCGACGAGGTGCACAGGGCCCGCGAGCGCTACGACGCGGAGAACGGCGGGCGGCCGGAGAAGTGAGCCGTCGCCGTGTTACACGGTGGTGACGGTTCCCGCATCGATCAAGGTCATGTGATCAGCAGACTTGAGGCATCGCACAGCGCAGGGGCCGAAACCGGGGGGCCGGACGGAAGAACCGCGCGGGGCGATCTCCTTGCCTTCACCGCTCTTGCCGTCCCTGGGGGGATCACCATGTCTGCTGTGTTCTCGCGCCACCGCGTCGCACTCCGCGCCGCCGTCGCCACCGCCGCTCTCGCCGGCGCCCTGCTCACGCCGGCCGTCGCCTTCGCCGCCGACGGCCAGGGCGGGACCACCGCGCACTGCACCGCGACGACGACCGTCCCCTCCGCGTTCGGCGGCTGGACGGTCGACCTGACCAACAGCCTCTCGGCCGGCCCGAAGGCCGTGCTCAAGGACGACAAGGGCAAGGCGGTGTCCACCGTGGACCGCGCCCACCCCGAGGACCTGGCCAACGGCCTCAAGATCAAGAACGCGGACTCCACCAGTCCGCTCTTCCTCGACCGCTCCCAGGGCGACCCGGCGCCGTGGCGCGAGAGGCCGTTCCCGGCCCTGCCGCAGGACTGCGTGCAGACGGGGACGGGGTCCGGGTCCGGCACGGGGACGGGTTCCGGGTCCGGCACGGGTTCCGGCACGGGGACGGGTTCCGGGACGGGCACGGGTTCCGGCACGGGGACGGGTTCCGGGACGGGGACGGGTTCCGGCGTCCCCGCCGGCACCGGCCCGATCACCGTCCTCGGCAAGTGCACCGTGATGCAGACGATCCCCTCCCGCTTCGGCGGCTGGACGGTCGACCTGACCAACAGCCTCTCGGCCGGCCCGAAGGCCGTCCTGAAGGACGGCAAGGGCAAGGCGGTGTCCACCGTGGACCGCAACCACCTCGAGGACACCGTCAACGGTCTGAAGATCAAGAACGCCTTCAGCACCAGCCCGGTCTTCCTCGACAACAACCAGGGCGGCGACGCCCCCTGGCGCGAGACGCCCTTCCCCAAGCTCCCCAAGAAGTGCCTGAACCCGGGCACCGGCACCGGCACGGACAAGGGCACCTCGAAGCACGCGGGCAGCGGCACCACGCAGAACACCGGCACCACCCAGACCACCACCCAGACCAAGGTCGTCCCGGCCGGCGGTGTGGCCGCGGGTGCCGAGGGCACCGGCGGTGAGCAGAACACCGCGATGCTGACCGGCGGCGTCGCCGTGGCCGCGGCCGGCGTGATCGGCCTCGGTTACGTGGTCCGTCGCCGCCGCACCGGCGCGGGCGTCTGATCCCCCGTCACCACCGCACTCCTGGCGGGCCGCCGATCGTCACCGGCGGCCCGCCGTCCGCGTCTCCCCCGGCGCGATCCGAGAACGTCCCGAGGAACCCGATGAACGCGCCCACCGGCCAGGACGCCCCGCCCCCGCCCTCCCGCCACCGCCTGCGCTGGATCACGCTCACGGCGGCGGTCGCGCTGTCCGCCGGTGGCTGGATGACGGTCACCGCACTCAACGCCGACGCCCCGGCACCGGCCGCGCACGGTCCGGCCGCCAACATCACCGCCTCCACCCCGCCGCCGGCGACGCCCACAACGCCCACCCCGGCCGCGTCCACGCCCGCACCGGGACCGCTCCCCGCCGCCGAACCCGTGCGGGTCCGCATCCCGGCCGCCGGCGTCGACACCTCGCCCGTCCTCGAACTCGGCCTGGCCGCCGACGGAACCGTCCAGGTGCCCTCCGTCGCCCAGGCGGACCGCATCGGCTGGTACCGGGAGGGCGTCACCCCCGGCCAGAGGGGACCGGCCGTCCTCATCGGCCACTTCGACACGGTCAAGGGCCCCGCGGTCCTGAAGGACGTGGCGCGGGTGCGTCCCGGCGACACCATCACCGTCGACCGCGCCGACGGCTCCACCGCCGTCTTCGCCGTCCGCTCCCTGCAACAGGTGGACAAGAGACACTTCCCCACCCAGCGGGTGTACGGCGACACCACCCGCCCCGAACTGCGCGTCATCACCTGCGGCGGCGACCTGCGCGCAGGTCACCGCCCGGACAACATCATCCTGTACGCCGACCTGGTCCGGACGTCCGCGCGCTGAGCCGTGCGGCGGCTACACGTCCCCGGCCCGCAACCGCGCCACCTGCTCCGCGCCGAACCGCGTCGTACGGCGCATGTGGTCGACGATGACGCCGAGCTGCGACTCGTCCAGATCGTCGAAGAGGGCGTACCAGCCGCCCCCGAGCCGGTCCCACATGCGGCCGAACTCGGCGATGCGCTCCGGCACGGTCACCACCAGCACCTTGCGCCGGTCCGTCGCGTCCCGCTCCCGGCGCACATAGCCGGCCTTCTCCAGCCGGTCCACCAGCCGGGTCGCCGACCCGGTCGTCAGCCCCGTCAGCTCCGCGATCCGGCCCGTGGTCACGGGCCCCTCCTCCAGCGCGAGGAGGTTCAGGCACTGCACATCCGTGGGATGCAGCCGCAGGTGGTCGGCGACGGCCTGGTTGAACAACGCGTACGACGCCATGTACCGCCGGGACACGCCCGACAGTTCCTCCAGCAGCCGCGCCCGCCCGTCCCGCGCCATCCGCCGCACCCCTTCGCTTGCGTGATGCAGAAAGCGTACGACGCAGCGACGGTGCGCCGGGCCCCCGGCGCGGACCGGACCCCGGCCGTCAGGACCGGGACCCGGGCCGTCAGAACGAGTACGCGTCCCCGGTGTCCAGCACGAGCACCTGGTAGCTGTCGTTGGCCCGGTTGTGGTCCGGGACACCGCCGCGCCACACCGTGCCGAGCTCCAGCCGCACCTGAGCCGGCCGGCCGCGAAGCCGCAGGTCGAGGTCGATCCGCTCGCCCACCTCGCCCGCGGTGAGCGCGCCCGTGCGGCACACCAGGTCGCGCTCGGCGGTGCGCACGCACCCGCCCGGCAGCCGCTGCCCGCTGTCGGCGAGCGGCACCGACCAGCGCAGCCGCACGGCCGCCTCCGGCACCGCCGCCGGACCGAGGTTCCGCGGCGTCAGCTCGACATGGACCCGGCCCCCGCCGAGCACCACCGACCCGTGATACACGAGGTCCGCCTCCCGACCCGCCTCCCGCACCCCCTGCCCGGCCTGCGGCCCGTCCTCCGGCACCGCCTGGCGCACCCCCTGCCCGTCCTCCGGCCCGGTCAGTGCGACCGCGGCACCCGCCGGCCCGCCCACCGCGACCGCACCGAGCGCCGCCAGTGCCGTACCCCACATCGCAAGCCCACGCACGCCACCCACTCCTCACCCGACCGTCCGGCACATCGCTGCCATGTATCCCCCACCGGCCCCGCCCCAGGCGCCGTCCAGCGGGTGACACCACCCGCGCCCCACGCCATCCCGCACTCCGGTCCCGGCGTCCGCTCCACCGCGCGGCCCGCGCGGACGCCCACCCGCCCCACGCGCCCCACGCGCCCCACTCGCCCCACAGAGGGCACCCCGCCCGGTCCCGGCCCCCGCCCAGGGCCGTGTGCCAAGCTGCGCGCATGCTCATCGTCCGGTCCGCCGCCCTCTTCGTCCTCGCCGCGATCCTGGAGATCGGTGGCGCCTGGCTGGTCTGGCAGGGCGTGCGCGAGCACCGCGGCTGGTGGTGGGCCGCCGGCGGGGTCCTCGCCCTCGGCGCGTACGGGTTCGTCGCCACCTTCCAGCCCGACGCCCACTTCGGCCGGGTCCTCGCCGCCTACGGCGGGATCTTCGTCGCCGGTTCCCTGCTGTGGGGCGCCGTCGCGGACGGCTACCGGCCCGACCGCTGGGACGTGGCCGGCGCCCTCGTCTGCCTGGCCGGCATGGCGCTGATCATGTGGGCGCCGCGCGGCAACGGCTGACCGTGCCCGCCCGTACGCCGGCGCCGCCGCCTATCCTGGGCCGGACCAGCGCACAGACGTCCGAGGAGCAGCCCATGGCCACCGCCGTACCGTCCGCCGCCTCCCGCATCGCCGTCGTCACCGGGGCGAGCAGCGGCATCGGCGCCGCCACGGCCCGCCGGCTGGCCGCCGCCGGCTACCGCGTCGTCCTCACCGCCCGCCGCAAGGACCGCATCGAGGCGATCGCCGAGGAGATCAACGCCGCCGGGCACTCCGCGACGGCGTACCCGCTGGACGTCACGGACCGCGCCGCCGTCGACGAGTTCGCGAGCGCGTTCAAGACGATCGGCGTGCTGGTGAACAACGCCGGCGGCGCCCTCGGCGCCGACCCGGTCGCCACCGGCGACCCGGACGACTGGCGCACGATGTTCGAGACGAACGTGATCGGCACCCTCAACCTCACCCAGGCCCTGCTGCCCAAGCTGGAGGCGAGCGGTGACGGCACGGTCGTCGTCGTGTCCTCCACCGCCGGGCTCGGCACCTATGAGGGCGGCGCCGGTTACGTCGCCGCCAAGCACGGTGAGCACGTCCTCGCCGAGACGCTGCGCCTGGAGATCGTCGGCAAGCCGGTCCGCGTCATCGAGGTCGCCCCCGGCATGGTCAAGACCGACGAGTTCGCCCTCACCCGCTTCGGCGGCGACCGGGAGCGGGCGGAGAAGGTCTACCAGGGCGTCGCCGAGCCGCTGACCGCCGACGACGTCGCCGAGACCATCACCTGGACCGTCACCCGCCCCAGCCACGTCAACATCGACCTGCTGGTGGTCCGTCCGCGCGCGCAGGCGTCGAACACCAAGGTGCACCGGGAAGGCTGATGGCCGACGACGAGAAGGAGCTGTCGCCGGAGCAGCGCCGGCTGGCCCAGGAGACGAAGGACGAACGCCAGGTGTGGATCTTCCTGGCGTACTTCCTCTTCGGCATCCACATCGTGGCGTTCGTCATGATCTACGCCGTCCGGCACGCCAAGTAGGGCTCAATAGGCGGGTGGACCGACACATACCCTTCGACGCCCTGCGCAACTTCCGCGATCTGGGCGGCTATCCGACCCCGGACGGCACTCACCGCGTCCGCCCCGGCCGTCTCTACCGCTCCGACTCCCTCGGCAAGCTCGCCGAGGGAACCGCGGACTGGGACCGCTTCCTGTCCCTCGGCGTCGGCACCGTCATCGACCTGCGCTATCCGTGGGAGATCGAGCGCACCGGCCGCGTCCCCGAGCACCCCTCGCTCACCTACCGCAACCTGAGCATCGAGCACCGCCCGTACGACCAGGCCGCGTTGACCGCCGACATCGACCCTGGCCCCTATCTGGCCGAACGGTTCATGGAGGTGGCGGAGGACGGCGTGAAGGAGATCCGCGAGGCTCTGGAGACCATCGCGGACTCGGCCCGGCGCGACACCCCGGTCGTCTTCCACTGCGCCTCCGGCAAGGACCGCACCGGTGAGATCGCCGCCCTCGTCCTCGCCCTCCTCGGCATCGACGAGCCGACGATCGTCGAGGACTTCAGCCTCACGGAACTGGCCACCGGGGCCCTGCTCGCGGACTGGCGCACCCGCAACGGCGGCGCGTCCCCCGCCTGGCCCGGCTACGGCCGCGCCCCCGCCGCGGTCATGCGCCTGTTCCTGACCGCCCTGAAGGAGCGGTACGGCAGCGTCGAGGCGTACGTCGGCCAGGCCCTCGGCATGGACGCGGCGGCCCTCGCGGCGACCCTGCGCGACGCCCTGCTGGAGCCCCGCCCCACGGCCTGGCCCGCGCTGACGTTCCGCGAGGCCACCGAGGCGGACGCCCCGCTGCTGGTCCGCCTGCGCGACAGCGCGGCCCTGTGGCAGCTGGCGCGCGGCATCGACCAGTGGAAGCCGGGCGAGAAGGACGAGGCCCACTTCGTGCGCCGGATGCACGAGGGCGAGGTCTGGCTGGCGTACGCCGGCACCGCCCTCGTCGGCGCCTGGGAACTCTGGTGGACCGACGAGGCGGCCTGGGGCCCCCGCCCCGCCGACGCCGGCTACATCCACCGCCTGATGACCGTGCCGCACACGGCCCCGCCCGGCGCGGGCCGGGCCATGCTGGCGGAGGCGGAGTCCCGCATCACGGCGAAGGGCCGCCCCCACGCCCGCCTCGACTGCCTCTCCACCAACCCCCGCCTGCGCGCCTACTACGAGTCGGCGGGTTACCGGGTCGTCGGCGAACAGCCCGCGAAGACGGACGGCGGCGGCAGCCCGTACGCGGTGACCCTGATGGAGAAGCGGCTCAGCCCTTGACGCAGACGACCTGCTTCAGCTTCGCCACGACCTCGACGAGGTCCCGCTGCTGGTCGATGACCTGGTCGATCGGCTTGTAGGCACCCGGGATCTCGTCGACGACGCCGGAGTCCTTGCGGCACTCCACGCCCTGGGTCTGCTCCTCCAGGTCCTTGGTCGTGAAGCGCCGCTTGGCCGCGTTGCGGCTCATCCGGCGTCCCGCGCCGTGCGAGGCGGAGTTGAAGGACTTGTCGTTGCCGAGGCCCTTCACGATGTACGACCCCGTGCCCATCGAGCCGGGGATGATCCCGTAGTCGCCGGAGCCGGCCCGGATCGCGCCCTTGCGGGTCACCAGCAGGTCCATGCCGTCGTACCGCTCCTCCGCCACGTAGTTGTGGTGACAGGAGATCTCCTGTTCGAAGGCCGGCTTCGCCTTCTTGAACTCCTTGCGGATCACGTCCTTCAGGAGCGCCATCATGATCGTGCGGTTGTACTTGGCGTACTCCTGCGCCCAGAACAGGTCGTTGCGGTACGCCGCCATCTGCGGGGTGTCCGCGACGAAGACCGCCAGGTCGCGGTCGACCAGGCCCTGGTTGTGCGGGAGCTTCTGGGCCACTCCGATGTGGTGCTCGGCCAGTTCCTTGCCGATGTTGCGGGAGCCGGAGTGCAGCATGAGCCAGACGGAACCGGTCGTATCGGTGCATACTTCAACGAAATGGTTGCCCGATCCGAGCGTTCCCATCTGCTTCGTGGCGCGCTCCGCACGGAACTTGACCGCCTCGGCGACACCACCGAACCGCCCCCAGAAGTCGTCCCAGCCGGCGGTCGCCAGGCCGTGGAACCGTCCCGGGTCGACGGGGTCGTCGTGCATGCCGCGCCCCACCGGGATCGCCTGCTCGATCTTCGAGCGCAGGCGTGACAGGTCGCCCGGCAGGTCGTTCGCCGTCAGTGACGTCCGCACCGCCGACATCCCGCAGCCGATGTCCACGCCGACCGCCGCCGGGCACACCGCGCCCTGCATCGCGATGACCGAGCCGACCGTCGCGCCCTTGCCGTAGTGGACGTCGGGCATGACGGCCAGGCCCTTGATCCAGGGCAGGGTCGCCACGTTGCGCAGCTGCTGCAGCGCCACGTCCTCGACCGTCGCCGGATCCGTCCACAGACGGATCGGCACCTTGGCGCCCGGCATCTCCACGTACGACATCTCTACTTCCTCATTCCCCCGGAAAACAGAACAAAAGACCTGTATCGCAAAAACCGGAGCCAAGGTCGATGAAAGAGACAACGGACCGGCATCCACGGTCGTGCGTGCGATACACATGGTGCGCAGGGGGCGCCCCCGTGCGGCAAGCGAATAACCAGCGCGGACACGATCGTCCGCGCACCGTCGAGAGGAGCCTCACCCGTGCAGCGCAAGGCGTTCGTACCCGGCACCGTCGCCCTTCTCGCGGCGCTGCTGGCCGCCTGCACCAGCGGCTCCGACGAGGGCGGCCGCACCGACAACTCCAACCCCGGCGCGGCCGGCTCGGCCACCGCGGTCGCCGAGCCCGGCAAGTACCGCACGCTGCCCCAGCCGTGCGGTGTGGTCGGCCACGACACGCTCGACGCGCTGCTGCCCGGCATCCGGGAGATCGCCGACGAGGTGCAGCGACAGAAGGCCTACCAGGGCGAGGCGGAGCTGACCTACAGCACCGACCGCAAGGTCGGCTGCCGCTGGAAGGTGGAGTCCGCGGCCGCCACCGACCATCTCTCCGTGGACTTCGAGCGGGTCGTCTCCTACGACAGCGCCGTCAGCGACGACGCCCAGGCCGAGCAGCTCTTCGCGCGCCTGCAGACGGCGGCCGACCTGCCGGCGCCGAGCACCTCGGCCACCGCGGACTTCGACACCGCGAGCCCGTCCGGGACGCCGTCCACGACAGCGCCGTCCACCGCGCCCTCCGCGTCGCCGTCCGGTACGCCGTCCGGGGCCGCCTCCGGCTCCGTCTCCCCCTCGCCGTCGGCCTCCGCCACCACCGATCTGCAGCCCCGCACCCTGGACGACGTCGGCGACGAGGCGTTCCTCGACGACCAGCTGGGCGGCCCCGGTTCGACGGCCAAGCAGCGCACGGTGACTGTGGCGTTCCGCACGTCGAACGTCATCGTGACCATCCGGTACGAGGAGCAGCCGACGTCCGTCACGGCGGTCCCGGACAGCAAGGAAATGCAGGACAGGGCCCGGAAACTGGCGGCGCAGCTGGACGATTCGCTGTCCGGCTGACCCGCCCCGCGCTCCCCGCCGCGCGTGTCCGGGGAGCGGACGAAGCACGGCCGCGTGGCGTCGGCACCGCGTACCGTGGCCCCTCGGACCCGTTCCGACCGCAGGAACCACGAGCCACATGAGTGAAGGAACCATGCAGCGACGAGCCCAGCGTGACGACCAGCCCGAGATGCGTACGAAGCGCCCGCAGCGCGCGGCGCGGCTGAACCGCGTCCTTGTCTGCGCGGCCGCCGTCCCCGTGATGCTGGTGGCCGCCGGGTGCTCCTCCTCGGACTCCGGCTCCGACGACCAGGCCAAGGCCGGCTCCGGCGCGAGCGCGAGCAGCTCGTCGTCGTCGGCGAGCGCGTCGCCGACCGTGCAGGCGGCGGCGTACGCCAAGCTGCCGCAGGCGTGCGGGGTGTTGTCGAACAAGACGCTCCAGGACCTGGTGCCCAAGGGCACCAAGGGCAAGGAGGGCAGCTCCGGCGACCTCGCCACGCGGGCCAGTTGCTCCTGGAACAGCCTGGACAACAAGGGCGTGAAGGGCTCGCAGTTCCGCTGGCTCAACGTCTCCCTGCTGCGCTTCGAGTCGGACGTCTCGCGCGGTTCGGGCAACGAGCAGGCCCACGCGTACTTCCTGAAGCAGGTGCAGGAGGCGAAGTCGACGACGGGCGCGAAGAACACCGCGTCGCAGCCGGTCGCGGGGACGGGCGACGAGGCGACGACGGTGCGCTACGACCTGAAGAAGAAGGAGGGCGACTTCAAGCAGCAGACGGTCGTCGCCCGGGTCGAGAACGTGGTCGTCACCCTGGACTACAACGGCGCCGGCCTCGCCGGTGACAAGGCGCCCGACGCCGGCGAGCTGACGAAGGCCGCGGAGCAGGCGGTGAAGGAGGCCGTGGCCTCGGTGTCGTCCGCGAACGGCGACGGCGGCGGCACGGGCGGCGGCAAGGCCCCCGCGTCCCCGTCGGCCCCGTCGGCCTCCGCGTCGAAGCCGGCCTCCCCGTCCGCTTCCGCGTCGAAGTCCGCGTCCCCGTCCGCTTCGGCGGCGAAGAAGGACTGACGGCGAGAAAAGACCGCCGCCTCCGTGCGACGTCAACAGGGCCCGGTTCGGGCCTGTTTGCCGGAGCCCGGCCCTCCGCGGGGCCGGGCTCCGGCGGTACCGGCGCCACGTTCGCCGTACACATGTGCCACCCTGTTGCGCGCAACAGCAGGCAAGGGGAGGGGAGTACGCGTGGCCGCGCCACCGCAGCTGACTCGGATGCACCGGATTCTGATCGGTGTGGTCGTGTCCGGCGCCCTGATCATCGCGGGGATCGGCTTCGCCGGTTCCTACGCCGCCGTGCGGGAACTGGCGATCAAGAAGGGCTTCGGGAACTTCTCCTACGTCTTCCCGATCGGCATCGACGCCGGCATCTGTGTCCTGCTCGCCCTGGACCTGCTGCTGACCTGGATCCGCATCCCCTTCCCGCTGCTGCGCCAGACCGCCTGGCTGCTCACCGCGGCCACCATCGCCTTCAACGGCGCCGCCGCCTGGCCCGACCCCCTCGGCGTCGGCATGCACGCGGTCATCCCCATCCTGTTCGTCGTCTCCGTCGA